>DKUL01000017.1:2387-3728 GCA_002490665.1 Lachnospiraceae bacterium UBA7205 | reverse complement strand
TTCCCACTTCCAGCACCTCTACAGGCGCTTCTTTGGCTGCTCATGCCAGCATGATATTATTCAAGCCAGAATAGAGCTTGCCAAATTTTACCTGAACACAACGAACATGAGCATCTATCAATTAAGTCTTTTCTGTGGTTATGAGACCGACGTGCATTTTATGCGCCAATTCAAGAAATATACAGGTATCACCCCATCAGAATACCGGATACAGATACATCATGCAAATACATAATTTTTTTGTCATACGCAGAACCTTCCGATTTGTTCCAACAGCTCATCTGCTTTTTCCGTATGGATATCAAGCCGCATGATACGGCGAAAACCCTTGCTGAGCATTCCGAGAATAGATTTTGCATTAATCGTGCAGTCATCTACTGCTACGTCAATCTCATAAGAGCACTTTTCTGTCTGGTGTACAAATTCCATAACATCTTCTATCATTGTTAAAAATATAGTTTTGTTTATCATTATGATTCGCCTCCATATATGTAATTAGAATACATGAAGAGTCTTGTTAATACAATAGTCAAAACTGCTATTGACTGACTTTTTATGCTTTTAGTTGCCCATAAATGTTTGATAACTTCACTTTTTCCTGAATTGAGTAAGAAAGATCCATCTCCTACTGTAAACGGTGGATAGCATGTACCTATACAAAATCCGAGTCATCCTGTATCATAGTATCAGGATGGCTCGGATATACTATTTATTGCTATTCTTTTCAGGCTTGCGGCAGTATTCTGGGAGATTTGGCGACCACGGGAGCAGGTATTCACAAAAGCTCCGGTCAGTGTCCTCCATATGACTTGGTATCTCTGTCAGGAGGTATTCAAAGTATTCATATGGCCTCAGGTTATTTGCCTTGGCTGTTTCGGCTATGCTGTATATGATGGCGCTTGATTTCGCTCCGGCAATGGTATCAATCATTACCCAGTTTTTCTTTCCTATACAGAAACCACGGATCGACTGCTCGGCAGCGTTGTTGTCCATCGGGACTTCGCCGTCATCCAGAAATACTTTCAGGTATTTCTCCTGGTTGAGGCAGTAGCTGAAGCCTTCATGGGTTTTGCTTTTTTCAGGAACCTTGGAAATATTTTCACGCACCCATGTGAAATAAGCCTCCACCAGCGGTTTCACACCCAGCTGGCGGCGGTTCCGTCTTTCTTCCGCGGAAAGATCCTTTAACATCCTTTCTTCGCGGTATATAGCCTGTATCATTGTCAGTGCCAGGTATGCACGGCTGTCTTTCCGCCTTGGTTCTGGCAGCGCTTTGACTGCCTCGTCAAACCTGCGGCGTGCATGCGACCAGCACCCGGCTATTGTCAGGTCTTCCCGTTC
>DKUL01000017.1:0-2148 GCA_002490665.1 Lachnospiraceae bacterium UBA7205 | reverse complement strand
GGCTATTGTCAGGTCTTCCCGTTCATTTTCAATCGTATGGTAGACCTGGTACCCGTCGGTGACGCATACACCGCTGAAGCCTTTCAGGAATTCCCGCGGATGGCTGGCATTGCGCGTCTTCTGGTATTCGTACAGGACGATCTGCCTGCCGCTGTACATGCTGCCAGTGCGGTATACCCACATGTAGCTCTTCGCCCCTGCCGTGCGCCCGTCCTTATTTACAAGGACAGGTGTCTCGTCTGCCTGCAGTACATGATAACCATACATTATTTCATGAAGGTAATCATACAGGACTGCGAGGTACCTGTCTGCACACTGGATCGTCCAGTATGCCATATTCTGACGGGAAATGGTGAGCCCGTAACGCTCAAATTCCTTTTCCTGGCGGTAAAGGGGACACGCATTCACATACTTGGCATTTATGATTGCGGCTTCCATGGACGGGGATACCAGACTGCCTTTAAGCAGGCATGCCGGATGCCCGGCCCTGACAATGGTGTCATCCGTCTTTGCGGCATATACGGCGACATGATGTTCCTCAACCTCTACTTTTGCCGGGGTAAACCTGTACCTGCGGTAAACCTCGTCGGGGAGGCGTTTGTACCCGTCCTCCCCAAATGTATCTGAAAGCTGTCCTTCCGTCATGGAATGTTCTATGATAATAACAGGGAGTCCGTCCAGATTTTCTTCACGTTTCCCCTTTTTCTTTTTGGGCGTCCTGCGCCTCTGCGCTTCCTGCTTTTCGTTTTCTGCCTCCTGGTCTGCCACGGCTTCAGGTTCATTGAAAAATACGGTCTCGCCATCAATCTCGGCAAACGAAATCTGCCCTTCTGTCAGGTGCCGTTCCGCTGACCTGCCAAAACGGCGTCTTTTTTGATCTGCAAGCTGCTCCAGCACGAGCTGCAGGTTTTTATCTATATTTTCCAACTGTTCCTGCTGTGCCAGAAACAGCTGGATGATTGTTTCTTTTTCCATACCGGAAAGCTTTTCTTTAGTATATCCGGATTCCATGACAGTTCCCTCCTGCACCTGATACTGATAATCTCATTATACCAGATTTTTACGGGGATGGCGAATCCTGTTTCACAATGGTTTCGTCATAATGTCCATGCCCTGGAACGCATTTCTGGTAAACAGGGAGGATATTTTTTTCGGATATTTCCAAAAAGCATTTATCGCCTCCTGCCACCATACAGTCCCGAACCGGGCCTGCCACGGGAGCCTTGCGGCAATATACCACCGGATGGAATGTCTGTTATATTAAGGCTGTAAAATTCTCTGTTTTGCACAAAGTCATCCCATGTATTCGGGCGGCTTTACGGGTTTGACAGAATTTTTAGGCGTGATTGTAAGCCCCTCCATCAGCCAGCGGAACTGCTGCTGTGTAAGCTCCCTGACTTCATCCGCGGTACGCGGCCACTGGAACCTGCTCTCAGCAAGCCTTTTATACAGCATCAGCCATCCGTCTTTTTCCCAGACCAGTCCCTTGATGCGGTCCGCACGCCTGCCGCAGAAAAGATACAGGGTATCCGGCACATAAGGTGTGCTGCCTGTCCGGGCTTCGAGGACTGCCGCAAGGCTGTCTATGCCTGAACGCAGATCCGTATATCCGCATACAATGTACACAGCTTTAAAGCATACAGCATCATTGAGCATGGCGTACCACCTCCAGTACATCTGAGAGGAGTTTCATGGAAGAAGTTTCTGTTAAATGAATGCAGATCCCGTTGAGGGATAATTCCAGACCGCATTCAGGTGTGGCAGGAAAGCTGTTTTCCTGAAGGGACAAAAATTCTGACGGAACGGATACGACCTGGTGCTGTGCAACTTCCGGCGGAAACTGTTCAAGGCATGCCTCCCTGACGCGGCGCAGCCTGTAATAATAATTCGCTTTTGTTAAACCATTGCGGGAGCACCATTCGATAATGCTTACCCCTTCGGCACGGTTTTGGCAGTCCCTGATCTGTTCTGCCCATTCCCTGAGACGGCACTGCTGCGCAGCCAGGCTTGTTTGTGAAACCATAGACTATAACCTCCTTGTATCAGTCTGAAAAGTTTAGTGCTTAACTTTTGTGACTATGTTTAAAGATTTGGTCTATTGTCTCATATTTGCAAGATTTGGTCTAGGTACATGCTATCCACCGTTTA
>DKUL01000063.1:49837-99379 GCA_002490665.1 Lachnospiraceae bacterium UBA7205 | reverse complement strand
TCTCCACTACTCGCGCGCCGGGCGTCCGTCAGCTCGCTGACATTTTTCATCTGGACGCCCGTGTGCATAAAAAACACCTGGTATCATTTCCAGGTGTTAACCGCTTTCCATATGAAAGAAAAAAGTGCCTATCTGTTATACAATCTCCTCATCCAGTTTCTTAAAGAGTGCACACCGGAAAAAATCATCCAGTGAGACACCAAGCCCATCACAAATTATTTTGATGGTCACGATTCCAGTATTGTTGCTGTTGCCATTCATAATATTTTTCAAAGTCGATGGCGGCATCCCCGCCTCGTACGCCAGTTGCGATATTTTCATATTTTTCTCTTTACATAAATCTCTGATTCTCACTACTACTGCTTCTTGTACTTTCAATGATTTCCACCCCAATGCATATTTTGTAAAATTTCGTTCTGATAATACGTACACTTCCATTTTATAAAATATGACATCATATTCAAGACTTTGTGTGGTCTTTTAGATGTATTTATGCAATTTCTGTGACAATTTTCCCTCTTTTCCATGCCCTGCCAGTACATTTAGCTGCTTTTGTCCCCTTCCGAAGCGCATTCTGTCTCCTTTTCCTCATCCCTTTCAATGTTTGTCTCTCGCTCGATATAGATGGGCCGGTTCTTCACCTCCATATAGATCCGCGCAAGGTACTCGCCAATCACACCCAGTGTCGTGATAATCACGCCCCCCAGGAACAGCAGCACAATCATGATGCTGTTATATCCGGTTCTGGGTACAAGCGGATTACGCAATGCCGCAATTCCGATTGTCGCAGCATACCAGAAGGAGGCAATCGTGATGACAATTCCCAGATAAACGACACCGCGCAGGGGCGTTGTCGCAAACGCAATAAAGCCGTTATACGCGTAGCGCAGCAGTCCCAGAAAGCTCCATTTCGTATGTCCGGCAGCACGCTCGACATTCTTGTATTCTATCCACTTATTCTTGAACCCTACCCATGAGTAGATTCCCTTTGTAAAGCGCTCCTTCTCGGACATTGACACAATCGAATCCACCACTGTCCGCTTCATGAGACAGTAATCCGTGCTCCCGGAAATCAGGTCAAGGACGGTGACGTGGTTGATAATCGAATA
Source organism: Lachnospiraceae bacterium UBA7205 (assembly GCA_002490665.1). GTDB lineage: Bacteria > Bacillota > Clostridia > Lachnospirales > Lachnospiraceae > COE1. Next base: position 98,270 of record DKUL01000063.1, on the reverse strand, counting down.
AAACGCTTTTGAAAACGCACTGCGAATCAGGGGCTCCCCTTTTCGCGATACCCGCCTTGCGGTCGCCCTGTCATACCCTTCCTTCTCAATTGCGTCGATCATTTGGACCAGCAGTTCGGGCGGATGCTGTAAATCCGCATCGATCAGTGCCACATAATCACCCCTGCTCTTGCTTAATCCGGCATAGATTGCCGATTCCTTTCCAAAGTTTCTTGAAAGCGCAATGTACTGTACGGTTCCTTCCACCGCGGCGGACGCCGTCCGTTTCATTTCATTTAAAGTATCGTCCCTGCTTCCGTCATCGACATAGGTGATAATGAAATCAAAATCAGGGAGCTTTGCAAAAACCTCCCTGACAGCATCATAAAAAAGCCCGATGCACTTTTCCTCATTATAACATGGTACGATTAATTCTATTGTTTTCATGGTTTTTCCTTCAATAAATTCGTTTTTACTGCATCAATTATAACCTATTATTCCCAAAAAATCCACAATATTATTTCCATGAATTTTATGCACCAATAAATTACAGCAACTATATAAAACTATATAATAAGGATATTTCACAATCATTTTTATCTATAAGGCATCCTGCATAGGATACCCCGAAGCTTATAGCGTGATCTATCATAGTACCATCTGAGCCTTTCCAATTTTGTGGAAGGATTAATGGGCAGCTCATCCAACCCTGGCACACACGCATTCATAATCATTTTCTGATGTTCCCCGCTTATCCGCATTTTCCACGGATAGGCGAGCAAAATGGAAATAATCTCATAATTATTTGCTGGTGATATTCTGTCAAAATCAATGATATCCATTGCCTGGTTCAGATCACTGAGCCAGCTCCCAAGTCTCTGCTCATAGTAAAATCTATCATACCATGCCATTTCTTGATTCCCTTTGTTTTCTATATCCTTGAGCCACGTAAGCATTGACTTTTTATGAACATCTGATTTTCTCAGATTTCTCCATAGCCATTTATTCAATACATCCTTGCGCCCATCAAACCCATCACAGTCGCCCATACTTTTTTTATAATATTCTCTGGAAATCTCAAATATTGACCCATGTAATATAATATTCTTCTTTTTTCCTTCAGGATATTGTCCATAAGCATAGGAATAAAGATTCGGATTGCGCATCATTCCCATAGAATGCTCTATAATACTGTTCCATTTACCTTCATCCCACTGTTTCATCTTGCAAAAATTCCACTTTATATCCAGCAGTTCTGACACCCTGCCTGGAATTTGGCGGTCTGCATCACTCAGACTTGCACCATGTGTCTCTTGCGTTCGTTCCTCTGTATAAGCTTCAAACGGAACAGCTGCTGCCTTACACCATGCACACACGCATCTTGAGTCAATCCCTCCTGTCAGAGGAACCCAGATACCATCATATTCCTTTGAAACTTCCTGAAGCATAAACCTCACATATTCCATTAATATACCAGTCAGCTCAGAAGGATTCATACTCTTATAACGAGGATTCCATTCAACAGAATAAAGGCTTACGAATTTGTCCCCAAAATAATTTAACCGCTCATACTGCATTAATCTTTTGATTCCTTTATAAGGAGTATATGGTCCAGGATAAAAATCCCACGTATCTCCTCCTCCCCGGAAATCCAGTTCATATTTATTTATCCTTGGCACCTTACAGACTTCGACAATAAGATGAATGCTGCTGGAAACAATACGTCTGCCCGACTTTTCAAAATAAAATATCCCCAGGGAGTTCGTTGCATCCGTATATATTGTCCCATGACTGTATACAATAAACCGTCCTGCCCATTTTTCAATTTGTTTATCAACCGGACAGTGCGGATTTTCCGCGACAGGATAATCGGGGCTGACAGAAAATACATGCCCCAGTATAAGGTTATCGCCTGCCTTTTTCACCGGTAAATCTTTATGGTAGCTTAAAACCAGCCCGCAATCCAAAGACATGCTGAAAAAGTCCTCTTTCTCAATCCTCCTATCGCAGATAATAAACTGACGTCTGTCTATGTCCATTTCGTGTACCTCCATATGAATATTCCCAGGACGTTTCTGAAAAATACTTTCTGCCAGAAAAAACCGTTTTTATTTCATCCCATCAAAAGCAGTTTGATATAAGTCATTCGACTTTCTCAGTTCGCTGTAACATCTGTTAATAACAGCCCTTTCATCCTTGCAGTTCAGACACATTTCATGTATCTTCGCTCTAAGTTTTCTCGCATCAAAACTATTTAAATCCATCACATACTGACTTTGGGTTAGCTGTTGTGTCAGCTCCTGATATTTGTCAGCCCACCCAATCACCACACACGGTGTGCCGGCTTTGTACGAATGCACGATCCCATGGTACCGGGAAACAACAGCAAAATCAAAATGCCTGATTAATTCGGCATACTCCATACAATCTAAGTCCTCATCAATATAGACCACATTCCCGTTTCCCTGAAATTTTTGGGACAATGTTTCACAGAATTTCTTGTCACTATCACAATGACGTATGATATACACCTTTTTGTTTTCTTCCAGCAAGGCTTCAATCGTTGACACGTAAATGCTTTCACCGTTTAAATCTGTCGAATGTGCCTTTAGTTTCTGATTCGGAACCACAGCCACGCTTCCCTCAGCAACCTTGTATCTCTTCATATCCGTCAGGTTTCTATAAAAAGCCCTCGGTTTTAAATCATTTCCCAGTAAAACAAGATCTGGTGACAAAAAAAGCTCCTTAACATGAAACTGTTCTTTTAGATCATCAAACCCAGCCTGTTCTCTGGCAAATATCTTTTTGGGATATTGCAGGACTGTCCGAGCCTTTGCTTTCACCCCCCATCCATACCAATTTGGAAAATCAAACGGACCAAAAGACTGCGGCATAATAACTACCGGAATTTTATGCCTTTTCATAATCTCAATATTTTTCAGCCATGCATAATTATCTAAAAGTCCAAACTTATTAGAAAAATTAAACCCGCTCGCATCAACACACAAATCTGTATTTCGCAATATTTTTTGCAATCTTGCAGCGTTTTTCCTGCTCTGGATTCCCTTAATGCACCCAGCTACCCTGTACAATCCGCCTTCTACATAAAAAGAATCTGCCAAGTAAAATGATACTGCCCTAATTTTATAACGTTCCCAATAACGTTTTAATTGTTCTTCAGTATTTTTACACAGCGCCACAACTTTTTTGTCAGGATATTTTTTTTGCAGATAGTAATACAAATGAAACATCATTGCCTGTGCACCCTTATTATTAAAATTAACGCCTGTAATTATGATATACTTCATACTGCAGCCTCCTAAACTATTTTACTTCTGACACCGGGCAGCTATTTTCTTCCACTCCTGTTGGAAAATTCCCTTCAAGTATCCAAACTCAGGTGTCCTGTGATAAAAAATGAAATATGCCCCATTTGGAACCAGTACGGCAATCAGTCCATGTACAACAAGGTTCGGAATACCGTCCAGAGGAATTATCCGCATCAGCAATACCGCGATAATTCCGGCGCCAAGCGTTACAAGAACTGCTTTTCCGTATTGCAAAAAATACTGGGTAAACGACATCCTGAACACATTTCGGTAAATCAAAATCGGATCATACCACCACGTTGTAAAAATCCAGCTCAAAATCGTTCCCAGAATCACTCCCGCAAGTCCAATCCTCGTAACCAATACGACCGAAATAATAATATTCAGGACAGCTGTCATAACCGGACGCATTTTTCCCTTCCAAAAAAGTCCGCAGGCATCCCTGTATATAAACGAAGTTCTCTGAAATCCACACAGCATAAAGTACAATACCTGCAAAAACACCAAGTCATCGGAAAATAACCTGTCTTTTCCAAAAAAAAGCCGTATAACCGGATTAATGAATATCAGGATGGAAATCCCGATAAAGGAATAAACCCAGTAGCACATCAATTGAATACACCGGAAAATAAATTCATTCCTCTCGCGCGAATCCTCAACAATCAGATTGCCTATTGTTGCAGTGACGCCACCAAACACCTGCATAACCACCTGTGAAATCCCGGAAATCACAGTCTGGTAATTTCCGTACAATGCGACCGTTCTCACATGGATAAATGCCGATATCAAAATATTGTCGATGGAACTCATAAGTGTCGTATTTATCTTGAATAAGGACATTCCAAAAACATCCTTGAGAAGAATCTTTTTCTCGCCTGCACTAATCACTTTGATATCCGTGTCCCTGATATATGGATATAATTTGTCTACCGTAATGGATACCATAATATTAGTCAGAACATTTGATAAAAGACCAATCGCTGAATAAAGCAAAAAGTTTCTGAAAATAGCCAGTGTGACAAGCTGAATTGTCGTAATAAAGACATTACTTATCACCTGATAAAATTTTATGAGATAAAATTTTTGGTCTGATTGCAGCAAAATACTCTTGTATGCCCAAAACCAGTAGGATGTGGCAGACTGAAGAATGTAAAGTATATAAATCGCATTCAGGTTTACCAGATCCACGCTCCCTTTAATCAGCCTTGGCAGAAACGGAATCAGGCAGAGTCCTGCTGCTACAATGACAAAGCCAATAAAAAAATAAATCCGTTTCAGAAGGTGCATAATCGACTTGATTTTTTCCGTGCTGCCTTCTGAAAGCGGTTCATAAAGGCTAAAGCCAATTGTCGTCCCAATTCCGAGTTCAGCAAGGCTTAGAATCGATAATATATTGGTAAAAAGACTGGAAATTCCCAAATACTCATCGCTAAGAAACTGAATAAAGACAATACGGCTGACAAATTGCAGGAAACCAGCCAAAAGAGTCCCCAGCCCCCCTGCTGCTGTATTTACAATTGCATTTTTAATTCTCATTTGCCTCTCCATCATGCCCTTCTGTAAAAACGGAGCTTTACAAGAAGCCAGCCACAACACATTTCTCCGAATTTGACAATACGTTTCCAACGCATAAGTCCATATGCATGTCTTTCGCCTAATTTTAGGTCGGCAAGCTGTCTGTCATATTGTCTTCTGGCTTTTCGTGTCACTTTCTGTACTGACTGGGCAAATGATGCCAAATCGCATGGAACCCCTTCTTCCACGGTTCGCCCGCCGTGCCTTTGCGCAAACAGCAAGTTATTCATCTGCTGATTTTCCAGTCTCCTATCGATATGCTGTGAGCTTTTGATGTCTGCATAATCCGAATTGAATGCCAGAAACTCTTCCCTGCAGTACTCCCAAGCATTTCGCCCTGACATGGTTCTTACAATCATGTTGCTGGAGCCCTCCGGGGAATCGTTCTTTTGGGTATAATTGTCCCCTACTGACAAATCTGCCTCTACATTCAGCTTGTCCATACAATACAGGCATCTCTCCTGCCGGCAGAAATCACTTACAAGGGCTTTTTCCCTCGCCGGAAGATGGACATGCGTCCCATTCTGAAACTCGAGCCGTATATTCCCCGTCCGTCCGCCTGCCCTCTTATCCCAAAAGTGGAACGCCTTAACCGGACTATTCCAACGCCTATACCTCTTCATATATTCATATATGGAATATGTCATTGCCTGATTGCAGAACAATCCTATTATTAATACATTTTCTCGGCTACGTCCATTTATTTTCAGTGCATTGCAAAGTCCATGTACGGCACAGCTTGTTCCGACAAAAATAATCCTTTCTTCCGGATTGTCCAGAATATACCTGACTGCTTTTTGCTGGGAAACCGGAAGATACCTTGACTGTTGCGACTGCCGCAGGCTGTCTCCTTTATAAAATGGTCTCGTCTCTGCCTGATTTTCATAATTGTAACCCGTCACCAGAAATGCAACATGATATTGCCCATCCTGAAGCAGTTTCCGTATCATCGCAGTAACCAGACCACCACTTGATGCATTTTTTAAAATCTTTTTATCCTTTGCCTGTACGGAAAAGCATGCAGGCGCATCTTCCTGTTCAGCATGATAAGTGTATGAGTACCCCGGACATACTTTAAGACATTTTCCACAACGGATGCATTTCTTATCATCAATAACAGGAAGATATGTCTCCTTCTGACGCTCAAAATGTATACATGATGCCGGGCATACTGCCGCACATATCCCACACGATGTGCACAGCCCATCTTCCGTTGTCCTGTCTATGTTCTGAATTGTTTCTGTCATACATCAAATCCTTCCCCTGTACAAAAAATTAAGTGAACCCATGGCTCACCATCCTCGTAGTATCCTGATTAGGCGAAACCATATTTTAGGGTGCCTGCTCCACAACAAAATGCTCCAATAAACGATATATTCCTTTATGTTTTTTTTCTTAATATGACGCAAGTCTTTCATATGTGTGTAGTATATTCTGCGCACCTCTGAAAAAAAAAGCCGCTTCTCCCTTTCATCTTTTTCATAGGCATATACCATGAACCATGAACGCAGCAGCACCAGATACCCTCCCGGAAGGAGCATGTCATACACATCCTTCCAGCCAAGTTGCTTATAGTATGCCAGTTCTTCCTCCAATGCATATATATAATGCTTAACATGGAGGGACACTGTGCTCTTATGGCACAGGGAGGATGGCGAAACCCGGTATAAAATATGCACCTGATTCGTGACTACTATCTTATTTGCCATTCCGGCGACCTTACATGCGCAGAAAGAATCATTAAAATAGTGTGTCGGAATCTTTTTCTTATATTTCACAAATTCTGCTGCCATTTTATCCATGAACTCCCGCCGGAACAGCATTCCCCAAAAAAACCCGGGACGCACATCCTCCGTCGAGCGGTATTTCAGCCGAAAATCGTGACCGGACATCACCTGCGGTTTTCCAAGCGTGTCATCAGACATATTATTCGTCCAGTCATAGTTGCTTATTTCAGAAAAATCGCTCAGATGCCGGTTAAACGTCGCGATAACATCCGCATCCATATAACTACATGTAAGCGCTATCATATCCTCGAGCAAACGCGGACTCCACACGTCATCATCATCTGCCAGTATGACATAATCCCCTGTTGATGCCCGATATCCCGCCTCTCTCGCTGCGGATGCCCCGCTGTTTTCCTGATGCAAAGCCCTCACTCTCGAATCCTTGTTCTCATACTGGCGCATGATTGCCAGTGTATCATCTTTTGAACCATCATCCACAAGAATCAGTTCTATTTTTCCATATGTCTGTGCCAGTATACTGTCTATCGTTTCCCCCAAAAAGTCGCCGCCATTGTAGGAGCCGACTACAACACTGACCAATGCATCTGCTTTCATTCCAGTTCCCTCGCTAAGATTGTTGCCGTTAAGAAACCAATGTTATTAATTACAGTTCCTAACCATATGAATATTTGCCATCATCCTTCTTAAAATTCTTTTTTAAAACCTCGGCAAACGTTATGAACAATACATAATAGGTATACACAAAATGCATCAGAAAGGTTATATCTTTCTGTCCAAAAGCCATTTTTACAGAGTCGGCAAAAGGCAGCACCAAAGAAAGCGCATACAACACAAACAGCCATTTTCTCCGGCTGTATTTTCTGTCATCGTGCGCTTTTGCAGCATATCCAAGCATATTGCCGCCGTTTAAGTTGAAGTGGATTTTAAAACGGAGCTTTTTGAGGTAGGTCTTTAGCCCTGCACTGGAATAGTGGTAAATATTGTCCCCCGGTATGCATCCCATATAAAATGTTTTTTCCAGAAGCTTCCGCGTGGAAAGGTTTACATATTCCTGGGTATCATATTTCTCACCAAAAAGCTCCCTGAATTTGTATATGTCAAACGCCGTACAGCCTCCATCCCCAATCGGATACCGATCACCCCTTTTATAGCGATAAACATTTCCACAATCCGTCTGCTGATACAGGTATTTTTGATTTTCTTTGACTATAGAACCTTTAATCTGATATACGATATAACTAAATGGATCCCCGCAATGGTTCAGATAGGCACAGCTTATTCCGCACCCTTTTCCAGGAAGCAGCCTGTCCGTCAGTATGCAGTGTACATCCGGATTGCTGTCAATAAATTTTTTCCTGTCTGCGAGCTGCATATCGCTGATATACACCTCGTCAGAATCCTGTTTAATGATCCAGCGCCCCTTCGCCTGCTGATAACCCAGCCTTTTTGCTGCTTCGGGTACCTTGTCCTTGTTGAAGATCACCCGTGCACCATAACGTCCGGCTATCTCTGTTGTCCTGTCATTCGATCCACCGTCAATTACAAGGATTTCTATCCTATCCTGGTCAAATTTCTGTTTTCTAACCGACCGCAGTGCTTTTCCAATCGTTCGCTCCGAATTGTATGCTGGCATTACTATTGAGAAAAAAATTTGATTTTCCAATCAGACCACTCCTTTAAATCATCTTCTATTGTGGCAAAAGGAATGTTGTTTTGCCCCGGTTTTGCTGCTGCCTTGCAAAAAGTATACTTTTTTGTAAATTACTTTTTTCCATCAATGATACAAGTTTACACCAAATTCATGTCATTTACAACATAATTTTCACCATTCCTCAATCAATTATTCATCATCTTGCCATTTCTTTTCAATTTACCAAAAAGTATGCTTTTTGACAAACAGCATTAAAACGAGACAGAACAGCATCCTTTTGCCGGAACAGAAAATGAAATAAAGGAGTGTTTTGGTTGGATAATGAAAAAATTTTTTCAATCATTATAGCAACTTATAATTCAGAACGTACGCTTGCGTATACACTGAAATCAATCAGGCATCAGTCGATTGACCAGGATAAGCTGGAAATACTTGTCGTGGATGGCGGTTCGACTGATTCGACAAGACAGATTGCTAAGAAATATGGGACGAAAGTATTTGATAATCCCAAACGTCTTCCGGAATATGCAAAAGCGATAGGAACCAGTCATGCCGTGGGAAAGTACATTCTCAGAATGGATTCGGACGAAGAATTTTCCTATCATACACAGTTACAGGATAAAATGGATTTTTTAATAAGGCATCCTGAGCTGAAAGCGCTTATACCAAACCGCTGCATACGCGGCCGTAAGGACATTTGCGGAATTTGCGCTGATTACATGAATACATTCGGAGATCCGTTCTCCTATTTTGTGTATAACACAAAGATTGATAAATACGAGACATACCGTAAGAATATTATCAGGGAAGAGGGCCGGTGTGCAATTATGAAATTCGGGCAGGGGGATATATATCCTTTGGCAGACAGTGCCACATCCATACTTTCACTTGAATATATGAGAGAAAAGTATCCAGACTCGTACGATACGATTGAATTTGTATGCGCGGCATATGATAAGGTTATAGCGGACACGAAATTGTGTGGCATTATAAAAGGTGATGATATTAAGCATAATTGTAATTCCTCATTTGGTACCTATTTCTCAAAGCTTAAATTCCGGGTTATCAATAATTTGTTTAATAAGGAAGAGAGCGGATTCTCGTCAAAGGAAGATTACAGCAGGAAATTAAAAGCCAGGAAAATTTTGTTTTGTTTTTATGCCCTATTTATTCCTTTGCCGGTATTAGACAGCGTACGACTTTGTGTAGTATATAAGAATCCGACATATCTGCTCCATTTTATATATTTATATTATGTATGCATTCAAATTGCAGTGTTGGGACTGGTTAAAATAACGGGCGGTGAACGCAGGAACATAACATTTGGAAAGTAGGGACACAGTGAAAGTTGCATTATTGTCATTTGTAAAAAATTTAAATTACGGTGGAAGCCTGCAGGAATATGCATTGGAGTATGCAATTAAAAAGTATGGAAATGAAAATATATTTTGTGAATATTTAAATTATCATAAAAATTTTTATAAGGATTCTATTATATGGCTGGCCAGGAAAATGCTGTATGGTTTTATGCGCAAAGATGATTTTCCTTCATGGACGATAAAGGAATTTTTAGGGATTGTCAGATCAAGAAGCGGAGGAATAAACTCAGGGGCAGCAAAAGAATTTGAAAAGTTTTGGCGATATACAGATTTTTCACAAAGTCTGAATAAAAAAGGGCTGCGAAAAATAACAGACAAGTATGATATATTTATTGTCGGGAGTGACCAAGTGTGGAATTGCGGAAGACTGAACCTTGACACGACATACCTGCTTGATTTTATTAGTGATAATACGAAAAAGGGAAGTTATGCTTCAAGTATAGGTCTGAAGAAAATACCAGAAAAATATAAAAAGAAATATTTAAAGTATTGGAATATGTTTAAATATTTATCATGCCGCGAACAGGAAGGAAGCAGGCTGATAGAAAACCTGACCGGGCGAAAAGCGGAGTGGGTCGTGGATCCGACGCTTTTGTTAGATAAGGCTGAGTGGGAGAAGATTGCAGACATTTCTGTTATAGAAAACGAAAAATATATATTGCTCTATATGCTGGATACGTCAGAGCGGTTATTGAAATTCGCAGAGAAAGTTTCTCAGGATAAAAAATTGAAAATAGTAAAAATTTATAGCGACATACAAAAAAACAATGCAATAGGTCCAAGACAATGGATCGGATATTTTCTCCATGCAGAATGCGTAGTTACGAATAGTTTTCATGGTGTGGCATTTTCTGTTAATTTTAACAAGGATTTTTATGTGGAAGTTACGCAAAAATCCTTTTTTACCGAATCATCTTCGCGAATTACGGATTTTTTAAATGAACTGGGGCTGCGCGAACGTCTTATAGGTGACTCCATAGCAGTGAAAACGGAGAAGATACAGTATGGACCGGTAAATAGCAAACTTGCAGATATGAGGGAAAAGTCATTAGCGTATTTACTAAGCATGTTGAGGGATTAGAAATGGAGAAATATAATGTAGATTGCGTGAAAGAAAATGAGTGTGTAGGATGCAAAGCATGTGCCTTAATATGTCCGGTGAATGCGATACACATGAAAAAAAATGAGGAAGGTTTTGAATATCCGGTTGTCTCTGAAAAATTATGTATCAGGTGTGGAAAATGCACTGTGTCCTGCCCTGCCCTGCAAGAATTTGAGCCCGCGAAAAATATTCCCAATAACCTGTATGCAGCAAGATGTCTGGATAAGGATGTCCTGTTAAAAAGTTCTTCTGGAGGGATATTTGGAGTTTTGGCAGCGTATTGCATTGGGCAGGAAGGTATCGTATATGGCGTTGCATTTAGTGAAGATTTCCATGTTGAGTATACAAGGGGAGACACATATGCAGACATATGCCGGATGCGCGGCAGCAAATACGTAGATGCTTTTATTCCTGAAGATTTGATAAAGGTCTTTTTGAATGATGTTTCCAGTGGGAAAAAGATATTGTTCTCAGGTACGTCATGTCAAATTGCGGGCATGAAGGCTTTGTGCAGAGAACGTGGGATAGACGCTCATAATGTTGCATGGGTTGATTTTTATAAGTGCTCCGGAAAGGTGAGTTCGTTTCTATGGGAGGAACAATGCAAATTATATAGAAAAAAAGGGATGTTACAGGAAGTATCCTTTCGGGATAAGACAAATGGCTGGAAAACATTTTCGATGTACCAGCGTATTTCGGGAAAATGTTATCATACGGATTTTTTGCTTTCAGGTTGGAATAAATTTCTGGGAGGTAATTTCAGCCGGCGCAAGCCCTGTCTGAACTGCCGTTATTCTGGTGGGAAAAGCGGAGCTGACATTTCAATCGGGGATTTCTGGAACAGGATTTCACTACCAAAAAAATGGAAAGATAATAAAGGACTTTCTGTCGTTCAGATTAATACAGATAAAGGTGCCGAATGGTTCCATGATGTTTTGGACAACTTAGATTACATGGGAGTGCAGTCTTCTGATAATTTGAAAATTCATAATGAATGTCTTGTGGATTCTGAAGGCAGAAAAAAATTTTGGGATGTGTTTCACAATCAGGGATATGATGAGCTGTGCAGTCAATATGCCAGGATAACATGGAAAGAACATATTCTTTTTGGAAAAATAAGACCGCTTTTGATAAAAATAGGAATACGATAATACATCTTCCACTGATACGCAGTTCGGGAGCAAACGGCGGCATCAAGGCTTATTTGTGCAATGGATTAGGTTGAAATTTAGGAGGAGACATGATGGGACAATGCGAGTTGAGTATAATTATACCGGTATATAACGGGGCGCGTTTCCTAAGGGATACATTGGAAAGTATACTGGCGCAGACATATAAAGATTTTGAGCTTATATTAGTTAATGATGGCTCTACAGATTCGACTCCCGACATATGTAACGAATATGCGAAGAAGGATGACAGAATAAAAGCGTACCATCAAAAAAAGGCAGGTAAGTCAAAAGCAATGGAATATGGATATAACATGGCCTGTCCGCATACAAGTATTGCCTTTTTGGATGGTGATGATATTTTTGCAGTGGACATGTTTGAAAATATGATGGAATATAAAGACTATGACATCGTACAAGTTTGTTTCAGGCATGTCAATACGGAACGCATTCTAAAATATAAGTGGAAGTCAGATTCTCCTATTATAGAGTTTATGACCGGGGAAGAATTATTATACAGGTATTTTTATCCGGATAAAAACAGCGGCGGTATTGGGTATCTGTGGGGAATGCTTATAAATAGAAATTTTTATAAGAGGATGGAGCCAATTATGAAAAAGGCAGAAAATACATTGCCACAAAATTATATGAGTAATGTATATTGTGTCCCACGTTTCCTGCTTAATACGAAGAAAACTGTATTGCTAAATAAGGTATATATTTTGCATAGAATATCTAAATATACAGACAGCAGAAGTATTAAACCAAATGCTTTGCATTATGAATCCGCATTGGCAAATCAAATGAATCTCGAGTATTATGAGAAAATGGGATGCAAATTTGCGTATGATAAGCAAATCGTCGGTTTTTATCTGGTAATTCTGAAAATATGGTATCAAACCGTGACAAGTGAAACAGACAGGGAAAAGTGTGAAAAAAATACTGCAATGGTCTTAAAATACTATAAGCAATATTATAAACGGCTAAAAATGGTAAAGTGCAAATCTTTACGGGAGATTTTGGAGAAAAGCTCAATAACATTATTCGGATTCAACAAAACGCTGTGGAAAATAACTGTAGGAAAGTTTAGGTATGGATTAATGTATAAACTTCAAATCTAGTTTTGCTTGTATCTTTTAAGGGACGGAAAGGTATAGAAATGATAATTGTGAAATTAATGGGTGGTATGGGAAACCAGATGTTTCAATATGCGCTGTATCTGGCGTTCAGGGCACACGGGAAAGAAGTGAGGATCGACAGGTCAAAATTTAACCACATAGATGAGAAACGCGGCTGTTTTCTGGACTTTAACTGTTTTGATTTAAAATATGAACTATGTACCGAGAAAGAAGCAAGAAAATATATATTGGGAACGGGGATGACTGCAAGGGTTTTCATGAGGCTGTTTGGTGATAAGAATACCCATTATTATGAAAAATCAGACCGCGAATATGATCCGGGGGTATTACAGATAAAGGAAGGATATATTGATGGGTACTGGCAGTCATGGAAGTACTTTCAAAACGCAGAACAAGATGTAAGAAACGCATTCCGGTTTAAAAATGAACTTACAGGTAAAAACAGACAAGCTGAAATACAAATACAAAGTACAAATTCCGTATCTGTTCACATCCGCAGGGGCGATTATGTAAAGCACCAGGACATATATGGAAATATATGTACAACAGAATATTATAATAAAGCAATAGCATTAATAAATCAGACAGTTGAACGTCCGACTTTTTTCTTTTTTTCAAACGATATGAAGTGGACCATGGATACATTCGGGGATAAAGAAAATTATGTATACGTGGAAGGAAATGATGAGGATAAGGGATATATTGATTTGAGACTGATGTCAGCATGCAGACACCAGATTATTGCAAACAGCAGTTTCAGCTGGTGGGCGGCATATCTTAATAACAATCCGGAGAAAAAAGTATTGTGTCCCGGCAGATGGATAAATGCTAAAGAAACGCCAGATGTATATTGTAACGGATGGACGTTAATTTGAATGAGTGTTTCCGGTTTGTGTACCATGGGGAATTAAAATGAAAAATGTAAAATATTTTTTTGATGTATTTAAAAAGCTGAATATTATATTGAATAAAAAACAAAAACTGCGGGGGATAAAGATTCTGTTTTGGATGTTGATATCTTCCGTATTTGAGTTGTTGGGAGTATCTATAATGATTCCCTTTATCGAGATGATTCTTGACCGGGACAGGCTGTTGGCTAACAATTATATTTCATGGATTGCAGCCAAGATGCAAATCAGCTCGTACATGGGATATTTTGCGATACTGGTATTGGGTGTCATTATGGTTTATATCATTAAAAATCTGCTGCTTATATATTCCAGGGCCGTGCAGACGAGATTCCAATGTCAGATAGAGGAAGATCTGTCATTGTTTATGATGGAATCATACATGGACAGGCCATATTCGTATTATGCCAAAACAAACAGCAGTGATATCAGGCAGGGAACAATTGATGATGTATATAATATTTATGTCATTATTCAAACCGTATGCCAATTGGCAGCAGAAAGTATAACTGTATTATTTATTGTGGCATATATTGTATACATGGACTGGATTATGGCTGTCGGGGTCACTCTAGTTGCCGGAATATTGATTATAGTGCTTACGCTCTGCCTTAAAAGTATATTAAAACGCAGTGGTGAGCAGTTCAGGAAGACAGATATAGAAAGAAATAAAGGAATCATGCAGATTTCACAAGGAATTAAGGACATCTTTGTGATGCAGAGGAAAAAATATTTTTATGATGCATTCAAAAAATCATATGACGAATACAAGGTAGCAAAAGGAAATTATTTTATTATAAAAGAAGTACCGGAAAGAATTATTGAAACGGCATTTGTAATGGATATTTTGATATTGGTACTGCTGCGTATTGGCAGCGGTGCAGATGCCGCAAAGCTTATTCCCAATTTGGGTGCACTTGTGATGGCTGCCTACAGACTGCTTCCGTCCGCAAATAAGTTTTCTAATTTTTTGAACTCCATTATTTTTTATAATCCGTCTTTAAACGCCGCTTATGAGAATATATGTGAAGCTAAAAAAATTCAACAAGCTGAAAATGGGCGGAAACATACCAAGGAAGGAAACATTCTTTCTTATAAAAACAGTATTCACATACAGAATATTACATGGAAATATGATGACAGCGGGATTAAAATATTTGATGATGCTTCTTTGGAGATTCGCAAAGGGGATTCAGTTGCGATTATTGGAGAATCAGGTTCAGGCAAAACAACGCTGGCTGATATGATTTTAGGATTATACCGGCCTATAAAGGGAACGATTCTTGTTGACGGGCAGGATATATACTCTTTTCCGGAACAATGGTCCCGGATTATTTCTTATGTTCCGCAGACAGTATATTTGTTGGACGATACCGTAAGGGCGAATATCCTTTTTGGATGTGAGGCAGCGGATGAAGAAAAGATTTGGGATGCTCTTGAACAGGCACAGTTGAAAGAGTTTGTATGGAATCTGCCTGATAAGCTGGATACAGTCGTGGGAGAAGCTGGCGTGAGGTTTTCAGGCGGACAGCGACAGCGTATAGCTATCGCAAGGGCGCTGTATTCCAGTCCTGATATTCTTTTGCTCGATGAGGCAACAGCGGCGTTGGACAATGATACAGAAGGAGCTGTTATGGAAGCAATAGACTCTCTCAAAGGGAAAAAAACGTTGATTATTATTGCACACAGGCTGTCTACTATCAAAAACTGTAATAGCGTATACGAGGTAAAAAATGGCAGTATTATCGATGTTACTAATAATTTTGCAAGCAGCAGGGATGGTATGGTATAGAAAAGGTTCTTGGTCTATGACTTTTTTCACAGCCTCTCCGTTACAGGGCTTCCTTAACAAATACCCCATCCTGCTGAACCAATTGCCTGCCAAAATTCCCAGCTGCACGTTACTTCCTGCATAATGTATCGCAGATTATCCTGCTCGGCTGGCACTTTTCCAACAGACACTCCCTCTGATAGCTTTTATAGTTTTCTGCAAACTTTTTGATACTCTCTGTCCTTCCAGAATACATGACTGCATTTTCCCCAATGCCCTCCTGCCGCTCGGTCGTTTTTCTCATGATAAGGCAGGGTTTTCCCATATAATGAAGTTCCTCCTGGTTACTGCCCCCGTCCGTTATCACATACTGCGCCCCGTCCAGCAGCTTCATGAAATCAAAATAATCCACCCGCGGCAGCAGCAAAAAACGACGATCCTTTTTTAACTTATCCAAAATACCAAGCTCCTGAAACTTATTCTCCGTAATTTTATGAAGGATCAGCACACATTTCTTTTCCCTGGAAAGCATCCTGACCTGTTTCAATATCTGGCGGACAAAGTCATGATTCATCAGGTTTTCCTGTCGGTGCATGACAAATACAAAATAATCCTTCCCCTGTATCCCCCGCACCGCCTCTGTCCTGATTTCCATTTTTTTTGACCATGCCAGGCTGTCTAAAATCGTGTTATATTCTGTGTTTACAACAACTCCCTTTGCCCTGCGCAGATTCTGTGCCGGAATCTTCCCCGGCGCAAAGTGCACCCTTGCAAGCCTGCTGGTAATCAACCGGTCAATTTCCTCCGGAAACGGATTCAACAGATTATGGGAACGCAGCCCTGCCTCGACGTGGCAAACACGCATTCCCAGTCTCCTGCCCACAAACGCCCCCATCATTGTGGAAACCGTATCGCCATGCACCACCAAATCAGCCCCCCTAAGTTCGGCTGCACGGAAATGCTTTTTCATTATCTGCGGCGCTTTTTTCTTTATGCAGAGAAACCAGCACAGCAGTCCCACAGCGCTCTTTTTAATGTCCGCTTCCTTTGACAATTCAATAACGCTGCCATTTAATTCCATAAATTCCATGATACGGCTTTTACCCAGGTCGTTTTGCCCTGATGCAACGATATGGCATATCCTTCCGGCATTCTGACACTCGATAATTACGGGAAACACCTTTATGAGCTCCGCCTCCGTCCCAATAAAGAAATATATTGATTTGTTCATTATAACCATTTCTCCTTTTAACTGCACTGATAAAATTTACGTAATCGTCCACACACCATTTGGTAAGCCCTGCATTTACATACCAGCCTTCCCATCACAAATAATCTTATATTGTCGACACAGACACTCACCACAAATATCACAGCCATTACAAAAAGGGAGTACCCAATCACGTTTCCATTCTCAACAGATACATCTATCTGAAAAATGCCATTCCACATATATCTATAAAATGCCGGTGTCTGATGAATGATGTACACAGCAAATGTCGAACGCGAAATCAGATTCACAAGCCTGCAGTGTTCTATCTTCCAGTTTTTAAATGCAAGGAAAAGGAAAAAAGAGCAGGCAAAACCCAGAAGGGCCTCATAGTGTCCCCGAAAATAAGTATACAGATAACGCAGCGGTTCAATCCCTATCGTGTCTGCCGCTATCTTCATGCCACACAAAACCGAGTAACTCAATAGAAACCATACAAAACTATGCCGCTCAGTCTTTTGCCAGCCCGACATTTCTCCACGCTTATAAAGACCTATAAAAAGATACAAAAAACAGAACCAGACCAGCTCACTGAATGCAGGTGTCGTATGCCCTATCGGAAACAGCGTGGCACATCCTATAATTAAAATCCCAAATAGTTTCACTATCCGCCCTGTCCTGTGCACATTTTTTTTGTCAAGCATCTCATTTAGCCATGGTGTCAGCAAAAGCAGGCAGATATATTCTGCACCAAACCATACCGGCCTCCCGAAAACTGGAAAAAAAGACTGAATCAGCGTAACAATACCAGCATCCTCACACCTGATTCCCAGACATATCACAGTTATAGTGACAGAGTAGATAAAAATTTCCAGCCACAGATTGACAACTCTCTCTGGCCTGAATTCACTGTCTGCCAAAAACCACGCCCCTATCATGACAAAGGTGTTGCAGACAAGCCGTCCGGCTGAGCCCATGAATATACAATAATAATAAGCGATTCCGTCCTCCGGTCCACAACCATCCATCTTCGTCTGGCCAATCATATGGAATCCCACAATCAAAACCATACACAAAATGCGCAACAATTCAAAATTACTCTGACGTTTTTCCATACCAAATTCCCATTCCAGCCGGTCAAAGCCGTCCTTTATTTCCCGAACAAGTCCTCATTCTCATAATATACCGAATCTACAACGGCGCCGTTGGGTATCACCTCATACTGCACATCCTGTTTCCCTGATACCCTGACCAGGTAACGCCTTTTTATCCTTCCGTTTGTCAGCTGCGTCACCTCACCGTCAACCTTCCAGTTTACTTTCATGCCTTTCAAGTCCTCGCCGGAAAACGTAACGATATAGCTGCCATCATTCAGCGGCAGCGCTTTCTGTCCCGCATCCACATAGACAGCCCCTGCCGTTCTTTTCACTTCTACTTTATACAGCTCTATTGGAATATCTTCCCTGCGTCCTACTGAAAATCCTATCTGTGTATTCTGAAGACACGTAACCTCGGCGGTCGCGATATTGTCCCCCTTGCTGCCAATTCTCACATCAGTGATGTCCGGATTGTCCACAATTGCCAGTACCAGATTGTCCTTCGCCGCTGTCGTGACTTCTATCCTGCTCGTCCCTACCGGCAAATCAATGTTATATATAATGGTATCCGTGAGTTCGTACCCCATCCCTGCTGTGTCCATGACAATTGTCGGATCAAACCGGATATCATAATCATACATATAAATTGTGTCCCCATTGGAATAAATATCCGTATAATCTCCCCGCACGCGCTCTATTTTTTCCGGAGACACCGTCATCTCACTGCCGGCATCGGACACGATAAAATTAAAATAGTTTCCCCCATCCATATAAAATCCATCCTTCTTACTGCCTACCAGCGCATCCTCCTCTATTCTGCCATTGCACACCACATACGTTGCATTTGTCGCCGCTGTTATTGGTTTGGACTTCCAATAACTTCCCAAACCATACTTATAAGTATCTCCATGCACCTTTAAATAATCAAGCTCCACTGCATAGGAACTGTTTACAATGTCCTCTGACGGGGCAAAAACCGGATTGACATACCCTATCGTGAGCAGGACAAAAATTCCCCCAAGGAACAGATTGTTGGATATATTTGGATAAACCACTATTCTTTTCAGACGTTCGTCCAGCCATCTTACCAGAATGACCACAAGCAAAAACCAGCATACACTTGCGTATCTGTTCATCGGGGCGTTCGTCACGCTATAGTACTGTACCATTCCATTCAGGGCATTGACGCCAATGGCAACCGTAGTACATATTACAGACAGCGCGTCCAACAGCTCTACATCCTTAATTCCCTTTCTGATTATGAGCTTCCACCGGTCAAACAAAGCAGCCAGAGCCAGGCACGCAATGACAATCCTGATAAACCAGTAAATGGATTTCAACTGTATCATTCCACCCTGAATGGGAATATTCCACTGAACAAACAGCGAACCGATAATAGATGGGATTCCTTTCAAAAAAAAGTTTTCTACATCGATCCAGTTAAAGTAATCGGCACCCCCATAGCCACCCAGCACACCCGAGATTCCAGTGTCCTGCCCCAGAAGCTTTCCAATAATGATATCGGCAAAGTTGAGCACACCCGCAGCCAGTATCCCGCCAAATACCACCATGTACAAATACTTGCGCCTGTCCTGATCCTGCAAGAAAAGAATCGCAAAATAAACAATCACTGTCGCAGCCAGAAAGACCAGCAGCAGCAGCCTGTCGTCTGTAAACAAAAAAGAATATACTGCCATCAGAACGGCAGCTGCCAAAATCCACTTTTTCCTGGTATCCTTATAGCATTGCAGCACCCATATTGAAAAAAGTGTGACAAGCGCCGCCATCATATGATACTTATTTGTCTGACTGTATGGCAGAAGGATAAATACCGCCATCGCCAGCATCCACCCAGAATCCCTTTTGTTCATTATCAAGAGAAACGTGAAAAAAACTGCCCCCCCATACCATACGGAAAGATAGGCAAGGGAAGTGAATGCCCCGCTTCCTCCAATGTTTAGCAAATAGGCAGCTGCCGCGCAATAGAACCACGGATTTAAATAGTCCTTTATGGTAAGCGCCTCATTTCCCAGTTCAAAATAATTGTACATATATACATACGTTCCCGCATCATCCGAGTTGCACCGTGCCTGTACAAACTGTAAATATGCCAGAAGTACCGAAAATACAACCATGACAGCCGTCGTTATCATTTTTTTCTTTTTCATGTCCATAATCTTTCCCTCAACTGATCCTTTTTTCCAGCCTATTTAAATTCTACCTCTACTAAAAGTACCCTATCAGGATCATTTTCCATACGGTACTCGACTGTACAGGTTCCACTTTCAGCTTCTACAATAAAACTTTTATTGTCACAAAAATCCTGTACGAGATATGGTTCCTGATTCAAATTTTCATCCGGAGTAATTGTAATTCTGTATTCCATACCGCAATCTCTGTTTGACACAACATTCATGAATATTTGGGCATCTTCTTTCCAATAGTGAATTCCATATACTTCCGGTTCCTCACGCATCAGTTTCTGCACGTAAGAATCATAAAAATACTTCTGATTCTGTTCTGCGCTGCCCGATGCCACATTATGAAAAAATTCTGTAAACATGGCCGCACCTTTTGAATTCAAGTGATCGACATCTTTGAAATATTTCAAATTCTGTATTGGAAAATATTCTTCCTTCACAAGATTAAAATCATAAAAATCCAAGCCGTATTCACTGGCAATATTCTTCATTTGCTTTACATAATTGTCATAATTACCTACACTGGCAGGCTGCAGATTATACATTGGTGATATGAACAACGTAACCGGAATATCTTTCTCCTGGCAATATTCAATCGCTTTACGCAGATACTGCTCACTGCTTTGCGCCATGGGATTATCGCCTAAACTTTGCTTTTTCCGAAACCTTCTGTCCTCTGCCCTGCATACGTATTCCGTATATCGGAAGCCTTTGTCCAGATATTTTTCATATTCATCTGAATATTTATAATCACTTGTCATTTTCGTCTCAATATTAGATTTGATAAATTCATAATCGCCAAGATGTTCGCGATATCTGCTAAACGGTATCAGAATATCTATATAGTTTTCGATATCATTGGTAATTGACAGCATGTATGAAAGTTTATTGAAAGACCATTCCATATAATCTGTGTTCTGCCAGTTAAACCAAGGCTCTTGTGTAACCCAGTCACTATCACCGGTATTTCTCAGGTAATACAGTTCTATATAGACATGAGACAGTTCGTTGTATCTGTCCGCTTCCCGCAGAAGGTAATAGGTACCGTTCATCAGCTGCCCGGGAGTTGACATATTAAAGTTATATTGTCCATTTAATTTATCCAGCAAAAACGGATCAATGTCATAATATACATGTGAAGAACCCAGATACAGATTATCAATTTTCCCCTCGGCTTTATAAAAATTATGCCACAAAATTCGCTCCCATTGCGAATCCGTCACATAAACATAATTCAGACCATCCACAATGACACAGAAAATTAAAATCCTCACCACAATCCCTGTAATTTTCCGAAACCATTTCATGTTCTGGACGCCCCCTTTTCTTAAAACTGAAAATAAATGAACTGTGTAGTGTCATAAAGCGTCCCATAACACCCATAAAGCAAAATGACAAAAACCATTGTCATGATTACTACTGTCCGGAACCACCAGTCCTGCTTCAAAAACAGCTCCGCAACATCATGTCCCTTATATTTCAGGTAATCCACGACAAACAACACCACAATCGCCAGAAGCAGCATATTCATCGGTTGCCGTGCCACCCCGAGCTCATAGAGCGAACCGTCAAAAAAAATGGTCCAGTTCATGCAGCCGCACATATCCCGCAGAATCAAAAGTGCATCCTTTAATCCGCTTGCCCGGAAAAACATCCATGCAAATGTCACAAAACCAAAGGTACACAGCGTCTGACACAGCTTTCTGCTAAAGCATGCCGCTTTTTGAATTTGTGGATTCCCGATACGCCTTTTTATCTTCTCTGCCAGATCCTCCACAACCTGCCCCATGCCATTTAACATCCCCCAGAATAAAAAACTAAGCGATGCTCCATGCCAAAGCCCGCTTACCGCAAACACAACCATACGGTTGTACTCTTTCCTCACTGTCCCCTTTCTGCTGCCGCCAAGCGGAATATACAGATAATCACGAAACCACCCTGAAAGTGAGATGTGCCATCTCCGCCAGAATTCCCGAACACTCCTTGCATAATATGGTGCATCGAAATTATCCATCAGCCGTATGCCCATAACCAGCGCGGATCCCCTTGCAATCGTGGAATACCCATAAAAATCACAATAAATCTGAATGGAAAATAAGACTGTCGCTATTAAAATATAGAATCCTGGATAACTCGCGCTGTCTTCATACACAGTATTCACGACAATCGCCGCCCTGTCTGCAATCACCACCTTCAGAAAAAGTCCATACAAAATCAGGATGGCACCCTTTTTCACATTTTCATACTGAAACTTATGCGCTTCGTGCAGCTGCACCAGCAAGTTTTTGGAACGCTCTATTGGTCCTGCCACGAGCTGGGGAAAAAATGAGACAAACAACGCATAATGAATAAAATTTTTCTCCGCATAAATGTCTCCCCGATATACGTCAATTAAATACCCCAGCGACTGCAAAATGTAAAACGAAATCCCGACAGGAAGCAGTATCGACATATCCCACGTGATTTCACCCACATGGAATACCGAAAATATACGGCTCAGCGTTGAGACTCCCCATGAAAAATACTTATAGAAAAACAGGATTCCCAGGTTAAGCACAATGCACAATACAAGACACAGCTTCCGATTGCCGTTTCCTCTGCTGCCGTTCTCCTTATACCCAGTCTTATATCGTTCAATATACAGCCCGCCCAAATACGTTATCAGCGTACAAAATGCCAGTAAAAGGATGTATACTTTATTCCATTGCATATAAAAATAGTAGCTTGCACACAGAAGCCACACATAACGCACCTTTTTCGGCAGAATATAATAAATCAAGACCACAATCAGCAAAAATATCAGATACTGCACTGTATTAAATAACATCTTTGAAACTTTCCCTTCACAAAGTCTAACTAGTCAGTTTATACAAGCAAAGACACGTTTAAGTATATATTTTATCATGCAAAATGTCAATGACATCTGTTGCAGTATTTCGTTTTTTCGTTCGTTCATTCACTGCCAAATCAGCGTTGCAATGAAAACAATTTTCACATACTTCCTGGAGAATATTTCAAAATGTAGTCACAGTAAATTATGACCAAAATTAAAAAATATATCAATGCAGCTTTCTTATTAAATAAAATGTATATATCAAAAATAGTGCCACCATAAAAATCAAATAGCAGACCGATGCCCCCAGTGTTCCGTACAGGGAAACAACAGGCCGCAAAACGACTGCCGCAATAAAAGATACCAGGCAGTAAGGTCCTAACAGCACTTTCTGACACCGCATAATTGTCAAGACGACATTTTCATATGCCACACACGCCATAAAACCACTCCCCAAAAGCAATATCAGAAGTTCTGCCTTATATTCTGACAGATTCGTATGATAAAGCGCTGAAAGAACAGGAATTCCCACCCAGTATGCCCCTGCAAGACATATCACGGATAGTCCGGCAACCACCAGCAGCTGCTTCCCTACCCTGCCAGTAAAACTTTTTATTTGCCTGTTCTCCCATTCAACCGCCATGGGAACCAATAGCGGCTGATAAATAAAATTAAAGCGAGCAGAATCCCCATCCACCTGACACAAAACATTTGTGCACCCAAATCCAGTCTATGTCTTTGCTGATAATATCCCCATATTACATCCTCCACAGCCTCCACGGCATAAATCATGCAGAGCACAAAAATAATCAGGATTTTATTTTTGTTATATTCCAGAAAAACCGACGCATATCCCAGATATGCCCCTGTACAGAGCATCATTCCAGTTACTGTGACCAGGCGTGTTTTTAGATAGATAGAAAAAGAAAACTGCCCCCCTACATCCGTTACCTGATAATTTCTTAATCCAAATTTACCAACAAGCACCAGCTGGTTAGCTATCGTAAACGCAATGGACAACATGCCCGCATCTGCGAGGCTCATCATTCTTGTGACAATCATGGACATAATAATTGCTTCTGATGCGTTCAATATTCCAGCTAATGTGTTCCAAATATATCCTCGCTTTAAATTTATCGTCATAATCCCTATTTATACTTTTTTTTCAGTTGCCATGATACACCATCTTTGACTGTCATTCAATGAAATGTTTCACATATTCCCCAGTTCCTTTATCAGGAACCATATAGTTGCCATATTGCAGGGTAAGATGGCTGTCATATCCCCTGGGAACCGGAAATTGCCTGTCACGAAACTGCATGTAGCAGACATCGTAATACCACTCGCTTTCATAGGGTCTTCCAATCCCCCTCAGCGGTGAATTTACACTCATACAATACCTTTTTGGCGATTTACCCTGCTTATGAATGAGCCTGTTTCTCCACTTTAAAATTTTCCCCATATCCATTGTGGCACCTATACTGGCAAGGACTTTTGTCTGGCATTTCTGAATCCATGTATACTTTTCACTTTTAATCCGGTAGCGGTGCCCCATGCCAAATCCGTATAAAATTTTATGTTTCAATACAATCCACTTCATCTGCCATTTTGTATTTGCACTGTACACAAATTGAAAAATGTCTATAAAGGCATAATTCTGCTTATTTTCATAAAACAAGTCTTCCTCAGCCGGTTCGTGGACTGTATAGCGGATATCCTGCACACGTGTTACAAAGTCAAAGAAGTTAGGCAGTAAATCATTCGGTGTAACGATTCTCAAATGTTGCGGAAGCTGCTCCCTTAACTTTGCACACAACAGTTCATAATCTTTCTGCCATACAATAATATCAACATCATCATCCCACGGAATAAAGTCATGGTTGCGAACGGCTCCCAGCATACTGCCGCCATGGAGCATATACATTATGTGATTTTTCTTACATATATCATCAACAGCACACAATATCCCAAACAAAACATCCTGATACTCCTGCAATGTCATTATCCCATACTCCTATCATCCTGCAAATTAAGCTTACTTGAAATTCGTGTGGACGATATGCCCTTTGTATATGGAAAGTAGATGATTTTTATATTCTCCCTGTCAAACTTCTGCTCATACTCTTTCCATTTGTCTGTCGCATACCAGTCATCACCCACAAACAAAACAGATGCCCCCAGCTTTTTGCAAGCCAGCAGTTTATCCATGTCATACTGTGGCACCGCGGCATCCACATATTTAATGCTCCTGACAATCTCAATCCTGTCCTCAAAAGGTATTACTGCACTTATGCAGTGCAGTTAAAAAATCATCTTATTCCCTTATTCGGAAACATAGACTGTGACCTGATAACATCGGATATTCTGAATCAGAAACTGTCAAATTGGTATGAAAATAACCGTCTGCGGGGTAATATGCCTCTTTCTGAAAAAACAATCCGGGATATCACTTTAATTCTTAAACTATGTTTAAACTATGGAATACAGAAAAATTACATACCAAATCAAAAAATGAACTTAACCGTCCCGGTATGTAAAAACAAAAACACAGCTGCACAAATATATAATATTCGAGAACAGCAGACCATAGTGAATTCCATACTAACCAATTTAACCAATAAATCAAATGGGATTTTAATCAGTCTCTATACTGGAATTCGAATTGGCGAGTTATGTGCGTTAAAATGGTCGGATGTTGACTTGGAAAATGGAACCATAATAATTTCAAAAACTTTGCAAAGACTATATTTTAAGGATGAAATTGAAGAAAAACATACAAAGATAAGTATCACTCCCCCAAAAACATGCAACGCAATACGTGAAGTCCCAATTTCCTCGAAACTCACACAGACACTGGAAGAATTATATATCAACAACCCTGACGCATATGTCCTGACAAACACCGAAAAGTACATTGAACCACGGACATACAGAAATTTTTATTCACAATTTATGGACTCTTTGGATGTCCGGAAATTAAATTTTCATTGCCTGAGACATACCTTTTCCACCAGATGCATTGAGTCTGGCGCCGATTACAAGACTGTGAGTGAGATACTTGGACATGCCAGTGTACACACGACAATGAATTTATATGTACATCCAAGCATTGAACAAAAAAGAAAATGTGTCGAACTCATGGACAAAATAAATGAACAGCTACCTACCTAAAATAATGGTTTTGGGCTAAATTCTTGACAATATATGTAAAAATAGTTTATGATAAAGCTATTGAAAATCCTTTAGCTGGGTACTTAAGGATACATTATATATTAACTGAAATCCAACATTAAAATCAAGGGGAGAAATGATACATGAAATGGGGAAGAATAACATTTGCGACTTCTTTGTGTTATAAAAATTTTTGTAATATCGGGGACGTCATGCAAACCTTTGCCGTAGACCTGATTTACAAAGAAATGCAAATTGATTCCGAACAGATTATTGATATACCCGCTGACGAAATAAGTACCTACAATGGGGAAACCGTTCTTCTTCCAATGGCTGGTAATTTCCAATACAGCAGAAAACATCCCGTATTTCCAACTTCCAAAAATATTATTCCAATATTTCTAAGTGTATACTGTACCGCAAGGCAATACCTGAAGCACGCTGATTTCTGGAAAAAATACGGTCCCATCGGCTGTCGTGATGAAAATACCATGATTGCCATGCGCCAAAAGGGATACGATGCTTATCTGCTGGGCTGCATCACTACGCTTTTCCCAAAACGCAGCTTTCAGCCGGACAAGCCACACGTTTTTCTGATAGATGTCCAGCCGAAAGTAGTTGAATATATTCCCGAAAAGCTTATGAAATCAGCCGAGTATATAACCCATGACATACTGATTGACAGAACGCTGCCCAAAAAACAAATCATGGAGCAAATTCAAGGGAAAACAAAAGAAATTTATGCACGCTATTATAATGAAGCAACGCTCGTCGTCACTTCCAGGCTGCATGCCGCTGCCCCATGCATTGCCATGGGAATTCCCACAATCGTTGTAAAGAACGGATTCGATGAACGTTTTGGCTGGCTGGACAAATTTGTGCCGCTGTATACCCCTGATGAATATGACCGAATCGACTGGAACCCCCAGCCTATTGACCTTACGGAACACAAGGAAAGATTAATGCGAGCCGTCATAAACCTATTGAACAGAACTTCTGATTACCACGACCTGGAAAGTACCCATTCCTTTTATATGGACAGAACAAGAAAGAACCTCCATACACCAGTGCTGACATCCTGTTTTATATGGCTTGCCCAGTACTTTCCGGCGCTTGCCGAATTTATCCAGAAAAAAATTCTGAAAGCTTTTTCTACTACTGCGCTTTCTGACAAAAAGGAGAACTAAAAATGAAATGGGGAAGAATCACATTCGCTAACCGCGCAATTGAACGCAGTTTCTTCAATGCCGGCGACACCGCACAGGTTTTTGCCGTAGATATCATATATAAGGAAATGCAGATTCATCAGGATGATATCATCAATATTCCGATTGACGAAATCCGCACCTATCATGGCGAAAAAGTCATTCTTCCAATTGCCGGCTACTTCCAATACGAAAGCAGGAACCCTGTATTTCCAGCATCAGATGACATTATACCAGTATTTTTAAGCCTGCACTGCACCGCAAGGCAATACCTGAAGCATAAAAATTTCTGGAAAGAATTTGAACCTATCGGATGCCGGGATGAAAGCACAATGCTCGCCATGCGTAAAAATGGCTGTGAAGCGTATCTCCTGGGATGTATTACTTCATTGTTTCCAAGGCGTGCCTTTGTCCCGGACACTCCGCACGCTTTTCTCGTTGATGTTCACCCCAAAGCAGTACATTATATACCGGAAGACATTATGCAGTCAGCGGAATACGCAACACAGGATATCCCTATCGACAAAAACCTTCCCAGGCAGGAAATTGCAGACATCATTCAGGAAAAAACCAAAAATATTTATGCCAGATACTACAACGAAGCCACCTTAATCATTACATCCCGATTACATGTGGCTGTCCCATGTATGGCAATGGGAATCCCTGTCATTGTTGTGAAGGATGGATTTGACAAACGATTCGGGTGGCTGGAAAAGTTTCTGCCCCTATACACCCCTGACCAATATGATGCAGTCAATTGGAATCCTGAGCCTGTCGAACTGGAGGAACACAAAGAACGATTGCTCCATAACGCAGTCTCGCTCCTTAACAGGAACGCATGTAAGCACGATTTGGAATATCTGCACCATTTCCTGATGGATAGGACTAAAAAAGAACTGCACACATCCTTTCTGGTTTCCGGTTATCAATGGCTTGCCCAGTACTCTCCGCAGTTAGCTGCCTTTATCCGTTACAAGGTATTGAAGCCTTTCAGTATCTCCGCCAGAACAGATTGTAAAAAATAAAATTTCCAAAAAAACAAGACGGGATAAACTTAATGTCTATCATGTCTTGCTTTTTTTAATATTCCCATATATGCAATACCAAATACGACTGCCAATAATATCATTGTAATCATATATCCCCACACAGCCCCTTCCAGCTGGTACTGCTCTACCATTTTGTAAATAATCACACGTCCCGCAAGCGAAACCATCAGGTATATCAGCATTGCCCGTTTCTGCTCATCCATAACCGTAAATATATTCGCAAGAAAACCTCCAACTGCCAGAAAACCACTCGCAAAAAGCGTTTCCAGTAAATGAACTTTGTACGCGCTGAGATTTTCATGATACAAAACAGACAATACCGGAATTCCAAGGAGAAATGCCCCGAGCAAACATACCAGCACAATTGCAACAAGAACGAGCATCTGCCTCATAACCCTGTGGGAAAACTGCTGAATCTTGTGTTCTTTCCATTCCATTGAGTACAGTACATACTGAGGGCGGTAAATAAAGCTGTTCAGTAATGCAATCACAAACACCGGCATGGAGATGTAGCCATAGACCGCCTGGGTTTCATCACCAAGGTATGTATTTATCGCGTATTTTGGAATACTCGTTATATAAATATACAAGTATGATGCAATGCATAAAGAAATGCTTTCCTTAAACAGCATACCCATACCTTTGCCTGCGTGTCCTT
Source organism: Lachnospiraceae bacterium UBA7205 (assembly GCA_002490665.1). Lineage (GTDB taxonomy): Bacteria > Bacillota > Clostridia > Lachnospirales > Lachnospiraceae > COE1. Next base: position 69,096 of record DKUL01000063.1, on the reverse strand, counting down.
TATTTGTATCCATATATTTAAAGTACGTATAAATAATGAACACGGATCCGGCAATAAAACATACAGCGAAACCACAGATAGCAGACCTGACAATATCCTTTGATACGAAATCCGCCATGATGAATGCAAGCAGGGTCAGTATCCATCGTATCGAAAACATTTTACTGCCGACATCCAGCCGTCCCCGCGCCTGAAAGGAACCGGCATAGACATCCTCGAAGGCCTCGACTGCATACCACAGGCACACCCAAAAAACACATGCCATCTTCTGGCTGACGCCATCATATATCCTTAAGTTATACAGTGTATAAACAACAGTGGACAATACCATGACTCCGACTGTCACCATCCGAAAATTTAAGAATTCCTGAAAGGAATATTCCTCGTTCTCATGCACGACCTGATAATTTCTTACACCAAATTTCCCAACTGTCATCAGCAAGTTTGCCACTGAAAATGCAAATGTTAAAATTCCGGCATCCTTTAACCCATTTACCCTGGAGACCACTGCAACAATAATTACAGCCTCGGCAGCATTTATGATTCCTGCCACAACATTCCACACCACATTTTTCCGGTAAACTGACTCTGCTTTAATTTCATTCATATTCCAAAAAAATCCTCTATCTGTTTCTCCATACAGTCAGAAACATCTGCGCCTGCCATATACTTTGCCGACCATTCCACTATTTTCTCCATGGTTGTTTCCACGTTCCATCTTGGCTTCCACCCAAATACGCTTTTTAACCTGGCACAGTCCAGCTTCAGGAAATTCGCTTCGTGTGGACCGCCGTCATGTTTGTCAATCCATTTCATGGTTCCGCCACACACCTGATTCCACTTGTCGCAGAACAGCGTTACAAGTTCTCCTGTCGTCCGGCAGTCCGCATCATCCGGACCCACATTGTAGCATCCTGCATAAGTCTTGTCCATATACTGTTGCTGCGCGATCATCAGATATACGGCAATTGGTTCCAGTACATGCTCGTACGGCCTGATTGAAAAAGGATTTCTCACAATGATGTCCTCTCCTTTCTCCGCCGCGCGAATGCAGTCCGGAATAATCCTGTCTGCTGCAAAATCCCCTCCGCCAATGACATTACCGGCTCTTGCCGTAGAAACCGCAACATCCATGTCCATAAAAAAAGACTTGATATAACTGCTTGTTACGAGCTCGGAGCAAGACTTGGAGTTGGAGTATGGATCATGCCCATTTAACTCCTCGTTCTCCCGGTATCCCCATTCCCACTCCCTGTTCAGATAGACCTTGTCTGTCGTCACATTAATGACAGACCTGACCGAAGGTGTGTGACGGATACACTCAAGCACATTCACGGTTCCCATCACATTCGTCTCATACGTATATACGGGATTCTGATAGGACTCACGCACGATGGGCTGCGCCGCCATATGAATGACAATCTCCGGCTGCGTCTGGTGAAACACACGCTTTAGGTGTGCCAGGTCACGCACATCCCCTTCTATGGAATGCAGCTGGCTGGACAAATGGCATATACCAAACAAGGAGGGATCCGTTGGTGGTTTCAGGGCATAGCCTGTGACATCCGCCCCTGCCATAAGCAATACTTTACACATCCAGGCTCCCTTGAATCCCGTATGTCCCGTAATCAATATCCTTTTATTGTTGTAAAACGAAAAATCAAACATCCTCTTTCTCCCCGCATCCGTCTTCAAAGTTCAGCCTTTCCTCCTCGATTACCAGTGGTCTGTTCATGATCCTCTGGTTAATGGACAGTATATATTCCCCCATAAACCCAAGGAAAAACAACTGGATGGAACCAAGAAAGAAAATGCCAATCAGCATTGGAGCCATACCTGCAACAAACCGGTTCCAGTACAATAATTTCATTACCAGATATGCAATTCCCATCACTGCGCTTAAAATACCAATACCGATTCCCATAAAAGTCGCCAGCCTTAATCCAATCTTCGTATAAGACGTAAAGCTAAGCATTGCCGCGTCATACAGGGTGTAAAAACTATTATGTGTCTTTCCTGCGCGCCTCTGCGGCTGTTCGTAGGGTATTTCCTTTCTCCGGTACCCGAGCTCCGCGACAATCCCCCGCAAAAACGGCGTGGGATCCTTTAGATTCCTAAGCACCTCCACAAACTCCCTGTCATATAGCCCCGAGCCTGTAAAATGCTCAATCTGCTCCACATTGGAAAATCTTTTGATGATTTTGTAGTACGTACTTCGCAGCTTATACATGACAGGATTCTCTTTGCTGGATTTCTTTATTCCTATCACAATTTTATATCCGTTTTCCCATTCCCTGATATACTGCGGTATCAGCTCTACCGGATCCTGAAAATCGCAGACCATGCTGATTGTACAGTCCCCTGTCGTCTGAAGGATTCCATAATACGGGGAATTGAACTGCCCAAAGTTTTTTGCATTGAATATCGCCTTGATGCGGGGATTTTTCGCACATATCTCCCGCAATAGCGGTCTGGTATTATCCTTTGAGTCATTGTCAATGAACACAAGCTCATAATCGTATTGCGCCAGCTCTGTTTCAAACAAGTTTACAATCGCTTCACTCATCGGAACCACATTTTCCTGTTCATTATAACATGGTATTAAAATGCTAATCCTTTTCATCCTGTGCTTCCTCCCAATCTACCGTTTCCCGTATTCCCATTTCAAAGGTATAGTCAGAAACATAGCCGGTATCATCAATAAGCTCCTGTATATCCGCACATAGGTACATAACCTGCCTTGGCGCATATTCCACATCGCCAAAACCTACTTCTGCATTTGGATTGATGACAGCCCTCATTGCCTCAATATAGGTTTTCAGCGGTTTTGCGACACCGCTTCCCAGGCAGTATACCTTTCCGCTTATCCCATGGCAGCCTATCAGGTACATCATTTTTGCCGCATCTTTCGCATACAGGTAATCCCACATTTGTTCCCCTTTTGTACAGGATGCCCGCTCGCCATGAAGCATTTTTTTAATCAGGGACATGACCATTGTGCCACTCCCGTCATAGGGTCCATATACACTCAGGATTCGCGTCCAGATATGCCGCATGCCTTTTTGGCGGCATCGGATTCGCGTCATCTGGCCTGCACATAGCTTTGCAATGCCATATCCGTTTTCCGGAAATGCCGGCACATTCGCATTCAGCTTACCCTCATACCTGCCATACTCCGCCTGTGAGCCCGCACCAATGAACAAGCCGCACTGAAGTTCTGCCGCCGCATCAACGGCATCAAGGGCATATTTAACATTCCTGTTTTGCAGATACATGTCATCCCTGCAGTCTCCAAATGTGCCGTCCCATGCAAAATGGAAAAAAACATCTACGGACTGTTTTTCATCCCAGTGCTTCTGTTGTATTACCTTTCGGACTCTTTGCGGCAGTTCATCCATTTCTCCCAGCGCACATTCCACGATTGCCACATTGTTTGATTCCTTAATCCTGTCTTTTCTGGCTGAATCTCCTCTGACCACTGCCAGAACCTGTATATTCCTGTCACTTAGATACGCAGTCAGCGCCATTCCAATGGCGCCTGTCGGTCCTGTTATCACTACACGGTTCATTTTATATGATTCCCCTCATACTCCTCCCTATCCAGGAACGGTGCCATGTCGTCCATTGCAGCAGAGACAATCTTTCCGGACGGCAGGACTTTTGAACTCGACTTCGGTGCAAAATCCTGCTGCCAGTCAACAAATACCTCACAAAATACCGGTCCATCCGCGTCGAGTACCTCCCGAATCCTGTCTTGAACATTTTCCACACAATCTATCCTGTAGTAGGGAATGTCAAAAGCAGGAATTACTTTGGAAAAGTCCGGTATGCTCAGGCCGTAGCCGCCACCGATTCCCACATAAGACTGCCCCTGAAAAAGATTTTTCTGTGTCTGCCTGATGGAATGATACCCATTATTATTTAACAGAAAAATCTTTAAATCCAGTTTATTGAACACAACTGTCTGAAGCTCCTGCAGATTCATCATAAAGCTGCCGTCACCGTCCATGCAAATAATCCGCTTGTCCGGTCTCGCCACACACGCCCCAACGGCCGCGGGAAAGCCATATCCCATTGCCGCTGAACCGGAATTGGTGTACAGGCGCTGTCCCTTTTTTATCATGGCAGCCTGGAATGTAATGACGCAGGCTGCCCCATTGCCGCATACAACAGAATCGTCCTCCTTCAGTTCCCCGAAAAATTCTGTCATGAATGCATATGGATTCAGTCCCTTTTCATCCATATAATATTCTGGTAATGTGGCAGGATATTTGTTATTGACATTCCGACACCACGCAAGCCATTCCTGATGTTCCTTATTTTTTTCATAATACAGCTGATTCATATCCCGCAGCACATCACGCAAATCGGCGTGTATCGGATAATCAATGGAAACAGTAGGCTTATGCAGTTCGGCCTCGTCAATGTCCACGGCTATCTTGTATGCGTTTTTACCGAAATCACCGAAATTATAGCCTATCATCCTGATATTCATCCTGCAGCCCAGTATAACCAGTAAATCTGCATTCTGAATGACAAAATTTCCCCCCCGCGTTCCTACTGTTCCCGGTCTGCCACAAAACAAAGGATGCGTATCCCATATGATGTCATGTGCATCCCATGCCGTGACAACAGGAATGCCCAGTTTATCAACTGCACCAAGAAAAGCATCCTGCTGGCCTGCATGGCGGATTGCCGTTCCCGCCAATATTACGGGGCGCTTTGCCTCCGATATTCTTTTCAGGAGATATTGGGTATCCTTTTCATCGTATACCGGATTGACCTGATGAAACGTTGCCCAGTTTTCGTCTATATACGCCTGTTCCTCAAACCCATCAAGCGCATCTGTCTCTATCACCGCTGATGCCACATCGCCGGGTATGTCCAGCCATACTGGTCCCGGCCGCCCGTTTAACATTAAGAACCAGGCTTTTTCCATCTCCCTGCGTATGCTTCTGGGATCGGTAACCATTTTGGCATACTTTGTCATTGTTCTTACAGCATCCGTAATCTGCACTTCCTGGTCACCCAGTTGTCTAAGGGGCAGATTTGTTGACCACACTGTTGTTTCCCGTTTTGCCTGCCCAGTCACCACAAACATCGGAATGGAATCAACATACGCTCCAAATACCCCGGTAATGGCATTCGTCCCGCCAGGTCCGCCTGTAACGCAGACAGGGGCTATCCTGCCGGATTCACGGGTATACCCCTCCGCAGCCATGGTACATGCCTGCTCATGGTGATTGTATGTTATCGTGAGCCCTTCCTGATGCCCGAATGCATCGTTGAGGTGCATTGCGGCTCCTCCGGTTATCATAAACATGTCCGTGACACCCTTGTTTACAAAAAATTGTGACATATACTTTGCAACTTTTACTTTCATTTTATTTCTCCTACCCAAAATACTGTAATACATCTTTCGGTGAGGCTGCCGCCCCTACCGCCCCGACTGCAAAGACATCTGATGGCGTCTTAAAGTCAAACCCATATGTAACGCCAATAAAATCCATCCCTATTTTTTGTGCGCCTGTCGCATCATGGCTGCTGTCGCCAACCATAACAGCCCTGCCATAATCATGTACCCCGAGGTCATCCATGCACTTTTTGATAATGTCCATCTTTTTTAATTTGTTTTCGTGGTCGGCGCCATACAAAATGTCTGTATATCTGTCAAAACCAAAATGCTTCAGGATGGCCTCTGCGTAATCCTGTCTCTTATATGTTGCCACCGCAAGCTTTATCCCTCTCTCTGAAAGGGCATCCATCAGCTCATAAATTCCGTCATACGGAACAGCCTTGAAAAGTTCGAAATCCTTATAACGGTTCCGAAAACACGTGGCAATCGTCTGCAGAATTTCCCCTTCCAGATGATACGCGCGGGAAAAAGAATCCTGTATCGGGGGACCTATGAACGTCAGCAGCTGTTCCTCACTCAATGGGGCAAACCCCATTTTGTCAATCGTATACCGGACAGAAGCCAGTACGCCTTCTGTCGTGTCCAAAAGTGTCCCGTCCACATCAAAAACAGCTATTTCATATTTTTTCATATCACACCATCTTCATTTCTTCAAGATATAACGACTTTGTAATAAAATTGACCTGAAGGTACGGGCTCATGCTGTTTAATACTTTCCCGACATATTGATTTAATCTTTCCGCCTGCTGCTTTGAGAACGCATACCCCATACTTTCATTTACATGGTCTTTCCACTTATCACCGCTATATCCGTCAAATCCTGCCAGGGTCACATTCTTTACCCCGATTTTTACCATAACCTTCAAAAGCATCACAAATGAATTGTCAATTATCTCAGCCTCCTCATCAAGCAATGAAGCGATATCAAGTGAAAATTCAAACCGCTGACCATCCATAGCCGTTATATTGCTTGTCGCAATCACCTGAATTTCATTCCTCTTTTTCACCAATGAGGATGCAAGCTGCACATACCGTTTGGCATTGCTCAGGAAAATAAAATCAGCCGGCAGCTCATCGGAAACATAATTCACAGAGACAATCAATGGCTCCTGTTCTTTTATATAGTTTTTTATGCTGCCCTTTTCCTGCTCTATGCTTTTTCCAGGACCCAGCAGCAGTACGTTTCTTCCCTTGAATATCTCTGACAACTTTGTAATATCCTTTGCGTCATCGACATCAATCTGTTTCTGGTAATCCAGGTATAGTTTTTCAATCAGTTCCCTATCATACAGCAGCTGCTTATCCCCATAATTTTTCAGCATTTCGAGTATCTCATTGATTTGTTTCACGGAAAGCTTTCTTTTTTCCATCAGATATGTCACATAGCTGGGATGGCAGTTGTTTAGCGCGGCAATATAGAAAAACATGCTGTAGCCCCATGGCTTTACTTTGTATATATTCATAATATTCGCATCGAGTGCCTCAAGAATCTGCGCCAGGTCATATCGTTTGTCAAAATGGTCGTTCAAATACATTGCCAGAAGCTCAATCGGACAATTTCCGGCACTCTTTCCCATCCCATATATGGAAGCATCTACCAGCAGGCTTCTTTCTGTCTGTTGCGAAAGCATTTCCGTACAGTTTGCAAATGCCCGCTGAAAATTATTGTGCGAATGGTAGCCTAACGATATTTCCATGTCAAGCCTGCCATTTAACTCATTAAAATAATGCATCAGGTTTTCCTGCTGGAGCAGTCCATAGGTATCAACCATGGAAACCGCATATGGCTTCAATTCGTTTGCCATATCAATCAGGTCGGTAAGCTCCTCGTCATTATAGCTCGTGATTGACACAAGCTGCACGAATACTTGATATCCCAGCTCTTTTAGCTGTCTGCAATAGTCAATTGCCTGCCTTCTCATATGTTTTTTGAATATGACCCTGATGCCATCCAAAATCGTTTCGCTGCATGGCTGTATCTTTTCTATGCCGCATGTGCCATAGTCAATCATCCCGACAAGCCGGGTGTTTTTTTTATCCAGTCCTGCATATATCCTGTTGAAGCTTTCCGTGTCCGGGGCAATGCTCCTGTTCCTGTCAAATCTGCACCGTTCGTCCAGAAATCCAAGTTCAATAAACTCTACTTTTGCACTTACCAGGCGTTCAAATATGCTTACAATATAATTATGTCCGAAGTTCCAGTCATTTACATAACCGCCATCGCGAAGTGTGCAGTCCAGCAGATTAATTTCAGACATTTATAGCTCCGCCCCTTTCCTAATCGTTTCCGCCATATAATCAATCATTTCATCCGTCATTCCCGGATAAACGCCAACCCAGAAAGTATCTCTCATAATCCTGTCTGCATTGTCCAGCCTGCCCACGATGCGGTACCCCTCTCCGGATGCGCGCATCTGGTCAAAGCATGGATGCTTTGTCAGGTTTCCCGCAAACAGCATACGTGTCTGTACCCCATGGTTTTCTATATAAGACACCAGCTTATCACGGTTTACGCCGTCCCTGCATGTAATCAGGAAGCCAAACCAGCTTGGATTCGCATTTTCACATGCCTCCGGCAAAATCAGCCTGTCCTCACATCCTGCAAGCCCCGCCCGCAGACGTTCAAAATTGCGACGCCTTTTTTCCACAAATCCAGGGAATTTCTTTATCTGTGCACAGCCGATTGCCGCCTGCATGTCCGTTGCCTTCAAATTATATCCAAAATGGGAGTACACGTATTTGTGGTCATATCCCAATGGCAGTTCGCCAAATTTTCTGTCAAACCTGTGGCCACAGAAATTATCCCGCCCGGAAGGACATGCGCAGTCACGCCCCCAGTCCCGAAAAGACCGAATAATTTTGTGAAGAAGCGGGTTATTTGTATACACTGCCCCTCCTTCACCCATTGTCATATGATGTGGCGGATAAAACGAAGAGGTTCCAATGTCACCTATGGTTCCCGTCAACCGTTCCTCCCCGTCTAATGTGTATGTCGTTCCCAACGCATCACAATTGTCCTCAATCAGCCATAGATTGTGCCTGTCACAGAATTCTTTCACCGCTTTCAAATCAAAGGGATTTCCCAGCGTATGCGCTGCCATGACAACCTTTGTCTTATCTGACAGCGCTTCCTCAAGCATGGTCACATCCATATTGTACTGCGGTATAGTTACATCAATAAATACAGGAACCACCCCATACTGGATTGCCGGAGTAACTGTCGTTGGGAACCCTGCCGCGACGGTAATCATCTCATCCCCGCGCTTTACCTGACGCTCCCCCAGCAGCGGTGAAGTCAGCGCGATAAATGCATTTAAATTTGCAGAGGAACCGGAATTGACCAGCGAACAATGCCGAACCCCCAGATAATCCGCAAACGCACGCTCAAACTCCTCTGTATATCTGCCGGAAGTAAGCCAGAACTCAAGCGCCGAATCCACAAGATTACACATCTCCTCATGGTCATATACCCTGGATGCATACGCTATACGGTCACCCGGCTTAAAGTCCTTTTTTTGATTATGATATATGTCACAATATTCTGCTACCATATCCAAAATTTCTTTCCTTGCCTGGATTTCTGTTTTATTTTCAAACATTTTATTCCTCCATTCCGTCCTTCGCGGTTCAAATAGAACTGAAAAACACCTGTGTCATTCTCTGTCTGCCTGCGATTCCCAAACCATCCATGGGGCATCGCCTGCTGCTATCATTTCCTCTAATTTTTGTTTATCCCTCTGCGTATCCATACACTTCCAGAATCCGTGGTGCATATACGCCATCAGCTGGCCGTCTGAAGCAGCATGTTCTATCGGCGCCCGTTCAAATACAGTTGTGTCACCCTCAATATAATGAAAAATTTCAGGATTTAAAACCATATATCCTGCATTAATCACGCCGCCATCAGATTTACTCTTCTCCCTGAACCTGCTAATCCTGCCGTCCTGCTCGATTTCCAGTATCCCAAACTGCTGCCCGATATTCACGGCAGTCATCGTCGCAATCCTGCCATGGGACTTATGAAACTCCACCAGTTTATTTATCGGAACATCCGAAACGGCATCCCCATATGTCAGCATAAAGGTTTCATCCCCGATATATGGCTGGATTCTCTTGATTCTTCCGCCAGTCATCGTATTCAGCCCGGTGTCAACCAGTGTCACCTTCCATGGTTCTGCCACATTTGAATGCACTTCCATGTGGTTATCCTTTGTGAAATCAAATGTCACATCACTGTTATGCAGATAATAATTTGCAAACCATTCTTTTATAATGTGCTGTTTATACCCGCAGCATATGATAAATTCATGAAATCCATAATAGGAATACTCTTTCATAATATGCCACAAAATAGGCTTGTCCCCTATCTCAATCATAGGCTTTGGCTTCAGATGACTTTCCTCACTGATACGTGTGCCATAGCCTCCCGCCAGAATTACTACCTTCATCGGATGTCCTCCCCTCTACTATAATGATTTTTCCTCATGAATCATTGTAATCCCATCATTCTAAGTATGGCTCCAAGTAAGGGAATCCCCAGAACAAGCATACTTACCATTGCCTTCAGATAAAATAACCGTTTCACTTCTTTTGACTCAGCAACTGACTCCTGCTGTTTTTCCCTGGGATACACATATATCAGCAGAAGAATAAACGAAGCCACAAATATACTCCGGAACATAAGGAATATATTGTCCATGCTGATATGAACCATGTTAGATAGCTTGCTGATATACAGCCATATGCCCGTATACCAGAACTCCCTGTTTCCCTCTTCAAGATGAAGCATGTTATTGATAATGTTGTAGCTATAGCACTGTGGTGCATTCCGTACCATCCATAAAATATGTCCTGCTCCCATGCATACCTCGCAGAAGAGGCTTTCCGGCAAATTTGTCCATCCACTGCACTCAAGTATTGCAATATATGGCATAATTAATATCATCCACTGTGGATGCGTATAGCAGGTCAGCATAAAAATGGACATGCCTATCAGGCAAATATATATAACCATCTTATCTGACAGCTTTTTTTTATTGAACCAGCACCATACCCAGAGAATAAAAGTAAAGAAAAACAGCCATGGAATATATATGGTTGCAATTGGCGCCTCACTACTCCAGAGATAATCACTGATATACTTTACTGCATTGGCAGAAACAAGCGTACTATCCTTGTCTGACAATATTTTCAGTCCACTTATTTTCTGGTAAAACATAAAATAAAGCTTAGGAAGAACCATAAGTGCTACCCCGGCGAGGAACCCTGCCGCCACCTTCCAAATCCGCTTATATTTTAGCAGCAATAATGGTATAAATACCCACAATGCAAACATTTTACACGCAATCGCACAGGAAAAACACAGAATAAATTTTTTGTCCTTCTCCTCTAAATATGCATGAATGCCGCATAAGGTAAAAAACAAAGATATGACATCATATCCGCATATGATAACCACTGCCTGAAATACCGTGACAGAAAAAACAAACGTGAAGCAGCCCCACCATGCTTTCTCCTTGTCATTCGTTATTTTATGCACTATTTTATAAATCTGGCTGGCGCACAGTACCAGAAAAAACAGACAGATGGATTTCGCATATAACAACAGCACATAATTTTGTGAAAAACCTGTTTTTGCTATTTTTTCATAAATATATAATGGGAAATCCCATATTGCAAAGATTAAATATATAAAGAAATCGTAGCTTGGATATCCGCCGTCCCTGTATGGATACAGCATCATATAATACTTACCTAATGATTTTTCATCAAAAATGGCATACCAGACTGCTATTCCATCCTCTGTCGTTACCCGGATATCTGTATATGTGTATATACAAAAAAAGAACAATGGAATCATTCCAAATATTATCCAGCCCCAAATTGGAATATTTCCTTTTTTTTGTTTTAGAATCCCCATAATCCTCATTTCCTATCCCCCTGCATCAATGCAGAATCAGCCGTGGAATCCGGTACCATGCCAGATACCTGTATCTAAGCCACTGCTTTATCCCAAGGCTTTTTGTCAGTTTCACGCATCCGATATTTTTTTTCATATATTCCCAGTAGGGCTTTAACAGCGATACATCCATTCCGCACTCTTTCATGTGGTTGTAACACCAGAAAAACATCTCCATGTAAGAAGCAAGCGTAATTTCCACATACCGCTGTCTGCCCTGCCCGCGGAAGTACTCCAGCTGCGTCCGGTACGCATCCATGCCGTCAAAATGTGACGTGTCAAACTTGCGCCTGCCAAACGAGTTGGGGTCATCCCGCCAATAATGTAACGTAATCGGCAGAAAAACAACCTTTTTCGCATTTTCATACAGCCTCCATGTCGTCCATGTGTCGTCATGCCTGCTTTTTGCCGGATACTGCACACCATTGTACATCTCTTTCCTGCAAATTTTACTCCATGGCACTGTCAGAATCATGGAGCGTTTCTGTAGAAAAGCATCATCATACAAGTGCCTGTCATTCAGTATCTCTGCCATATCCAAAAAGTTGCCGTCAATCGTTTCATCCTGTGGTACCTCACTGACAGCAAACGGTCTGTACCATCCAACGGCAATATCCGCACCGTTTTCTTTTGCTGCCGCAAGCAATACCTCTATCTGCCTTTTATGGAATATGTCATCATTATCGGACATCGTAATCCACTGCCCTGTGGCTATTTTCAGCCCGGCATTTCTGGCATCACCGTTTCCGCCATTTTTCTTGTGTATCACATGCACCCTGCTGTCATTTTGGGCATACCTGTCACATATGGCTCCGCTTGTATCCGTGGAACCGTCATCAACCAGAATGATTTCCAGATTCCGGTAGCTCTGGTTTACGATGCTGTCCACACATTCCCCCAGATACTTTTCCGAGTTATATACCGGCACGATTACACTCACCAAATCTTCCACTAATGTCCTCCTCCCAGAACCTCCGACTTGTTCCTCTCTGTAAATCCACCATTTCCGACTTCATATATTTTGTCGCATTTCCGAATTGTACTTAGTCTATGTGCTATCACTATCAGCGTCCTTGTCCCATGCAGCCCGTCTATCGCCTCCATCACTTCCTTCTCGGTATCGTTGTCGAGCGCGGAAGTTGCCTCATCAAGTATCAGCACATCCGGATTGCGGTAGAGCGCCCTTGCAATGCCGATGCGCTGCCGCTGACCGCCGGAAAGCTTCACACCCCTGTCGCCAATCATGGTGTCCAGACCATCGGGCAGCGCGTGCACAAACTGATCAAGCTGCGCTTCCCGCAGCGCTTTTTCTATAGCTGCATCGTCAATTTCCGACTCCGGGATTCCAAAGGCAACATTGGCACGGATGTTGTCATCCATCAGGTAGATTGCCTGCGGGATGTAACCGATGTTTTCATGCCAAGACGCCATACATTTTTTAATGTCTATGCCGTCAATTGTGACAGAACCTTCCTGTGGTTCCAGAATGCCAAGTATCAGGTCGGCGGCTGTTGTCTTGCCCGCTCCCGATGCGCCAATCAGGGCAACCGACGTATTTTTCCTTATGTCGAGGTTCGCATTTTTTAATATCCACTTATCGGACTCCGGATAACGGAATGAAACATTCTTTAATCCGATTGCTGTCGTCAAAGAGACTTTTTCCGTGTCTGTCTGCTCCACTTTCCGCTGTTCCTTAAGCTGCTCTATCTCCATCAAGTCCCTGTAGACAGAGTCAATCGCCGGTTTGTTGAACATCATTCCACTGATAAAACCCGTTATCTTGTTAAATGATGGAAGCATACGGAATGCAGCAACCGCAAATACGGACAGGGTTGTGACAAACGAGGCGATGTCGCTCTTTACCACCGCGATTTTGATAATCATCGCAAGCATCAAGCTGCATATGCACACCGTCTCCATGACAGGCTTTGGCAGATATGTCAGGATGGACTGCTGCCGCTGTACCCTTGCACAGTCCTTATAGTTTTTGTCATAGTTCGTAATAAAAAATGACTCCTTGTTTGCCACCTTAATCTCTTTTATGCCTGAAAATGCCTGAAAAAGCCACTTTGTCACCTGTACGTTTGCCTGCCTGCTCTCCTCCCCGATTTTCACAAGCACTTTTCTGAAAAAAACGGTAAAAATGCCCATAAACAGGAACAACAGCACTGCAATTGCAACCGTGGACACCCAGTCCTGAACAAGCAAATATATGACGAGCACCGCGCTGACACTGAACTCTGCGAGAAACTGCAGGGCATTGAGTGCCACCGTAAAAAAACCATTGACATCGCTTGTAATATTGCGCTGGAACTCTGCCACATTTTTTGAGACATGGAACAAGTAGTCCTGCTGCATATAGCTTTTCATCATCCTGACGGACAGGCGCTGCTGGTTGTTAAAGACAAAGCGGTATTGTAGGCTGTACATCATCATCACATAGACATTTTTCAGTATATAAATGATAATCAGGAGCACTGCCAGAAATAAAATCATCTGGTTTGCCTCTGTAATTCCCATATATTTGCTTATCAGCACGAAGTACCACTTTTCGCCTATCGTCTCCGGCTGCATGGCTACATTGATTAGCGGCATGACCGCGGACACACCCAGAAGCTCCACGAACGCACCAACAAATATGATGACAAGCAGTATGCATAGATTGATTTTCTGCTTTCTGTCCAGAACATAACTAATCTTTTTTAACATTGCCTTAATCCTTCCATGCCGGGAACGCCTATAGAATTTCTTTTCGTTTTTTAATCCGGCTTATAAAACTGCGCAATCTCCGCCGCTGTCCTTGGCTTTTTCCGCATGTATGCATCGTAGTCCTTGAAGTAATGCCCCATGTCCCATGCCTGGTACCCCTTTTTGTGCAAATCGCAGGCAAGCACCTTTGCAGTCGGTCCGAGCACAATGCACACCAGCCGTTTTTTGCTTGTTTTCAGGACTTCATGAAACAGCCTGTCATAATCCGCATATGCATTCATGCTTGGCGCCGTCACAAACGCCACGGACTTGCAGGCATCATATGCCCTGTACTCGAGCCTGTCGAACACGCCGTCGCCGCATACGATGGTGACATGCTGGTCTGCAAGGAGCTTCTGCATCCGCTTATAGTATTTCTTAAAATCATACTTTTCATAAGTCTGGTAAACCTGCGTGATTGCCGTATCAATATAGGTCATATCCTTATCACAGTTCTTACACAAAAACCTGCGCTGTACCGCGAGGGACTTTGCAAATTTTGCGGTAAAATCATTCAAATGCTTTACCGGGTGCATATAGTAATACGGAATCCCGATTTTCAGCCCGTCCATGTCTGTCCGCAGCAGCTTCCTGAGCCGTTTTGCCAGTCCGGGGTCATACTCCTGGAACGGAATGGAATGCCCCTGCATAATGGCAATTTCCCCATCCCCATACCGCAAAAAGCTTATTCTTTCCTTTTCCAGAAGCGACAGGGTCTCGTCCGTGTTGAGAATTTTGAGACGGTCAGCGTATCTGCCTCTCTCATAAGCCCTCCGCTCAAAATGCCTGTGCACGCGCTTTGGAAACCTTGTCAGCCGGTTGAGCAGCTCTGCCGCCTTTTTTTTCTGAAGCTTCAGGCTGTTTTGTGTGTATCCTTTGGCTTCCTTTCGCAGGATGAAATACTCTGCCCCCACATGGATGATGCTGTTGTCCATGGATGCGATTTTTTCGATGTCGAGCGTGTTGTCCTCGTCATTATAGAGCCTGTCCAGCGAGTAAATGTCCGTGAGCATGCTGTCGTCAAAGCCGTTCTGGTGCGTCTCCTGAACACGGTTGACGGTTATCACGACTGCACAGCCGGACTGCCTGTTGGATGCCATGTTTGGGCGCGTGATGCGCGCTTTCCGGTTATCCGGCGTTATCATTGCCTCATAGAAGTTTGGATTCTTGACTGCCGTCTCTTCCTCCGTCGTCATCCGCACAACATCCTCTTTGCGGTACAGCGTGCAGTCCAGCTCCCACGGATAATTGTAGTGCTGCTGCGGACAGTCCCACCGCCATTCCAGCACCGTTTCATCCTGTGAGACATTCTCCGGCAGGGGCTTAATGTTCCCCCCGAGCCGCATGCTGTAACCAAAGACCGCCTCGTGTGCCTTCAGGTATTCACATGCCTTTTGCAGGCTGAACGGCCGGGTAAACACGACATCATCACAGCCGAACATGATATGATCGCCTGCGCCTGCTATGATTTCCTTCAAGTCTGTCTCAAACTTACTTTCCTTTCTCCACGTTACCTGCGGGAACTGCTGCATCAGCTTCCCATACCGGATGCCCTCCGTCTCACAGTAAAGCACCGTGACCATTTCCTGCCGCGCGTCCGAAAACATTAGCAGGCTCTCAAGGTATGCATGCATCTGCATCGGGCGTCCTTTTGAAAATACGATAATTGATACCATTATTTGCGCGTTCACTCCCTATTTTCTTCATATTATGCGTGCTCTGTTATTTTATACACATATATCTTTCCTGACAGGTCAACATTATCAACTTTAATCTTGTCAGGAACAGAGGCACAAAAATAAATTCTGTCTGGTTTCCTCGAACCGATCTTATCCATTTTTGTATGTAGCTCACACTTTATATTTTTGCCATTATCTGCCTTTTTTGTCAACTTATTTTCAACAGTCGTTCTGTCTCGCTCCGGCGAACACGGAATGGACATCTTGTCGCCCAGAGAACTGTTGTCCAGCACCCCATATTTCTCTATTAACACTGGCATCTCCTCATGTATCCGGTACAGATGATATAGAATTTCATGGCGCCTGGTCAAAAATCCCGCTTCCAGCTTTTCCATGCTTTTCTCGATTTCACGGTCAAACACAAGGTTGTCATATACATTCTGTATATATTGTGAAAATTCATGCAGTCCGTCTATATCCTGTCCGAACAGGGTTAAAACACTGCACAAATCTTCCTTGCATGCTATCAGCCGCAGCACATCCGACTTCCCCAGAGCCAACAAATGTACTCCTTTGTCAAAAACAGCCTCGTGATATAAGATAGCCTTAACATTTTTCGATTCTGTTTCCGCCAATGTCCCAAGCGCTTCACTGCGTTCCGCAAAAAGATTCTGGTTAATCTGCTTCCTGCTGCCTGCCCTGTCCCTGTCAAGGAAGATGCTAAACTCTCTGCATGACGATACCCGCCTGTTCCTGTGCAGCAGCTCGTACAAGTCGCCTATGCGCTCCTCATCTATTATATGGCACATATCAAAACACTTCAGCCGTTCCAAAATATCGTTCGTGTGCTCCATCTGTCCGTTTTCTATCCATTCACACAGTGTCCGTGTGCTCATCAGCATGCTTATTTCCATGTGCCATCCTCATTTTTCGTATATAATACAGGTCTATCTCTTCCTGTTCCATAAAGTCCTTTGGCCAGTCGCTTAGCTCCGCGTCATCCCTTATTGTAATTTCATGCGTCTGAAAATTTTCGTCAAAAAAGTAAATCACAGCCTGGGATGCCTGCAATGCACATGCATCGTTGATAACTGCCTTTCTCAGTCCGTTCACAATATGGTCGCTGTGTGTCTCTATTATAACCTGTACGCCAATTGCAGCCAGTCCTGCCAGAAAGAACATGAGGTCTGACTGCGCCTTGGGATGCAAATGAAGCTCCGGATTCTCCACAATGAGCACGTCGCCCTCTTTTGCGAGCAGACCGCTCACAAGTATCGGCAGCACGAAGCTGACACCATATCCCACATTTGTCTTATGGAGTTTCTGCTCCTTTCCAAAACGCATGGATATCAGGTTGTCATTTCCCAAATCTTCGGCAATCACCTTATTTCCAGGCAAAATGTAATCCAGCCACTCATTCACCTGTAACAGAAACAAGGTATTATCTGCATCCCCAAAATTGCGTCTCTTGTCAACCACAATTTTCCCAGAACGCCCTTTTTCCAGTATAAAACCCAGGTATTCGTTTTCTCTTCCCAGCTCAAGCCTTGCTGCATTACCTCGTTTCTGGTACGTGCCAATCATCCTGTCCGAACCCAGATACCAGATGGTTCCCAGATTTTCGAAACCGGATAATTCCCCTGTAGGAATTTTGCAGCAGACATTATTGTCATTCTCATCAGACGAGAGGGTCAGATTGATTGGTTTTCCCTCCACGGTGATACTGATGTGTATTTTGTCTTCCTCCGCGTCATCATACAATATTTCATCAAATGAGTACAGCGCCGTGCCATGGCGCATATTCATCAAATCAATCGCCCCGGTTGAATAGCGTGCCTCCTCGAGCAGTAAAATCGCCTGTATTACTGACGATTTTCCGCAGGAATTGACCCCGCATAACACCGTAAGCGGGCTGCATTTTATCCCGGTGTTCTCAAAACATTTAAAATTATGCAGTTCCAATTTATAAATCAATTTTCAGGATTCCCCCTTCCCATAAATTTTTTCCAGAAAAATATACACATTATTCAGGGTTCTATCTTTTAACAAATAATTTGTATTATGCGAAATGGCATAAAAGAAGTCTTTATCTTCCTGCAAAAAGCGTGCAAATTCACTGACTATGCTTCCTCTTTTTTTTATCTTTTCCATGGAATGGTGGCGGAGCATAATCGAAAACGCAATAAACAGGGACTTATTCACCGGAGCCTTCTTGTCGCTGACAGTACCCTTATCATCCATGAATATCTTCCGGAATGCCCTGTCCCCGAACATAATGACTGCCTTCTCCATGGATTCCATAAAATTCTCCCTGATGGTCTGATATGGAATCCGGGCACAATTGTTCAGTCCGATGGCAACATTGTCCAGAAAATCATTCATTTGTGTCGTATATTCCAGATTCAGAAAATTGTCAAATGTCAGGCAGTAAAATCCAATGTATCTTAACACCAGTTCCTGCGCCATCATTCTTACGTCGCTGACACCATGGCTGGTGGCTGTCTGGAACGAATCAGAATCCACAAGCTCCTTGATAAAATCCCTGACATTCTTTTTCATAAACGCGTGGCGGACTTCCTGTTTATTCAGTTCCTTCCCGCCTGTATTTAACCTTTTAAAGATATCCAGCTTGACATTTTCCGGCGTGCTGGGCTCTATGACATTGCAGTCAATCTGATACCGTCTCAGGGCACGCACGAACCGGGGGCGCAATGACCTGTCCTCGTCCAAATCCGTCCTTTTAAAGTATTTTCCCTCACACTCTTCTCCAAGATATTCCAGTTTGGACAGTTTAAAATCGTTCTTGAAAAACTTATATATTGTGGTCAGGCGCTGCAAACCGTCTACCACTTGTAATTTTCCATTTTTATCCCTTGAAAAATAGAACATTGGCAGCGGAATATTTAACAGGATGGACTCTATCAGCCTTGACTTCCGTACATTATCCCAGACATAATCCCGCTGGAAAGCAGGAGCAAGATCCAATACCGGCTCCTCATCCTCCTCGCCATCCACCATACTGACTATCTCCTTCAGGGAAAAACGTGCCGGTGCAACCGTGATAAGCTGCGGATCATAGGGTACCTTTATTCCAGATTCCTGATTGTCCCCATCATTTTCATCAAATTCAAGCCCGCTTTCGAAGCTTTCCTTCTGCTCCTGAATGCGTTCCTCATATTTGTTTCCAAATTGTCTCAGTAGCAGCTCATTATATTTGCGCATCCTCTCGTCAAGCCGGATATAGCGGTACAGCCTGCCTTCCTCAACGTCCTCGGCACGCGTTACCTCAATCTGGATCTTTTCGTCGGGAGAGCAAAACAGGCCTGTTTTATTCTCTATTAGTCGAACCTCCTGCCCATCTTCTCCTACGTCCATTACAAATTCCGTCTTATATTTTTTATCCACATCCATATCCTGTCCTCATATCCGCATTTATTTCGTAACAGTTCAGCCTTCG
>DKUL01000063.1:41157-49639 GCA_002490665.1 Lachnospiraceae bacterium UBA7205 | reverse complement strand
ATGCACCTCAGCCACTACGCTGTTCCACGGACTTTGCAGCAAGTGCAAAGTCCTGGGCTTAACTGTTACTTTATTTCCAGTCTTTACACACTCTTCTCTTTCCAGTTAAGCATCGCATACCACACCATGTTCCGGTACCTGTCCTGTATCCTGACTGCGTCGCGGAATTCGCCTTCCAGGTCAAAGCCGCAGCTCTCATAGAATTTTCTGGCTTCGACATTATCTGCCAGCACGGTCAGGTATACCCTGTGAAGCCCGAGGTCGTCAAATGCGTAGTGCAGGATGTCCGTCACTGCGCGCTCGGCAGTCACAATGTTCCATGTCTTCTTCCGCGCGGCGATGACAAGCTCCGCATTGTGGTCTTTCTCCGAAATATGTTTGAGGCTGACTGTCCCCAGGTACGCATCCGTTTTATCGGTTATCGCAAAGTGCTGGTTCTCCTCGTCAAAGCTGTATTTGATAAAAATTTTTGCCTTCTCAAGCGTCACATCCGCAAACGGATAGCGGAACCAGCAGTTGACGGATTCGTCATGCATCCATTCCAGCATCAACGCCGCGTCTCTTTCCTCTAATCTCCTTATCATAGCTTTTCCTCCTTTGATATACTCATGACAGATGAAATCTGCCGTCAGTCTTTTCGCACACCAGTATGCTCCTTCCCCCTCATGATCTCAAGGTATTCCGGATAGCTCCGGATATATTCCTTTTCATCATAGTGCTCGCTTGCAAGCACCAGAAGCACGGAATCCTCCGAAAAGTCGTACATGTCCTTCCAGACCATCCGCGGGAGGAAAATTCCGGTGTGCGGCCTGTCCAGGCTGAAAATCTTCTGTTTTGTGCCGTCATCCACCTTTACCTTGGACGTTCCGGCGACATTGATAAGCACAAACTCCGAATTATAATTTGCGTGCTTGCCGCGGATGACATCCTTGTCGGAGCCATAGATGTAAAAAACCCGCTTAATATCAAACGGAATGTCCTGATTCCCCTCCACAATGACAAGATGTCCCCTGTCGTCACCCTTTTGTGGAAATTCTATCATCCTGCATTTTTCTATCATCTGTTTTCCTCCCTCTCTTCTGGTCTTCTGCGCTCATCTATAATGAAGGGCGGCCTGTTCCTCGACGCGTCGAGCGTCCGCCAGATATACTCCCCGAGAACGCCGAGCGTGAGCAGTATCGCCCCCGATGTCAGGCATACCACGCACATCAGTGAGGCCCATCCCAGAATCGGTGTCCCCGTCGTAAACTTCTCAACAACTGCCTCCACCGCCATCAGCACGGCACAGATAAAGAAAAAGACACCCATACCGGACACAAAGCGTATCGGCGCATAGGAGAAGCTCATCATGGAGTCAATCACAAGCTTTATCTTCTTGCCGAGCGTCCATCTCGACTTGCCCACCTCCCTGTCTTTCCTGTGGAAGTACACCTTGTCTGTCTGAAATCCCGCCCAGAGCACCTGCAGTGTCAGCGACGAGTTTTTCTCATCCAGAAGCTCCAGAACCTGAATCACCTGACGGTCTATAAGATAGCAGTCACAGCCGCCGACGGGCATGTTCTTGTCTATAAACTTTCTCACAATCGCATAATACATATTCGCAAAGAATTTCTTGACCGCGTTTTCGTCACGGCTTGCACGGACGGCAAGCACCACCTTGTTTCCCTTTTTCCAGCTCTCGTACATCTCAAGGATAATCGAGGAGTCCTCCTGAAGGTCTGCCTGCTTCGTCACGGCACAGTCGCCCGTGCAGACAGAAAGTCCTGCCAGAAGCGCCGCGTGCTCGCCAAAATTCCGCGACAGCTTCACGCACTGCACATGCTCCCTGTCCATCTCGTAAATCTCGTTGATAATCTTCCACGAATCGTCCTGCGAGCCATCGTCGACAAATACCAGCTCATAGTCCCCCAGCACGCCAAGAATCTTTTCCTTCATGTCATTATATAACATCATCAGCGTGTCCGCGTTAAAGTAGACCGGCACGACAATTGATATCTTACTCATCCTTTTCCTGCTCCTTATCATTTATCATCCCATACCATGCAAGGCTCTCATACCTGCCATTTAACAGTATGGCATCCCGTGATGTCCCCTCGTATACAAAGCCGCACTTTGTATAGAAACGCCTTGCGCGCTCGTTCTGTGCCAGCACATTCAGATATACCCTGTGAAGTCCCAGTATATCAAAAGCATAGTTCAGGATATTTTCTGTCGCAAGTCTTGCAACGCCCATTCCGCGCGCCGCACTTCTGACAATAATGGCATACTCTGCCGAGCGGTCTGCCTGCGATATGTTTTTGAGGCTCACGGTGCCAAGATATTCATCCGATTCATTGACAACCGCAAAATGCCTGTTCCTGTCGTCAAAGCTATTGTCAATAAAATGAACAGCCTGTTCCGCCGTATACTTGCCAAAGGGCTGGCGGAATGCCCTGTTGATATCCTTTTCATGCATCCACTCGAGCATGAGCGGCGCATCCTTGTGCTCCAGTCTGCGTATCATGTTTCTTATTCCCATCTCTTTCTATTTCGTGTACTGTCTTCCCTGTCAAAAAATATACGACATAACCGGGAACATGCACACGCCGATTCCCATGGCATAGCGGACAGCATATAAGTACTTTGGCGTATCCGTATTCCGAAGTGCAATATTCTCACAGCGCATGAAGTTGAGCGCCGCATAAACAATGTTTCCAGCCAGAAATACCATAAACAGGTATGCCGCCGCCCGATCCTCCGCCATGTCATACACAGAAGGCAGTACCGTGTGCAGAATCTCAAGACAGTTATTCGTGGTATTCTCGCGCAGCCCGAACAGCTTTGCCACATACGTACTCTGCACCAGCTTAACGTCAAAGCACCATGGAATCAGCCACACATACATGCCGACATAACAGATGGAAGTGATGGTCTCGAGAATCGTGTTCATATATTTCCGGTCCGCATTCAGGACTGTCAGGATGCACTGAAACGGCAGCAGGAGAATATACCAGTATGGGTTGGTGCTGCACAGAATGAAAAGCAATGCATAGGACAAAAACGCAATACGCACACTGTTGATTCCCGCCCTTTTTTCGTCCTCCGGTGCCTTCAGGGCATAACACACAATGTAGAGTACAATGACCGCCAGCAGGAATACCGGAATCTCCAGCTTGCGGAACACCAGCTTCTGCCCGAATATCACAAGAATGTTCTCGAGGTTTCCGCCATTTCCATCCCCCATCGGAAACAGCAGGCGGAGCAAAAGCCACGGCAGAAACAGCGCCACGGTGTGCATGCCGATTCGAAACACATTTTTTTCCCTGTACAGCAAAAGTGCCGGAAACAAAAATACTGCAAGCGATTTAACCGGAACTGCCACCGCCATCCATGCCGTGAAACGCCGCATGTCGCCTTTCAGGTAATTGTCAAACGCTTTCAGCATAAAAAACAGATAGATGATGTCATACTGTGATGTGACAAACACACTCATAAAAAGAATGGCGGACGTCAAAAACAGGAGCACGGCATCCTTCCTGCCCCGCTCGTCAACATGAAGCGTCTTGCATATATCAGCCAGCGCACGCACCGTAAGCGCAGTAAACACAAGAATGATTGTCTTTGCCCATGCAATCGCCAGCGCCGACTCCCATATGTTGACATGCGCCGCCTTTCTGGCAATCCAGAGCGGCAGATTCCATACCGCAAAAATAATGTAAATCAGGAAATCATAATCCGGCGTGTTAAAAATCTGGTATGCCGCCGTATCGACATCGGAATGGCACACCTCGTAAAACCGGAAAATATCGCCGCCAAAAAGCACATCCCAGAAATTGACGCCAAAGCTTGTCGTTATCAGTATGTCGGAATACATAAAAGCGTAAAAGAACAATCCTGTAAGTACTGCGACCGCTCCAAAGAGGATGCGCTGCTTTTTATCCATTCCCATTGCCGCCATCAGCTTCATCTACACCCTCCATGCATTCATCTGTCCTATCACATAATCCTGCTCATCCTGCGTCATTCCTGTATAGATGGGCAGGCTCAGAACCTCGTCCGCATATGTCTCCGTAATCGGAAATTCTCCTTTTTTATGCCCGAGATGTGCATAGCAGTTTGCAAGGTGCGGCGGTATCGGGTAATGTATCTGCGTCTGTATGCCGCCCTGTTCCAGTGCCTTTTGAAGGGAATCACGGGACGCACACCTTACTACATACTGATGGTAAATACTCTCCGCGCCGTCCCGCACCCCGGGCAGAATGATTGCAGGATTTGTGATGCCCTCGTCATACCTTTTTGCCAGCATTTTCCTCTCGTCATTAAGTTCTTTTAAATGCGACAATTTTACACGCAAAAGCGCGGCCTGCATTTCATCAAGCCGTGAATTGATACCCTCTATCTCATTGTGATACTTCACTTTACTTCCATAATTGCGCATCATGCGCAGCCTGTCCGCAAACGCCTCATCGTCCGTGACGACAGCGCCCGCGTCGCCAAATGCACCGAGGTTCTTTGTCGGATAAAAGCTAAAGCAGCCTGAAATGCCAAAGGTTCCTGTCATCTTTCCCGCAAAACAGGCGCCATGGGACTGTGCACAGTCCTCAATCAGCAGCAGCCCGTGCCTGTCCGCAATCGCTGCAATCCTTGTCATGTCAGACGCCTGTCCATACAGGTGTGTCACCATGACTGCCTTTGTCCTGTCCGTAATTGCTTTCTCTATCTTGTCCGCATCCATGTTAAAATATTCGTCCGGCTCGACAAACACGGGAACCGCGCCGTTTTCCGTAATGCCAAGCACTGTCGCGATATACGTGTTCGCCTGTACGATAACCTCGTCGCCCGCGCCGATGCCAAGCGCCCGCACGGACATAATCAGCGCATCAAGCCCTGAATTCAAACCGACACAGTATTTCCTTCCCGTAAACTGTGCAAATTCCTCCTCAAACTTGTGCACCTCGTTTCCCAGCACATACCAGCCGGAGCGCAGCACACGCAGCGCCGCCTGCTCATATTCCTCCTGATACATCTGAAACTGTCTGTCAAGTACATTGCATTTTACCTGCATATCCCCATTACCTCCACTCTTAGGAACATTCCCCTTGATGCTTCAGGCGCATGATGATTTCCAGAATCGACTGCGCTGACTTTTCCCACATAAAGTTATCTGCCACACGCCTTTTTGCCGCTTTCCCCATCTGCTTGTCTGCACCGGACAAAATAGTTTCCACAACCTTTGTCTCGTCCGCGCAGAGATAACCGGAGACACCATTCTCTATGATAAGCGCGGGTCCTGGCGCATCAAGCGCTATTACCGTACACTCATAATACATTGCTTCCAGTATCGCCATCCCGAATATTTCATGGGCGTTTAGGTTCACATAACACTCGGAAAGTCTGTAAAGCTCCCACATCTTGTCATTGGGAACCCTGTCATAAACCGTGACGCACTCTGCTATGCCAGTCTGTGCTATCCGTTCCCTGACTGCGCCGGAAAGCTCTCCCTGTCCGACCATGGCAAGCCGGAACCGCCCATCCTGCTGATAAACCTCCCGAAACATATCTATCATTTTCAGCGGCTGTTTTTCTGCTGTCATCCTGCCCACAAAAAGAATTACCCTGTCACTCCCTGAAAAACCATAATTTTCCTTTAATTTTTCAACACTATAGTTAAAATAATCCTCTTTTAAGAGTGTTTTGTCAAGCCCTACGGGAACGGTATCTATTTTTTTTGCCCCCTGCGCCCTTAATGCTTCGGCAAGCGCCGGCGTCTTTACGACCGTGGGAATCCGTTTATAATATTTTACATTATTGCAGAAGAAATCCACAACCCTCCGCTTCCACGCCGACGCATTGTTGCTTCGGATGACACCGATATAGGGCAGGCACAAGATGCCGTTTTTCCTGCACCAGCCATAAAACCTGCCGAGGAACAGGTAATTGTCGGAAGCCGTGACATAGCATGCCACATCCTTGTCAAGCCATTTTGTGTCCACAAAGGCATGTTTTCCCAGATGCCTGCATTTCAGATATACCGCTCGAATGGCGCCTTTCTGGACGGTTTCCGCGTCCTTGTCCAAATCGGGTACCAGGTGGTAGACAGACACGTCATGTCCCATCGCTGCAAATGCCTTTGCCATCCCCTCTGCCTGTGAATTATAAAACCGGCTCAGGTTTTTCTGTTCTGTGTTGAGTGATATCACTGCAAGCTTCATGACTGCCACCCCGCTCTGCCGACCTGCGTCTCAATCCTGTGCCACTGCGGCAGGTAAAACTTGTCTGTCCAGATACCGGACACGGGCGCGTACACAATACCGCCCTTCTCCTCCGCCAGATATGCCCCCCACCAGCTGTATGTGCTGTTCGCAAGAATATGGTGCCTGCACTTCTGCATCAACACAAATTCCTCCAGGTCACTTATGCCCGAAACCAAAACATATTCCTGCCATGAAAAATGCCCCCGCACAAAATCCTTGTCATCTGTAAAGACAAACAAGGTAAAATCGCCCGTTTCCTGCTGCATCCGTTCAAGCGCCTGCCTGTAAAACACATCCCCGAGACAGACATTGTTTTGTGCCCTGTCATAATCCGTCCGGCGAATGTGCAGGGAGACACTCGCACCATGCTGCTCTGCCGTTATCCTTTCCAGATAGGACGCTGCCTGCGGACTCAGCGAGTCCCTGTACTGAAACTGCCTTTTGATATCGTCATAGTATGCGTCAAAATACTGGTATGACTGCCAGAACCCGATATAATAACATGTGTCATTGTCGTATATGCCTGCATCATAGTCCATGGGGTACTTCTCTTTTACGATGGTATAACCGCCATGCCTGATTTTTTGTTCCCTGTATTTTAAACGAAACGGCGCCGCATTTCTCGCGCCCAGCCCTAGAACAGCATCCAGCGTTTCTCCCACAAAGCGCTGGCCGAAGTCTATCGAAAAGGCATCCAGCTGATAGTGCCTTAGCTTTCCGGAATACATTGGGTCAATGCACAGTTCCCTTCCTGTCCTTTTGTGGAGGCTGTAGCCAAACGCATACTGGAACAGCTGGTTTCCAAGTCCGTCACTGATACGCACCACATTCGCCTTTTGTTTTTTTTCACTGCCCATGCCGCCCTGCTCCTTTTCCTGCTGCTTTCCCTTTATGGAAAAATTCATACAGATAACTTTTCATCGTCAGAAAACGATACCGTTTTCTGGACAGATACCCATGACGGAAACGCACCAGCGCATTTTCGCGCACGCCTGTCTGGCTGCTTGACATACCGCCCAGTTGAAAATTAGATAACACATGGTATACCGGCGTAAATACAACCTTCCCACTCTTAAAATAACGCAGCATCAGGTCATAGTCCGCAGCGGAGCGGTACTGTGTGTCAAATCTCCCGAACCGCTCATATGTGCCCCTGGTGACAAAGCAGGTCGGGTGTGTGATCATCTGCTGCGGCAGGAAGTCATGGTGATAAATAACAACTGCTTTCTCCCTGCCGTCATGGTATGTCCGCTGCATGCCATAAACGACTTCATACGGATTCCCGCCGTAATGCTTCACCACCTGCTCCACCGTGTCCCGCTCATAACAGTCGTCACTGTTTACAATGCCGATGAGTTGCCCGCGGGCAAGCGTTATCCCCTTGTTCATGGCATCATAGATGCCGTCGTCCTTCTCAGAAATCAACGTGAACGCCTTGGGCAGCCTGTCCCGGTGCCGCTCAATCAACGCGAGCGTGTCGTCCGTCGAACCGCCGTCCACAATGATATATTCTATGTTGTTATAAGTCTGGTTCTCTATACATTCCAGTGTCTTTTCAATCGTCCGCCCGCTGTTAAAACAGGGGGTGAGGATTGTCACCAATATTTCCGGCATCCCATCTTCTCCCTTTACCAATAGCACCCTTTTTCAACCGTCCTGGCATTTTTTGGGGTTTCCTCCGCGAGTGCCCTTGTCCATGCATCATTAAAGAATGTCGCTATCTTTGTCGGATAGTTGTTCTCCCAGCGGTAGCCCTTAATGCCAAACAGAAGCTGCGCCGCCCCGCCCAGATGAATCGCCTGTTTTCCCGCGTTTTTTAGCATTGATGCCAGCGGCATCCCATATGCACCGCACCCGATAACCGCCACGTCAAAGTCTGTCTGCACTGCCTTTTCGTACATATAGTCCAGCGCGTCAAACCATGTCGCAAACCGCTCATCCTCCTCGCCGCATAATGTCTGCACCGCCTTGAGCGTTTTCAGCTCAAACGCCGGAAGAATCTCGGAATTGGGGAAAATCAGTTCCCGCTTCTTGTACTGTTCCTGAATCGTGCGCTCGAACGGATGAATGACCAGCACTTTTTTCCCTGCCAGCGCAGCCGTCCACGGCCTGTTCGGCGCAAGCCACGGCTCCAGGCGAAAGAGGTATGTCAAATCCGCATCCGGCGCAAACTCCTCAATGATAAAATCCTCCATATTCAGGTGCCACATTGCAAGGAGGTCTGCATTTGCCCCCGATTCGAGAATCAG
>DKUL01000063.1:0-40925 GCA_002490665.1 Lachnospiraceae bacterium UBA7205 | reverse complement strand
ATAAAATCCTCCATATTCAGGTGCCACATTGCAAGGAGGTCTGCATTTGCCCCCGATTCGAGAATCAGCCTGGAAAACCGTTCCAGATACTGGTAGTCAACCGGAAAAAAACCGGAATCCTTGCCCAGACGAGTAAACCACTTGTCCAGATAGGCATCATCCTCGGCGCTGTGCCCCTTGTACTTTACTTTCAGATATCCCACGACGGTCTGAAGCTCCGTATTGCCAAAACGGCACGTCATAAAAGGTCTGCCCTCCATGATTTTCTGATAGATATAGTCATTTGTCTTTGCCGGTGAAAGAACCCATTTTTTGGCATAGTGCGGCATGACTGGTTCCCTGTGGAAATACTTAACAATGCCATGCCGCCGCAGGCACTTGTTAAAGTAAAAGTCCCTCCACTTCCACCTTTTCTCATAGCGCACCCATTTTTCTTCCCTTGTCATCCTGCACCTCCCATTCTGTGGCGTACCTTCTTTGCCATGCTGGCAAGAAATCGGACTGCTTTTATTCTCCGAATCCTGATTTCCAGCAGGCTTCCCGCATTCAGCCGATGGGAATCGACAATCTGCGGATATGTGCTCCTCTGTTCCACTTCGTCTTCATAGTGGTTTTTCAGTCCAAACTGCGATGGGTCGCGGAATCTCTTAAATCCGTGTTTCTTGGAGATCAGCGAGATGACGGACTGGTCATGTCGGTGGTCGGTAAATTCCTTGTAATTGGGCAGTCCCATCACATTCGGATTGTCGGAGATAATGCGGATGTCCTGCGCGTAGTGCAGCACCTCGTCAAGATAGGCTTCCACCTCCGGCGCCTTTTTACAGACAAAGTAACCACCGATGGACTGCGGCGTGTCCGTGTACTGTGGCGTGTCACATCCGGTCAGCACAAACGCGTCCCGCTTTGTATTACCCTTTTCAACGCGTTCCTGTTCCAGCGCAAAAATCATAACAGGTGTTTTTTCACGTTCCATGCAGTCAATCAGATACTGTATTTTGTTGACATAGACAGCGCCCGCGTCAATGTACACCAGATAGTCGCCCTCCCCCAGCGCATCATATGCCTTTCGGTAGACATAGGGCTTCCAGAGATAGTACCCTCCCCCTCTCGGGGCATCCAGAATGGCATGGTTTTTTCTGCGGAATGATTCGTCAATATCCTCCGGTCCATATTCAATGACCCTGTCAGCCCCCCACTGCCTTGCAGTCCTGCTATTGAGCTGCTGCGCCCGTTTAAATTTTTTGTCCGCATAGTTTACAGCGATAATCATCTGTTCCTCCTACCCACCCAGAATCTGGTTATATAATGCTAAAAGCCGTGCCGCAACCGCCTGCTCGGAAAAATGCTCACTCGCAAATTCAGCAATCCGGCAAGGTTCATAGTGTTCCCTGTCCGCTGTCATACGCAGCATTGCCTGCGTCAGCGCATCCACACTTTCCGGTGGAATCAGCATTCCGTTAAAATCCTTTACAAAATCATCCGGTCCGCCGTTTGCCGCAGCAATGACGGGTTTGCCGCACGCCATCGCCTCAATGTAGACCACACCAAACGTCTCATAGCGGCTCGGGAGCACAAACGCGTCACATGCCTGCATCTGCGCCACAACCTCTTCACGGCTTAATGCGCCCGCAAATTCCACGGACTCCTCTATGCCATATTCCTTACACCATTCTACTGCTTTTTGCGCCGCCTGTCCACCGCCGCCGATGACAAGCTTCACGCCATCCTGTTTCCGGGAAAAATCCTGCCACGCCTTCAGCAGGATATCCATGCCCTTTTTCCGAAGCTGGTCACTGGTATTCATATAGCATATGGTCAGAAACCGCATCCCACTGTGCGGCGTGCCCTGACCAGGGTGAAACCGCCCGAAATCGACAACATTTCCAATGACTTCAATGTCTCCCTCGGTTCTGTACTGGGCTATCAGCCTTGCAAATGCCCGGCTGACGCAGACCACCCTTGCCGCCCGCCCAAACGCCTGCCTGATGTGCCGTTCATTGTCCTTACGTATCTTGTCCTTGTGGAGTGCAAATAGTGTCGCGTGCTCCGTTATGAGATAGGGAATCCCTGTCCGGTCAGACAGCTGCATCGCCGCATACCCTGCCCAGACACAGCAGTGCGCATGGATGATGTCCACCTTTTCACCTGACAGGTACTGTTCAAAAAGCCGGATAATCCCCTCGGCAAACTGCGTCCGATATCCCTCCATGCCATGCTTGAGCGGACAAAAAACTCGGTTCCGATAGATTCGGACACCGTCGGTCTCCGACTGCGCATCCTCCCTGTATGCGGCAAAATCCCTGATACATTTCACAGAATACGTATCGCAGTAGAGTATGCTTACCCGATGCCCGCTCTTGTGCAGCGCCTTTGCCTGATCCAGAAAAAAACTCCCGATGGTGGGGTTTTTCTTCGTCTGAAAAAACGCCGGAATAATTACGATATTCATAGTCCTTCCCCCTCAATGTATCCATTTTCTATTTTTTCCGGATTTCGGCAAAAATATCATTTCTGTGGATTTTTACCTGTTGCCGGGACGGAGTGAATCGTAACAGAATATGGCATACTCCATGACAGCCAGCAAAAGAAACAGGATGCATCCTTTCGCCTCTGCCGGAAGGATGTATGCATCAAAACAGTATTTGTTTGCCAGTGCACCATCCACCGGCGCACCGTCTGCATATAACGCCTTGTTCGCCCCGACCGCCTGGGCAGAATCCTGCACCAGCAGGTACGGCTCTGACAGGCTGTTGTCCTGCATGGTGTATGTAATCTGATAGATATGGTTTAGTGCCACGACGCACCCCATTGGAATGTCAAACCACGTTCCCGCCTCAATATCGGAAACCGCGACATCTGCCATACAAAGCACGCTGCCATCCTCAGACAGTTCGACGTGCAGTATACCGTCGTTTTTGTCGTCAGGCAGATTTACCAGAATCGTGCTGACACTTTTTAAATAGGCTGTTAGCATAGTAAAATCGGTAAACACAACCTCCTGCACCACACCGCTGCCTTCATTGGCATTTACTGTCCCTGTCGACTCCAGGGACCATGGCTCCCGCTCCTGTGCACCATAATGGACATTCACATGGAACAGCCCATATGACAGCAGTCCCCACACGACAAATGCCGCTAAATTTACCACAATCCCCCTGATGAACCAGTTTTTTTGCCACACGCCAGACTCCTTCGGTCGCTGGACATTCATCCAGACGGCGCTGAGCATCGCATAATAGGTTACACCGTACATATGGATTACAAAGCCATGGATACAGTGGTTGGGCAGCATAAACCACCATATTATGGGATAAAGCGCGACAAAGAAAAGCAGGCAGTACTTGTACTGTATGCGGTATGCCCATACCTTCAACAGGATTACCAGTATGATTGCCGTGACCACGGTCAGCACCAGCACCGGTTTGCTTTCCATACGCCTGACCATGCCGTTCACCACCGAAAGCAGCCTGTCATTCCATGTAAATTCCGACCCCATCCGCAAAAACAGCTGCCCTGTCCCGCTCTGGGTTCCCAGCACAAGCCTGCACAGAACCTGCTTTGCAAGCACCGTTCCTGCCAGCCCCGCGCCCCAGCACACGGATAAGAGAACGGTCTCCTTCGTCAGGGTTTTCATCCCGCAGCCATTCTCAATCCTGACAGAAAGGACAAATACCAGCGGAAATCCCAGCGTTATCAGCGGAAATGCCCAGTAATTCAAATACGCCAGCACGGAACCGCCCAGAAAAAACAAAACGGCAAACTGCTCCGTTGTCGCATTTTTGCGAAACAGCTGCCAGCAGACAGCCATCATGAGAAACATCATCACAATATCCGTGTTAAAAACAAGGCACAGAGCCTGTGGAAAATATGCTGCCACAGCCACGCTGACCACATATGGGACAAGCCCCTTTGCACCAAGCATTTTGTATACCCCGACGGCGCTGACCAGAAACAGCGCTGCCGCAACCGCAAACATCAGGGTGCGAATCCCGTTAATCGGCATAAACAGCAGCAGTATTTTATAGACCGTCAGCATTCCCACCCAGTATCTGGAATAAGGCTTTATGACCGCATTCGTATCCTGCTCCAGCGCATATCTCACATCGTCTATCGTGTTGGCTGAGCCGCTTTCATCCAGCTCGCTGTAAGTCGTATAGGCATTTGCAATGGCTTTTTGCAGCAGCGTTCCATCATACGCTGTCACGGCAGAATTCATGAAGTAGCTGTCTGTCCAGTTGTCCCACGAGGCACCAGGTATTCCTTCATAATATAACCCCTGTTTTTCCAGCTGCAGATAGGATTCCCGGACGTTGTCCAGTACAAGCCTGCGCGGTATCGCCTGCCCTGCCATAAGCAGCACGACATAGAGGACAAGCAGTCCCACGGATAACACCAGATATCGTAAACACTTCCTTACTTTTGTATGAGTACCTTTAACCAGCTTTTGCACTGTTTCACTGCCTCCCATCCCATGCCGTTTTGGAACAGATACCAGAATCTTTTTCGGAAAAAAAGCTTCATCTCTGTCTTTTTTAGTCTGGACAAGTTTGCGGACGTCACTGACTGGTCCGACATGCGGTACCACACAATTTCCCTGTCCAGCAGACCAAACCGGTAGCCCATATGCATTGCCTCCAGATTCATCGGATAATCCTCAAACCACCTGTAGCACTCCTCATAGCCGCCTGTTTTCCTGATAAAATCCATCGTGTAAAAGGTTGCCGACGGCGCCACAATCCGGTTCTTCACCAGCAGCATCCGGTACTGTTCCCGGTAATCCTTCTGCGCAAATTCATAACACCTGTCACAGTATGCCTGCACATCCGCGTACACCGCATCCGGGTTTTTGTCGTTAAAAAGGTGCACCTTCGCAATCGGAAAGACATTCGGGTGTGTCTCACAGAACCGGACATAGCACGCAATTGCATCCTTTGTCATGTAATCATCCCCGGCGATACCCTTATAGTATTCTCCTGTGGCAGCCTTAAGTCCCCTGTTGATGTTTGCGGGAAGTCCGGTATTTTTGTCCGACGTGACAAGTTTTATTGCCGCCAGCGCCCCCTCGTTTTCCGCAATCCACTGCCGAACCACCTGCACCGTATTGTCGGGGGACGCATCGTCCGTGACAATCAGCTCAATATTCGGATATGTCTGATTTTTGATACTTTCCAGTGTCTCGACAATCGTCTCCGCGGAGCGATATGACAGGACAACCACACTCACCAGCTTCATCATCTACGCCTTTCCCAGCAGGCCCCTGACCTGCCAAAAATATCCCTCAAACCTGTATTTGTCCACAAATGGCTGATACCAGTAATACCCCATCAGCACCAGAAGATAATTTCTTAATAAATATTCCGATATAAAATGCGCCTCCATCAGGTTATAAATGGAGAATGACACAATCATGACGAGCATGACCGCGTCCTTTTTTTTATAACCCTGATACAGCAGATAGAAATTCATCCCGATGTAAAGCATTCCGGGGATAATCCCATACCAGTAAAACAGCTTGACAAATCCCGCGTCAAAGTATTCCGTATTTTCGGGCGATGCAAACAGCTTCCAGTTCTCAAGCCTTGCCGCCTCGACGGCATAACAGCTCTGGTATCTGCCGTTCAGCAGCTTGTCAAACTTGTGCATCAGGCTGTCGGGCGTCTCATATGTATTTTCTATATGGGAACCCATCATGGAAAACACAATACAGCCCAGCACAACCGCGGCGCCGAAAAGATAGGCTGTCCTGTTCTCCCTGCATGTTTTGCTGTAGCGCATGGCAAATGCCGCCGCAAGAAAAAAAGCCCATACAATAACACCTGTATTCGACTTTGTAAATGTATACAGCACGATATCCAATACCAAAAACGCCGCATAGTGATACCATTTCATCCTGTCCGCGTCACAGTAGACTGCCAGCACGACAACCAGCCAGAGCATACTGTGGAGGGCATTGGGATGTCCCATACCAAGCGTGTACCTTGTCTCCATGCCGCCCCTGCCATAGTCGGCAGTAACGGATACCGCCCCATAGATTCCGGTCACGGACAGCGCCATCAGCGCCACACAGCCTGCAAGCGTCGTCCAGAACACTGCCTTCATGACCTTTCTGACATCCATCCCCTTGCACGCCGCGACAAACGCCACCACACGCACCGCCTCGTCGCGCTCATTGACCAGATAGGAGACAAACAGAATGGCGCCAGTCAGCAAAATCGCAAGCCATTCCCCTTTGGAATATTTTGTCAATGCTATTTTGATGCAAAACAACAAAAAAGTCAACCGGAACAGCTGGCTTTCCAGCGGATTGGTGTATGCGCTCTTCTCCACAACCACAATCAGCAGCTCGATCATCAGACCAGTCCAGAAGCAGACCGCGCCTATTTTTTCCGCATTTTTGTCACTCATTGGATACCTCCCTCCGAAACCGGTTTTGCAGGAAGCACCGCACCGTTGCTTTCTGCTCCGCAATCCACTTGCGCATCAGCAGGCTCTTGTCAATCCCAAGCGCCTTCGCCTCGCCAAATCCCTTATGGTACTTGACCAGAAACCGTTCGGCAAAAAATGCCCTGCACGCCGCGCTTTCCCGCAAGTGGTATTTTGTGTACATATATCTGTAATCATTGTAGATGCGCTCATCCCGCTCGGAAAAGCTTTCCGTGTACTGGTTTTCATGTACCCCGATTGAAACCAGCGGCTCCTTCGTATATGCAAACACCTGATTTTTTGCCAGCAGGTCAAAATACAGGAACATGTCGGACGCCCAGTTGCTCTTCTCGTCAAACAAAGCTGGCGCACTGCCCCTGCGGTAGATTGTGGCGCTCGGCGCGCCTATCTGGTTTCCGAGAAAAAGATGGCGGTAGTCCCTGCGCAGTCCGTCTATAAACGCCGCGTCGGCAGCGCGGTCATAAAAAGCCGTCTGGTGCGCCGCCGTCACATGGTGCAGCGCATCGCTGTTTTGTCCGTCCAGCATCACCTGCCTGCTGCCGGAAAACGCAAGCATGGCGTCGGGATGACTGTCAAGCATCGCCGCAAACGCGCCAAGGCTTGTCCTGTCCGTAAACCAGTCATCGCTGAACATAATCTTGATGTATTCGCCCTCCGCCATTTTTATCGCGGCATTCCAGTTGAAGATATGCCCGAACGGCTTTTTATTATGCCGGTATTTTACCTGCGGATAACATTCCTGCACCAAGGCTTCTGTCGCGTCATTTGTCGAGTCATCCGACAGGTTCACCTCAAAATCCGTATAATCCTGGCTATATATGGATTCCAGCAGGCGTTTCACCTCGTCCGCATTGTTATAGCAGGGAATACATATCGAAACCTTTACACTCACATCCTTACCCCATTTCCTTTTGCCCGCTCAGCAGCCCCTGTGCCGCCATGGCGTACCTCAGTGATTTTTCCCAAGCACGCCCCGGCATGCACGCTTTATCATTACAAGTGTTTTGTAACAGGTGCTTTTTATTTTGACCTTTGCCCTGCGCAGCGCCTTTTTTGCGCCTTTTTCCTCATGCATGATGAGAAAGTCCAGCTCCTTCTGGTGCTCCCTGATATACGCCGGAAAGCTTTCGTCAATCTCACACCGGACAAACTGCGCGTTCCTGCCAAAGATATCCTTGCCATCCTTAATCTGGTCTGTCACGTTCGATAACACATGTCTTGAATTGTATTCCTGATGCGCCGCCGACACGACCTTTTCCTGCACGCGCTTTCTGATGTCCTTCTCACCGTGGCCGCCCATGTAGCCAAAGTGCCAGCCGCCGTCCTCCACGCGGATGCCGATTTCCTTGCGCTCCGGAAACCGCAGCTCGCCGAGCAGGAGATTCTGTTCCCTTAAAAGCCCATAGCTTAACATCTTTGTCCCAATCCACTTTTTGCGCGCAACACCCTCAAACTCGCCCGCATAGGACAGCAGGCTGCCTGACACTTCCTCCATATTCAGATAACAGTAAAAGAGCCGCTGCGCAAAATGATAGATTTTGTCGTCCTGAAAATTTCGCAGGATATCCCGGATTTTGTCAGGATTGGGAATCTCGTCGAGGTCGCTGAAAATAATGATGTCCTCATCCGTGCAGCCGGCAAGCCCCCTTGTCACGGCATTCTTCTGGAAGGTGTCCCGCTCATGCGTACCGCCCGCAGGGGTGTCATCAACGACCACATGGATAATCTTATCCTGAAATTCGGCGAACATTGCCTTATTCTCTTCATAATACAAGGGCTTTTTCAGACCGGAAAAGGTCTCTGTCGCCTCGCTGATGACAAACCTGTCCACTACCGGACTAAGGACATTCAGCCGGATTTTCAGGATATCCAGCTCGTTAAAAAACTGAAAGCAATCGTATACCATCTATTCTAACCCTCTTTCTCAAGCCTTTTCCCCAGGACGTGCCCTTTTACTTTCCTGACAGCGGCTTTCATCCGTCTTGTAAGCGGCTCCTTTATAAAATTAGGATACTGCGCATTTGTCCCCTCCCACTTGTGAAAGGCAAACGGCGTAATCCCCTGTACCTCGGGAATCATTTTTTCATGGCTGTAATACTTTGCGACGGAAAGCGGGGCAATGCGCATGCCCTCGGCTTCCAGCAAATGGCGTATCTTGCAGCAGATAAACCCGTCCTCATAATACCACATTCTGCCATATGCGTACTCGCCCTCCCACGGTATGCCTGCCTTTTTGGGAAAATCCATCAGACGCTTGCTGCGGATTCCGGCGCTGTTTCCCACGCGGCAGATATTTCCGTCCTTATCGCGGTACGTCGTCGTGTCGCCCGCGGGCGGAAGCGGCCACGGCGCGCCGATATAGTCATAGTCCAGAAACTCGTCCCGCCACATCTCAGGGTGCACGACAAATCCGTCCGCATGGACAATCAGCGCAAAGTCCGTGCGGATGTGGCTCCCGAGCTCGTAGACCATTTTATAGTTGAAATCGTCAATGTTGTTTAGCTTATCCGTGTGGCTGTATCGGATACAATCGGGCAGCCCGAATGGCTTTTTATGCGTAATCAGCACCGCATCGCCAAAGTCAATCCCGCGCATGCTGTACTGCATCGCCTTGATGGTCGCCCTGACATTCACACTCGTCATCGCGACAAGCGTCACCTGTGGGAGCTTCAATTTTTTTGTACTGTTTTCCATGTCCACACCTCTGCCCCTTTCGCAATGCTCAATCCTCTGTACCTCTATCCGGCAGCATTTTTCAGCCGCCGCCTGGCAGAACGCAGCGCCCTGACAGACAAGTCCCTGTATACCAGCCATCTGCTTCTTGCCTTTGCAGCTGCCAATGCCGCGCCATCCAGTCTCTGACCGATTCTTTTATAGTATGGCGATGTTTGCTTATATCGGTCAAGCTCCTTCCGGCATGCTTCAGCAGTAAATATTTTTCCCTTTCTGTCAAGATACGCAAATTCCCTGTAAATATTCTGCTCGGACGCCCAGTAACCATCGGATACGTTATGTCTTGCCCAGTACTTCGGCGCAATAACATACTGGACGGTATCACTTGTAAATGCCGGAAAAAACGCAAAAGTCGAGTTGGACAATATTAAATAACGTGTGTTCTTAATTATTGTATAGTCCCCCGCGAGGTCAAAATGATGCGCCTCCACCTCCGGCAGGATTCTGCGCGCTGCCGCCAAATCATCCGTCACCGTCATAAACTCCATATCCGGGCGTTTCTGCCGCATGATTTTCATGGCATCCAGCCAGTACCTGCGCCGGAGAAAAAGCTCCGGGCTGCTTGTGTACTCACCGCCCCTGATATTGATGATGCAGAGGTTTTCGCGGGAATAATCCATGCAGTCATATTCCGGCTTTACCTTAAGCCATGTCTTGATTTCCTTTTTGTATTTCCCAAAATAGGACTCGTCCTGCATGTTTCCATAGAGCAGCGTCGTGCGGTCAAGCGCCCGAAGCGCATTGTCAGCACCTGTTATATAACACCCGTGTTCAATGTCATGGCGCGAGTTTCCAACATAAATCCTGTCCTCTTTTTCATGGTATTCTTCCGCAAAACTGTCCTTCCCCATATCCAGCCCGCAGTCAATATCCATAAAATACATACAGTCCAGCAGCTCCCTGTTCAGTATGCTGAAGCCATAGCCCCTGGCGTGTGCGAGCGCCCTTGTCGTGACATAGCAGAACAGCTGGTTTCCAAGTCCCTGGCCTTTTAACAATTCTGTTGCGATAACTGGTTTTGTCTCCACCTTGTCCTCCTACTGTCACAGCGTCGCCGCTGTAATCTTACCCTCGTCCACTTTATAGATGATATCACACTTTTCAATCGTATTTAACCGGTGCGCGATAATGACCATTGTCTTTCTGCCATGAAAACTGTTTATCGCCTCCATGACTGCCGCCTCTGTCTCATTGTCGAGCGCCGATGTCGCCTCGTCAAACACAAGGATTTCCGGATTGTGGTAGAGCGCCCGCGCGATGCCAAGGCGCTGCCGCTGTCCGCCCGAAAGCCGGACGCCCCGGTCGCCGATTGCCGTATCGAGCCCCTCGGGAAGTCCCTTGATAAAGTCTTTCAGCTGTGCCTCCTCAAGCGCCTGCCAGATTCTGTCGTCGTCGATCTCGTCATCGGCAATGCCAAAGGCGATATTGTTCCTGACCGGCTCATCCACGAGATAAATGGACTGCGGAATGTAGCCAATCTGGGCAAGCCATGCCGGATAATTGTCAAAAATACTGACCCCGTCACACGTTATGCTGCCCTCCCTGACCTTCAGAAGTCCCAGCAGGATATCCACAATGGTCGATTTTCCGGCACCCGACGGTCCCATGATTCCGACGGACTTTCCGCTGGGAACCGTCATGTCTGCCCTGTCAAATATCAGTTTGTCCGTATTCGGATAGGCATATACAATACCCTTCAGCTCGATTTTGTCGTGAAGCTGCATCTTTTTTGACGTGTCTGCAGGCTTTAAAGTCTGGTTGTTCCTGCGGCTGATTTCACTGATGTTCATATTTTCATACACATAATCCAGGCAGGGTCTGAAATAAGATATATCTGTCATATATGTGTTAATCCGGTTGATGCTCGGCATCATACGCATCGCCGCCACACCGAAGGCGCCAAGCATGGGAACGAGCGACAGCGCATCGTTTCCAAGGGAAATATAGACAATGATATATCCGAGTATACTCGCCATAAAAACCGTCTCAATCAGAAGCCGGGGCGTGTTATTCAGCACTGCATGCCTTTTTGCGTATCCGGCGCCAATTTTTCCGCTGCTCTCATAATTGTCAGCAAAAAAAGCTTCCCTGTGCAGCACCTTGACATCCTTGATGCCATAGATTGCCTGAATTCTCCACTTCGCAATCCGCGACTGGATTGCCTGGTTTTTTGTTCCCAGCTTCGCAAGGCGCGGCTTTAACACTTTCAGCATCAAAAACGACAGGATACCGAACACCACGAGCAAAAACAGCAGGAGCTTCCAGTCCGCAGCAATCATCACGATGCACAGCAGGACAAATACCACGGATTCAGAGACGAGCGAAATCATCGCCATCAGGATATTGAACACATTCGGAATGTCACTGTCCGTCAGCCGGAACACCGTAGGGATATCCGCGTCAAGGTAAAACTCATACGGCCTGTTCAAAAACTCCCTGAGCACCTGGCTAATCAGCTTGTTCCGGTTAAATGCGATAAAGCGGTTCTGCTCACTCGCCAGCAGGAGCAGGAACGCATTTTTCAGGGCATAGAGGATAATCAGGGCAGCAAGAAGGGGAATGATAAACCCCTGGATGTCGTCAATCCCCAGCAGGTTCATCGCCCACCGGACATACTTGTTTCCCTCTGCCTTGGCGGGGTCTATAATCACCCACACAAGGGGCAGTACCGCCGAGACGCTTACCGTCTCAAGAATACCCCCGATAAAAATCAGAACGCCAAGATAACAAATCTGTATTTTCTGCTTTCTGTCCAAAACATACCGCATTTTTTTTATGATGTCCATTTTATTCCTCCATTACCTGTCCAAAAATACGCTCATAATCGTAATTTAAGTAATATTCCTTCTCATCTTTCCACCGTGCCATGTAATTTTCTTTTGTCACAAGTCCGTCCCCCTCTGCAAGCCACTGCAGTATCAGGGAATTTACATGCGATGCGTAATGCTCCTTGTCCCTGTAATTGTCCAGATTCGTGATGATATCATACTTGTCGTGGAAATTGTAGAGTTTTACATTCGGGCAGTCCAGCAGCAGCTCTGTCGCAATCAGCTCCGCGTCAAAGTAAAAGTTAATCATGCCCTCCTGGTTCATAAAATCCCACCAGCAGATACTGTACGGCGTATAAAATATATAAAATGTCGTATCCGGGTACTGATTTACAAGGTCTACAAAGTTCTGCTGTATATTTGCCGTAACCATCTTCACATCGGACTCGGAAAGCGGGGGCGCTTCCGGCGCCTTTTCCTCCCAGCGCTCATATGCCGCCATCACATACGGATAACCCGTCTCCTTTTCCCACGAGGAATATTCGTCAAACGTGGTGCTTGGCTCGCCTTTCAGTGTCATGAGCAAGCTGGGAATCACGCCATGATACCATATATTTTTGTTAAATACATATGCGGCGTCATTCCACGGATTATCATCATAAAGGTATGTCGGATAACCTTCGTACTGGTCGTAATCCTTGTCGCGGATGATGGCGTTGGCATCCATTGTCCATATCACGGTCTTAAGGTTCTCGTTTCTTCTCAGCGCCCGCCCAAGATTTTCCGAAAGCTCCTTGTAGCCTGCGCCTGAAAACGTTTCCTTCACGGATTTTACCCCGAACAGCACGTCCGCCTCGCTCGTCTTAAAATTCTGTGCCATAGAAGTGCCCGTGATAACCGCGTCATAGTCAAAGTGACGCGATATCCCATCATTGCCATACCGCTCGTCATACAGGCGGTAAGAGACAAAGGAGAATGGTTTATGAAAATGGAAAAACGGATCAAACACCCAGAATACTGCCAGAAGCAGCGCTATGACCGCCAGAAGCAGCGCCATGCAGGAACGAAACCATTTTTTCGCATCCGATATCTTGTGCTCCATGCCTTCCTCCTAAAAATTAAAATACAGAAACTCACTGACCTCGGAAAGGGACAGCATACTCCACACCAGCAGCACCACCGTCGCAGCCTTCCTCCATTTCCCATACCTGCCGTCATTGACTTTCTCCTGTGTATTGCGCATGCACTGGCAGACAAGTATCAGCACCGCGCAGACCACGGCAGGCAGCAGCCACGGATATGCCTGCATGACGGCGCTCCCGCCCGCACGGCTTATGAGATTAATCTCAAAAATTCCCTGAAACGCTTCCAGCACTGCGGCATGAAGCATTCCGTCCCCATGCACCCTGAGCCTGCCAATCATGTCCATGCCCTGCTCCACCGAATCCGCCCGGAACATGCTCCACGCGACACTGCAAAAGCAGAATGTGACAGCCACCCTGATTACACGTGGTATTTTATTGAGAACCTTGTCAAACAAGCGGTCAAACAGGTTTCCGAGACCGTTGACAACGCCCCACAGGATAAATGTCCAGTTTGCCCCATGCCAGATACCGCTTACAAGGAATACAGCCAGGACATTCCAGTATGTGCGGACGTTCCCCCGCCTGCTGCCGCCCAGCGGAATATAGACATACTTGGTAAAAAACCTGGTGAGCGTCATATGCCACCTGTCCCAGAACTCCCTGACAGATGCCGCCTTGTATGGCGAGTTGAAATTTATCGGCAGCTCCACATTGAACAGGAAACCGATGCCATATGCCATGTCACAGTATCCGCTGAAATCAAAGTAAATCTGCATGGAATAGCAGGTCATCACGAAAACCGTGCTGATGCTGTTGAGGGAGCCAATATTGGCATATCCCGCCGTCACAACCTTTGACAGGCTGTCGGCAACAAGCACCTTTTTTGCCATGCCCAGCGCAAAGGCATAAATGCCCTTACTCATGTTCCCATACTGAATCCTGTGGTTTTTTGCGTCCCGGAGCTGCGGTATCAGCTCGTCATGGTACACAATGGGTCCTGCAATCAGCTGCGGAAAAAAGGAGACATACGCCGCATACTCCAAAAGGCTGTACTGTTCGCACTCGCCGCGGTATGAATCTATGACATAGGACAACTGCTGGAACGTATAAAAACTGATTCCCAGCGGAAGCACAAGCCGCAAAAAGTGATAATCCGTCCGAAACAGCGCATTGACGTTTTCCACAAAAAAATCATAGTATTTAAAACCAAACAGGATTCCCAGATTCAGCAGCAGTCCCGCAGCCAGGAAAATCCTGCGCCGCAGCGGCGTTTTCGTTTTTCCCATCCAAAGGACAAGCAGATAGTTGCACAGAATGCTCGCAATCAGGATTGCAAGATACCTGACATTCTGATATCCGTAAAACACCATCGACATCGCAATCAGATATCCAAGCGCCGCCTTTTCCCATTTCATACGGTGCAGCCAGTAGTACCCTGTTACCACAAGGGGAAAAAACGCAAAAACAAAGATATAGGAATTAAAAAGCATATTTACTGACCTTTCCCATTTCTGAGCGGAATCACGACTTTTTCATAAAGCCGCACGACTCCCGCATACAATGGCGGTGAGAGCAGGAAGAGCCTGCGCCGCATCCTGTCTCCCTTTGTTACTATTCCGCCGCCGTACACCCTGTCCGTCTCATCCCTGTCCTTTTTTATCTCAGTGACAAGCCTTGCCGCCGTCTCACGGTTTCTGCTTTCCACGGCGTCCACATAATAAAATAACAGTCGTCTTTGAAAA
Source organism: Lachnospiraceae bacterium UBA7205 (assembly GCA_002490665.1). Classification (GTDB taxonomy): domain Bacteria; phylum Bacillota; class Clostridia; order Lachnospirales; family Lachnospiraceae; genus COE1. The sequence goes on along the minus strand of DKUL01000063.1, from coordinate 26,153 downwards.
TGATAGCGCGCAAAATCAGCCATCTGCGGCGAAACCATCTCGCTGATGCAGGCGATGTGTTCACGCCAGAACGGTATCTCATCCCGGAACATCCGCTCCGCGCCCGCGGCATTCATGATACTGCCCTCCCTGTCTATCACATAGTGGTAGAAGCTGCTGTCCAGATACACTGCCCTGTCCGCCTTGCAGAATGCACGCGTCGTGTACAGAATATCCTCAGAGTTCCTCCCCTTGGGAAACACCATGCCCTGTACCAGTTCCCGCGCAAAAAGCTTACTCCACACAGAATTGTAAATGATATACGAGTCATGCCCGCCGATATAGATTTTTAGGAGCTCCTCCCTTGAAAGCGGCACCACACTGCCGCTGCCTCCCGACTCTGTCCTGTCCCTATATTCACTAAAATATCTGCACACTGCAAGCCCTGCATGGTTATCCACACATGCGCGGTGCATCTGTTCGTACATGTCCGGTTCTATCCAGTCATCGCTGTCCACATAGCCGATGTAGGCACCTGATGCCGCTTCCAGCCCGGCGTTTCTGGCATCGGACAGACCGCCGTTTGGCTTGTGAATCACCTTCACGCGACTGTCCCGGCCCGCATAGCCGTCGCACATTCCCGCGGACGCGTCCGTCGAGCCGTCGTCCACAAGGATGATTTCCAGATTCCGATATGTCTGGCACAGGATGGACTGCATGCATCTGTCCAGGAATTGCTCGACATTATAAACCGGAACTATGACGGATATCAAATCCCTCTCTCTATCGTTCATCCAATCCTCCCTTTAAGAACTGTCCACTCCTAAACGACTTCCCCCGCCGCATTAATTAATGTCCACCCTTTCCAGTCCGCGTGCACCGTCTCGGCATCGCACACCTCATAGTTGTCATGATGGAGCGGGCGTATGGCAATCTTGTCCGCATTTTTGTTCAGTCTTGCCCCCCAGATGCTGAACGTGCTGTTCGCGCAGATATTGTGTCGGCAGCGGCTCATAAGCGCCATGTCATACATGCTGTCCTTTCCGGTGTTCCAGTCCACGACATGCATGTTCGGCTTGTCGTAATGCGTCCTCGCGTAATCTGCGTCATCCGAAAAAATATAAAAAACCGGATTCTCCACGCGCTCCACGATATACGCCATGGCGCCCTCGTAATACGCGTCCGTGCAGATTCCCATATACCGCTTCCCGTCCGCCACGGTGAGGTAATCCTTGCGCCGGATGTGGATGCTCACCGCGTTCTGCCGCGCCATCACGTCCATCAGCTCCCTGTTTCGCGGCTGTCCGCTCTCGGGAAACACAATTTTTTGCTGTAGCAGGGGAATGATATCCGCATAATAGCGCTCGCATCCCCAGAAACCATACAGGTATACATTATCCATGTCAAAAATCTCGGGCATATACGCCGCATCCTCTTTCACAGTCCTGTCTTTTCTGCCTGTCAGCTTGCGCCGGATTCTGTCCACAGGGCGCATGCCGTTGTCAAGAAGCTTCCTGCGTTCCTCGGGCGTGCACACCGCATAGTCCAGCCCGAGCCATTCCAGCTCCAGGCTGCGCCATTCCCTATCACTGCCCTGCGCCTCCCTGTACGCGTACAGGTCAAGCTTCACTTCCTTGCCGAGGGATTTCATTTTTTCATATAATGCGTACTGGTAAAGCTGGTTTCCAAGCCCTCCCATGACATGTATGATTATCATATCCTTGACCCTTCTTTTTTAATGTTCTTCAGGGGCAGTCAGGAGAAACAGCTTTGCCGTCGTGTCCACGACCGCGTCCACCTCATACCCATAATCCGCCAGCGCCCTTGCCGCCGCGTCAAACTGCCCTGACACGACATAGAGCTTTTCGGGAAGCCCGTCCGGATAGACCTCCGTCTCCAGAAATGCAATCCACTCCTCGTCAGAATAATTCAGCGACTCCAAATTCTGGCTGCAATAAATATTTTCCCACTTGTCCTCACTGTACGCCGCGCTGAGTGTGAGATAGTACACAAACGGATATCTTTGGTGAAAATTTACATAGGTCGGCAGCTCATATCCCTTGTCCGCATACCATGTCGCCACCACCGTGCGCAAATCCATCTTTGCCCAGTGGTTATGAATCCGCTTCACGCCATAACAGCAAAACAGCAGCATCCCCACAATGACCGCATAACGGAAATACCGCGTCCATTTCCAGTCCTTTAAAATATCAAGCGTCTCATAAATCATCAGCGCAATCAGGACGAACCAGACCGGAAAAATAAAGAGGTTGTACCGGTTTCCAAACCATCCGTAAGAATAGACGTTGAGCGTCGTCAGCACATAATAAATCATGAAAATGCCAATGTTGCAGCTGATGAACTGCCTTACGCATCTGCGCCTTGTGCGCCGCCACACGAAAATGCCCATGAGAATCAGCGCAAACAGGATAATCCAGATAGCCCATGTCAGCTTGTCCCAGTCCCTGTCGTAGTCGAGCATGCACCACCGGAGCACCCACATCATGCTGTCAAAAAAATCCAGCACAATATTGTTTCCCGTAATCTCAATCGGCTTGTCAATGCCAAGCGTGGAGACTGCGTTTGTCGACTGCGGAACCAGGAACAGGACGACAAGGGGAATCCCTGCCCCGGCTGCCGCAGCGATATATGACACGAGTGCCGCCTTGAATGCAGCCCATTCCCTGCTTCGTGCATAGTAAAATAACAGCTGCAATGCCATCGGAACCACCACAAAGACAGCGCCATAATGCGTGTATACATCGATGACGCAAAGCGCCGTAAACCCGAGCGCCCTTTTGACTGTAGCTTTCTCCAAAATGTGAAAATACAGGTAAACCGTCCATGCAAGAAACATAATCAGCATTGTATACTCGGACGCTTCCTTGACATAGTACATCAAAATATAAATGCTGGCGTATATCACAACACAAAAAGCCGCCATATAGCGGTTACATAGCTTTCTGATCACGAGATAAATCCCAACTGCAGCGCCAAATCCCATCAGCACGCTGGAAAGGCGGTACCACCATTCGCCATGGCTGACCTCGAGCCAAAGACAGATAAACCAGTTGTATAATGGCGGCTGCTGCTGGATATACGCCATCCGTTCATACATTGTGGCGTACTCCGTCACGCCCCTGATCGCGCCTTTCACAGGCAGGGAACAGTAGAACTCCATCGCCTCGTCCTGCCAGATTGGCGCGTCCGTAAGCTTATACAGCGCCATAATCCAATAATAAATAAATGCCACGCCTGCCGTAACCCACTCCGGCAGGCGTATTCTGCTCAATTTGTCCATATCCCATCCCTAAATAGCCTTTTATTATTTAAAGAGATTCACCACAAGCTTCAGCCCGTACTTCACATACTGCACAAAAATGCCCGGATCCTTGACGCAGTCACCCATTCTGCGGATGATGTACTTCGGCCTCAGGTAAAAGCCGAGCAGGATGTTCTTGCGAAGCTTCATGACCTCGTCCAGCGTCAGGTGCATGGTGCCCTTTGTGCTCGAATGGAAAAAGTCACTTCCGAGCACGGACTTTTCCAGCAGCTTTTCCTGCTTACAGGTCTCATACATCGGCGTGCCATAAAACGGAAGCGCTATCGTGACCTCGATAAAGTCCGGGTCGGTCTCCATGACGAGCTTCTTCGTCATCAGGATGTCCTCCTTCGTCTCCCATGGAAATCCGATGACGAAATAGCCCCAGAACTTAAGCCCGATTTCCTTGCACCACCTTGCCGCCTGTCTGTTTTCCTCCACTGTAGTACCTTTGCGCATCGTTTTGAGCATCTCATCGCTGCCGGACTCAAAACCAAATGCCACCAGAAAGCAGCCTGCCTTTTTCATCAGCTCCAGCGTCTCCTTGCTGAGCGGACGCACGCGCGAGTTTGCCGTAAATTCAATCTTGCCATAAATCCTGGAATGGATAATCAGCTCGCACATCTCCTTGACCCACGCCGGATTGATGGTGAACGTGTCCGCCTTGAAAAAGAAGTTGCGGATGTGGTGCTTTTCGTAGCACTCGATCATCTCGTCCAGCACGTTCTGCGGACTGCGGAAACGCACGCGCTTTCCCGATATCTCCGGTGTCAGGCAGAACACGCACTGGCTCGGGCATCCCCTTGCCGTCTGGATTGTCGCCATCGGCTCCTTTGTGTCCGGACGGATGTATAGCTCGTTTCGCATCAGCTCCCGCGCCGGGAACGGCTGCGCGTCCAGGTCGTCGTCCCACACATGGAACCGCGTGGGCACCATCCTGCCATTTTCATCCTTATATAAAATATTATTGATTTCTTCGGGCTTTCCTATTCCCTGAAAGCAATAATCCGCTATCTTTCCAATGCAGAAGTCAATCTCCCCGCCAATCAGGTAATCCACATTGGACAGGTCCAGCATGTCGAGCATTGCCTGCTCCGGCGCGTAGAAGAGCGCCCCCTTCAGCACGACAATCGGGTCGTAATTCGCCTTCAGCTCATTCACGACCTTGATATCGTCAAAAATGGTCGTGTTCGTGATGCTCATCATAATCATGTCCGGACGGAAGGCATCCATATCCCTTAACAGCGCGCCAAAGGTGTCGCCCTGTGTCTGGTAATCCTGAAGCTTTACCTCGTAACCGCTTTTCATAAGGATTGCAGCGGCGTAGCCCAGATCGTTGCACGCGCGCATCGCCTGCGCGGAGCCGTCGTCAATATTCTGCTGGCAGCGGTCCTCCCCCCTCTGAAAAAGCGCCCCGGGCGGATAAAACAGCAATACTCTTTTCTTACTCATTTGCATTTGTTTCCTTTCCAATACTTATTCCTATTAATCGAGTAGGGGAATGACCTTCGCCCCTACTCGCTGCGCCGGGCGTCCGTCAGCTTGCTGACATATTTCATCTGGACGCCCGTGTGCATAACAATTCATACAGGTAAACGCTGTATGGCATTTCGTCATCCGCATATCTGTTTACCAGATGCAGCTGCATCGCATCCGCATTCGTAATCTCCACCCTTGAAAAAATATAGTCACATCCCAGCTGCCGCAGCGCCGGCGCGTCAATCAGGATGTCCTGCGGCACGGCGGCGGCATTCGCGCCGAAATCGTATAGGTTCTCACCGGATGCCGAAAACAGATATGCCCTGCATCCCCAGTCATCATAGTATGCCTGCCAGTTTTGGTTCGCGTCGAGCGCCGGCGCGATTGCCGCGCGGAACTCTTCCTTGTAATTCTGGCTGTAGTAACCGCAATAGCCGTCAATCGTGGTGATGCCATTGTAGGAAAGCATCGCCGGGTGGAAACCGTAGGCACATGCCCCCTTATCAGGCGTATAGCCAATGTCCGCCTTAATTTCCTCTATAAGTGAACCGCCATAGAACTCGCCATAGCTTAACTGGTTCACATCCACATGCTTCAACAGCTTGTACAAATTGCAATAACATGTGTTATAAAAGTCGCTGTACTCGCACTGCGTGCCGCCGACAACCAGAATTGCAACAATGCCTGCAACGCAGGAAAGCACAGGATATAACATACGTTTTTTATCATACAGTTCCTTTATCGCAAGAAAGAACGCAAGATACCATGCGAAAGTATTAAAAAATATGGTTCTGCCGTACTGGAATCCCTTTAACGGCGGCAAAATGGTCTCCACCAGGTTTCTTAACGGCTCCCAGAAATAGAGTGCGTAGACCGCACAGTTGAACACAATAAACGCTACCGTGATGTTAAATGCATCGGCATAAAATTTCCCTGCTTTCCTGCCTGTGAGATACTGCACCGTATTCCATATAAAATAGAGACCGCAGACTGGCAGCACAAAATAGGTATGAACGGATTTCGCGTGGGAAAACCCATGCAGGAATACATCGAGAAAGCATTTCCAAAGATCCGCTGCCCCATAGCTTGCGACCACCATGGTACTCCGGATGGTCTCCTCATCAGACAGCAGCATGATGCCGAACAGCCTGTACTCAAAACACACATAGCCTGCCATGAGACAGAGCAGTGCCCCGGCAAGCGAAAAGGACGGCTTCCGATCCTTTATCCATAAAATAACAATCGCAATGAATAAGTATCCCAGAATAAATGCACCGAAAAAGGTAAAATACGACAAAAACGGATATAGAAACACCATAAGGAACAGCTGCCATTTTGGCTTCTCGTAAATGCGAATCAGCAGATATAAAATAAGCGGCATCGACGAAAAGCATATGGCATACATGGGATAGACCGGCAGGAGCGCAAACGCCACAGCCACCAGCACCACAATTTTTTCGTATTTTCCATAGGATTCCCGCAGCACATGCCTTGCCAGCAGCAGCGACGAGAAAAAGGCAAGCACAAGCTTTAGCAGATATCCGGCAATATACGCATAAATATCCGGCAGAATCAGATATAAAAGATTATAGAGGGAAAACTCCGACGGAAAATAGTTCCTGTCAATGCTTCCCAGCACCGGCATTGCCTGATTGCGGGCAAAAAACGCGCTGTTATCGCGCAGCATTTTCAGCTGTGTAATAAACAAATCCAGGTTATCACAGATTCCCACATATATCTTTTCCCGCAACAGCAGCAATATTACCGCCTCAAATACAAAAATTGCCCCTGCCAGCATAAAATGCCAGTTTCTCTTGCATGCGTTCCCGAATGTCCTCATCGCACCGTCTCCACCTTTCGTATCCCTCTATGATAGCACACTATTTTCCATTGGTAAAGAATGGCATCAATACATGGCTGAAATAATAAGGTTTTGATAAAGCTGTTGTAATGGCATGGTCGGGTCTGCCTCGAATCCCGGCTTGACTGGTATCACCTGACCATTTGGCAGCACAAAGCCTCCATTCTGAACCAGCGCAGGCAGCGCCGCAGTCTCAAATACCATATCATTAATTTCTGTGTACAGGGGCACATAAGCCGAAAAATCCTGCATGATAAAGCGATATATCTTTCTGGCAAGCAGATTGTAACCGGCATCATTCAGGTGACAGCCATCACAGATGAAATTGCCATACGCCTCGAGCGCCTCCCTGTTGTCCGCCAGATTCAGCTCATAATCCGAGTACAGGTCAAGCACTGGTATACCGTAATACTCACACCTGTCAAGCATCGCATTCCGGTACTGCTTAAATGTGCCTGTTCCGAAATCGCTGTATGTGCTTCTTTTGTAAGAATGCGTCGCATCCGCATCCTTGCTCTGCTGGTATGGGACAATCAGGACAATGTCGGCATTGGGATGCGCATTTTTCAGATAGGGGAGCATTGTGTTGAGCGCACCGTAAAACGTATTGGGTTTCGTGTCTGTCCGTTTCCCGATTGGACAGTCGCCAAACCAGAAATCATTTGTCCCGCCAAATACGATTACCAAATCCGCTGCTTTGTCCATGGCATACATCCTGTCGACAAACGAGCCGGGATTTGTCCATCCCTCCGGTATATCCGTGATTCTGGAACCAGAAACGCCATAATTGTTCACCACCGCGCCCGTAAGCTTCGACAAAACGACTGGATATGCCTTGTCAGGCGTCCGCGCCCCCACGCCTTCCGTGAGCGAATCCCCGAGGATATTGATCACATGATATTTCTCAAGCGGAATCCCCAGCGCGGCAAGTTCTGCCTGCGCATTCATTATCAGCGCCGCCTCGCTGTCCACATTCTCCACTGCTGGCACGAGTGCCGTTTCGTCCGCAGGCACCGGCATCACCACAGCTTCCGTTAACAACGTCTCGGCTGACGGCGGCTGCATCCCTGGCATGCCGATGTCTGACGGCGGCTGTAATGCTGGTATCTCAGTCTGCGGCGCTTCCGGTGCCTGAGACTGCTCCGCTGCCATAACACAACCGGATGGCTGAGGCAGAAAGGTGATGATGCCCGCCGCTACAATCGCTTCTAGGAAAAATTTTTTCATACCCTGTCCCTCTTTCTCATTCGCAAAAAACTTATTACCAATATATTACTATTTTTTTTGGGATATGTACAGACTCATAACGCACGAAATCGGGTTTACAAAACAGGAAAAAGGTGGCAAAATGTTACTATATGGAAAGGACGGAATCAGGATATGAAAAAACAGCTCAAGTCGCTCAACGTTTTAAAGGGTATCGGCATTCTCATGATTATCATGGTGCACAACCGCCATTTTATCATGAAGGATATGTCAGGGCTCCGCCAGCTGATAAACTACGGTCAGATGGGATGCCAGCTCTTTTTTATGGTCTCCGGAATGGCGCTCTGCTATTCGTGGTTCCATCTCGTCTCCAAAAATGCCGCCCCGCAGGAAGCCCGCCTTACCGTCCGGCAGCACCTGAAATGCAGCGGCCAGTTTGTCCTGCGCCGTTACCTGCGCCTCGCACCCGGATTTCTCATTATTTTGTGTGTCAACTTCCTGCTCAATGTCCTCTTTATGGACGTCCTTGACCACTCTCCCGGATTTATCGTCAACAGGAAGCCTGCCGCCATCCTCATAAACGTCCTGTTCCTGCATGGTTTTTTTCCGGACTACATCAATAACGTCTTTCCCGGCGGATGGTATATCGGAACGACATTTATTTTGTACGCACTGTTTCCGCTTCTCATCCTGTTATTTGAAAAAATATATTCACTGAAGCGGCCGCTTATCATGATAATACCTGTTATTTTTCTTATCCTGAACTGTGTGCTGCTGCGATATATCGCGGGCGTCACAGACAACGAACTTTATCCATACAACAATTCTTTTTTGTACTATTTTTTTACAAACCAGCTGCCCTGCTTCTCCCTCGGCATCCTGCTCTACTTTCAGGAAAAAACAGGCTTTTCGGCAAAATGCCCGCTGCCTGTCTCCATCGTTTTGTTCGCGGTCACATGCTTTGCGTCTGTCCGGCTTTACCTGATGCCGGAGCAGAATTTCATCTACTCTGTCATTCCATCGCTTGTCGGGCTGTCGTTCTACTGGCTTGCCGTGAGCTTTATCCATATCGAGCTGTGCGCGGCAAATCTGCCCAAGAAGCATTTTTTCACAGACTTTATCGCATCCTGCGGCAGCCATTCCTATGGCATGTACCTTGTTCACGCGTTCGTCAGCTGGTACGGACTCAAGGATCTCTCCTATTTCCTGACGCTGGGTGGAAATACATACAATGACCTGCGGCTTTACAGTGCGCTGTATCTCCCCACGGTTTTTGTCATCTACGTCCTCGGGCTGTACATGACGAAGCTGCTTGACATAATAGACAAAAAATTAAGACCTTCTGGCTAATCCAAAAATATTTATTCGGATATGGCATATATCATTTAAATGCCCACATGTATCAAAAAAGAGGGCAAACCGCAAAATAGTTTCCCTCTTAGCGAATCCTTTAAAAAAGCCTTGTGTGATTATACTGGAATAATAAATGGTTCACGATAATATGGAATGAGCGAGTCGTGTGTCAGAAATTTCATTTCTTCTGCCTTTGCCTGGGCAATCATTATCCTGTCAAACGGATCATTGTGACGAGGTGCATCGTCCGGATAGTGCAAGCTTTTCAGTGCAAAAGTGTGCCGATTTAAAACTGGCAAAACCTTAAATCCTGTATCTTCACAACTTTGTGCCAGCGTATCTCCATCAATAATCACTTTATCCGGATGTGCCATATGCTTGATAATAATTTCCCATATTGATGCAGTGCTATAGTAAATCTCATTCCCCTCATCTATAAGAATGTCTTTTGCCATTTTCGGCAGCTTAGGGTCATCTGCCACCGCCCAGATTGCTATGTGTGTATCAATCAAAATTTTCATTTATCCACTCCAAACATTTCTGCAATTTCATCATTACACGCATCCAGATCATATCCATCCGCAATAAGGGACTCTCCCTTTAAAATACCCAGCTTACGCCCCTTCTTCTGTGTTCCAGTCTCCATCAACTGATTTTCCGCCGGTTTCACGAAACGTTGTATCATATCAAGTATAAATTCAAGACTCTCATCAGACAAGCCTTCTAAAGACTGAACCACCTGATTCTGCAATGCTGACATTCAAAACACCCCCTTACAATTACAATACAAATAAATTATAGTTATATCTAACACACATCATATCAACTGAACAAGGTTCTTGCAGATTCTGCACTATTCTAAGAAATTTTGAAAAGGTCTTTCAATAACACCCTCTCTTTTTTCTTTTTGCTGACGATGATATAGTCCACGCCATTTCCTTTGGCGGCAAGCCCATCCTTTTCGTAGCGGTCGCCAATCATCAGTGCTTCTGCATTAAACAACTCCTGTTCTTTTAAAATCACGCGGATTCCTTTTGGGTCGGGTTTCATGCAGCCTATCTGCCTGTCCGCCGATGTATAACAGGCGTCTGCTTTTATCCGGAGCGCCTTTAGCTTGTCCTGGACAGGGTAATCCGAATAGACGATTACTGTTATTTTATGCTCCCGCAATTCTTTTATCATGTCTGCGAGCATTGTATCGCGATATCCTCCAAGGAGCTTTAGCGGCGCTTCCAGCATGAAGAACGTTATCGTCCTTTGAACCCTCTCTGGCGTCACTTTCATCTTGTCAGCCACAAACGCATACTGCCTTGCGTCAAGCTCCTGTGCACCGCCTGTTTCTGGCGCGGTGTCATACTGTTCCCAGCGCTCCCGCACTTTTCTGTATTTCTTTATAATAAGTATATCCTTTATGGCGGAAGGATGCTTTATGAGATGCCCCAGCAGCCAGCACGCCATCCGAAGCCGGAAGGGATTCTGGTAATACAGTGTCCCGTCCAGGTCAAAAATCACTGCCTTATACTGGGTTATCTTCTCTTTCCGCATACAAACCTGATTCATGGACTTCACCATCCCTCCGCTTATTTTTTGGTTGGAATAAAGAATGCCGTCTCCCACATTTCCATAACCGGGATATCCACGACGGTGAGCACTGCAAAGAGCACGACGAGGATTCCCACCAGTATCATCAGCTTTTTCTCCCGGAAAAGCTTCTCCGGCTTCTGCGCCGCCGAGTCCGGCTTGTACGCTATGTACAGGTAATAACAAAACAGGAAAAACAGGACAGGGATTGCCACGATGTACTCAATCCTGTATTTTAACAGGAAGATTCCTATCAAAAAGGTCGCGCACAGCGCATAAAAGAATGAAGAGCACAGCAGCGTCGCCTCCGTGTACCTGGCAAACGACTTGCGGTAGGAACCTGCAAGCTTCGGGTCTCCTATCATGCGGTACTCTGCATAGCGCTTCACTGCCATCAGGAACGCGCCTGCCATCCAGTAGCCAACAAGGACGCTCGATGGCGGGTATACGTTCTCGCACACGATAAACCATCCGAGCAGAAGGCGTATCATATTGTTGACAGACTCCGACAGCACGTCCAGGTACACAATGTCCTTTGTCCGTATCGGCTTCACATTGTACAGGACGCCCATGACAAGGAGTACCACTTCCGTCAGCAGAAACGGAATGTTGACAAGAAGCGACAGCGCAATGCCTGCCGCAATACATACCGCATACTCCGCCATCACGAGCGAAAACTTCATGTTCTGGCTGACTACAGGACGGTACTTCTTGGTCGGATGGTACTTGTCAAACTCCGCGTCCAGCCATTCGTTGATGACATAGTTTGCCGACGCGATAAAGCATGTCGCCAGAAAGCCTGCCACAAATTTCAGCAGAAACATCCCGATTTCGTCCGGTATTTCAATCAGAATCAGCGCCAGGACAAGCCCTGGCATAATAAACACATTCTTGACCCAGTGGTCGGGTCTTGCTATCTTGATATATGCACTCAGCGGTGCTGTATTTTGCGTATTCATTTTATCCTCCCTATCCCCTGCTCCTGCATCCAGGACTGAAACATCAATAGATACCATATCTGTATGCGCCAGTTTCCGTTGTCGGTAAAGTCGCGCCAGATTCGCTGCACCTCGTCGGCATCCAGAATCCCCTGACGCCGGATAAGCTGCGCGTCAAGCAGCGCTTCCGCCCATTCCCGGAGCTGCGCTTCCCGAAGCCACTGCGTAATCGGAATGGAAAATCCTTTCTTGGGTCTGTCCATCATCTCTTTGGGCACATACCGGTACAGGACATCCCGCAGAACCAGCTTGCCGGTGTCCCCCTGTTTTTTGTACTCCATGGGAATCGTCCACGCAAACTCTACGACATCCCTGTCAAGCATTGGCACTCTGGTCTCGAGTGAGACTGCCATGGCGGAGCGGTCAACCTTGACAAGGATGTCATCCGGATGGTATACCTCCATGTCCATCAGCATAATGCTGTTTCTCGTATCCCGCAAATCGCCGTATGGACGGTCATTGTGCTTATACGGATACACTGTCTTATCAAGCGCGATGCTGAGGTTGGAAGCCTCCTGCGCATTGGACAGCTCGTAGAGGTGTTCCGGGCTCTTTGCACCGAGCAGATAAGCCTTTGTCTGGAGCAGCTGGTTGTTTTTAATCAGGGGATTTCCCACAAGCAGCCGGCTGCAGAAGCGGCGCAGTCCATACGGATATCCTTTCATCTTGCCCCATATCCGGTCTATGGACGGATACGTCATATAACCGCAGAACAGCTCGTCCCCCCCATCGCCGCTCAGCGACACTGTCACGTGTTCCCTTGTCATCCTGCTGACCAGATACGTCGGTATCTGCGACGAATCCGCAAACGGCTCGCCAAATATATGGGAAAGCTTCGGAATCACTTCCTTTGCATCCTGCGACGTGATATACAGCTCCGTGTGCTCCGTGCCGAGATGCCTTGCAATCTCCTTTGCATATGCCGCCTCGTTGTATTCGGGGTTGTCCATGCCTATGGTAAAGCTCCGGACTTTCCGCCCTGACTGCGCCTGCATCAGCGCCACTATCGTGCTGCTGTCGATGCCTGCCGACAGGAATGCCCCGACGGGCACATCCGCGACCATCTGCTCCGAGATGGAAGCCTTCAGAAGCCGTTCCAGCTCATCCGCCGCCTCCTGCCTGCTTCCGGTAAAGGGATGCGCCTGACCGTACTTTGCCGCCTCGCGCACTGACCAGTAGGCGCTTATTTTCGGCTCCCTGTATGGCATGTCTATCTCAAGCATGCAGCCTGCATCCAGCTTGTAAATATTCTGGTAAATGGAGTATGGCGCCGGAATATAGCCATGTATAAAATAGAGCTGCAGCACTTTTGTGTCAATCGGATTGTCGAAGCCGTCCAGCACGCTGATGCTGCCAATGTCCGATGCAAACACGAACTGTCCTTTTACAAATCCGTAATACAACGGTTTTTCGCCGATTCTGTCCCTTATCAGGGTGAGGCGCCCTGTTTTTTTGTCGAGCAGCGCGATTGCAAACATTCCCTTGCACTGCCGGACGGTCTCCTGCACACCGTATGCCTCGAACGCCTCGAGCAGTACTTCCGTGTCCGATGTTCCCCGGAAGGCAGTGACCTTTTTCTCGGCAAGGAGCCTGTCCCGGAGCTTCCTGTAATTGTAAATCTCCCCATTGAAGACGCACACGTATCTTCCGGACGAGGAATGCATCGGCTGCGCGCCGTTTTCTGACAAATCAACAATCGAGAGCCTGCGGTGCCCGAACACGACATTCGCATCCTCACTCGCCCAAACACCCCCGGCATCCGGTCCCCTGTGGTACATCCTCTCGTTCATCTTTTCAATATTTCTTTTCCAGTTTGTCGGTCTGTTACAAAATCCGGCTATCCCACACATACATTCCTACCAATGCCTTTCCTGTTCATTTTCCATATTATGCCATAATCCCTGAAAAAAATGCAGATTTAATATTTCTTAATGCTTAATGATACCACATTTTTTGAATAATTCATAGTGGTAAGCAGGCAGAAAATCGAGCAGAGACATGACCTTCTCCCCTACGCGCGCGTCGGGCGTCCGACATGTTTCCTCTGGACGCCCGTGTGCATATAAACAGCGCACCCATTCAAGGTGCGCTGTCTGTATTTTACAGTGTCAGAATCCTTATCTTCCAGGAAAGATTCGAGCCGTCTGTCGTCGAGATTGTTATCCAGGCTTCCTCTCCGGATTTCTTTGCCGTTATTTTACCTTTTGATGTCACGGTCACTATTTTTTTGTCGCTTGTCGTGTAGGTAAGCTTCTGGTTTGTCGCCGTAATTGGCAGAATCTTTATCTGCTCCGGCAAAATGGTGCGGGAATTGCCTTTCCTGAGCTTAATCTCCGTAAGCTCCTTGCTCTTATCCTCCGCGTCCATCACTTTGAGGCTGGTAATCAGCTTGCCGACATACAATGTGACCTTTCCGGACTTTTTGCTTCCGTCACACGCCGTCGCGGTGATTGTCACCTTGCCGGTCGACAATCCTGTGACAAGACCGTTCTCATCCACTTTTGCCACCTTTGTATTGCTTGACTTCCATGTCACTGACTGGTCTGCCAGCTCATTTGCCGGTTTTTTGTTGTCCGTAAGACGGAATGCAAGCTGCTTTTGCGCCGGTGTTACACTCAAATCGACGCCCAGTACGGAGTTGTACGCTGTGCTTCCCTTTTCCAGCACCTCCACTTTGTTGACCGGATTATTGACGTACACCTTAAAATAGCACGGCGTTCCGTTTCCATTGTCTGCCGGAGTCGCTGTCACTGTGATATAGCCGTTGGGGTACTGGGACAGGTCAATCAGCTGTTTCGCCGTCACTTTTCCTGTTGACTTGTTTACAGACACTACACTCGGTGCCTCGCTCTCCCATACTACCTTCTTGGTCGTAGCCGAGAGCGGCGTGTATTTCACGCCAAGCTGTACTGTCTTTTTCAGCCCTACCCGCACCTCGTCCGCTCCATTCGGCGCGACTGCTGTCACTTTTTTGGACACATTGATTGTCAGGGTTGCCTTTTTGCCGCTGCCGTCTATCGCCGCCGCGGTTATCACCGCCTTGCCGTTTTTCTTCACATCGACAATGCCGTTCTGGTCGACCGTGGCTATCGCTGTTTTATTGGAAGTCCACTTCACATTTGTATTTTCATCCCCGACCACTATCGCGGTAAGCTGCAAGGGATCTGACAAAATATCCACGCCCAGTGTCGCCTTGTTTTTCTGTGGAACACCGTTTACCAGAATGGATACTTCGCTGACTGCCGGCCTGACATGTACCATATGGGAGGCTTTCTCCCCATTATTGCCGTCCTTGGCAATGGCAACGATTTCGACATCCCCCTCCTGCTTCTTGGCGGTAACCTGTCCTTTGCCGTTCACTGTCGCAATGGACGCGTCCCCGGGATTGGCAAGCTTCCACTCCACGGCTGTATACCCGGCTGACAATTGGATTTTTTTGCCCATTGCCACCTGTGTCGGACCCGTTATTTTTACTTTTGGCTCCGGGTCTATGATGTTCAGCCTGCAGGTGTCTGTCACTTCTAATCCGTCTGTCGTTTTCGCCGTGATGGTCACGCTGCCTTTTCGGAACACGGTAACCTGCACCACTTTTCCGTCTGAAGCAGACACCGGTTCCACGGCGGCTATCGTCTTATCCGATGTACTCCATGTCACGGTCTTCGGGTATCCTGCTTCCCCCTGCGCAGTCGGATTATTGTCGTTGAACACTGCCTCAAAGCGGTAGGTGTCCCCATTTCGCATGTCAACTTCGGCTGACTTCTTTTTCGTGCTCGCATTTTCCTCAATGGTCAGCAGTCTGTCATAGCTTGTAATGTCTACCTTGTCCGGATAAGCCACCGCATAGACCATAAAGCGGTCTTTCGCCCCGCTTCCATCCGCTGCCTCCGCCGTTATCTCAGCCATGCCGAAACGGTTTAAGGCAGTGACCAGACCCGTTTCGTCTACCTGGATATTTTCAGGATTGTTGCTTCTCCAAAGTACTTTCTTGTTCGCGGCGTCCTTACCGCCTACTTCTGCCTTTAACTGGATGGATTTGTCCATTCCCACGTAATGGCTTCCCGAAATCTTGACGCTCCGCACAAGAGTTGTGACAAACACTTTCACGCGCGCCGTATTTTTGCTTCCGTCCGTGGAGGTTGCCGTCACGTTTGCCGTCCCCATGCCGACCGCCGTTATCAGCCCATCCTCAACCTTTACCACTTTCTCGTTGCTGGACTTCCATGTGACAGTCTGGCACGCCGTGTCCGGCAGGATTTTCACGCCAAGCTTATACGTCAGCATATTCTTATCCGGGTCAAGCCCTACCGACTTTCCGGAGAGCACGGCATCCTTCTCGCTCAAGCTGCCATCCAGCGACACAATGTCAAATTTTGTTATCACGTCTGTCACGCGCACGGTATGTGTTGCCTGCACACCACTTCCGTCTGCCGATTCCGCAATAATCACCGCCGTCCCGGGTGCAACGCCTGTCACATCGCCTGTCGTCGGATTGACCTTCGCAATGCTGTCCATCAGCGAAGACCATTTTACCCGCTGGTTCGTCGCTGACTTTGGAAATACCTCTGCCTTTAAGCGGATGGTGCTCCCTTTCATTACCATATTGCTTCCTGTTATGACGATATCGGAGGCGAGCGCCGACACATTGACCGTCACGGTTGCCGTCACCCCGCTGCCGTCCGCCGCGGTGGCAGTGATAATCGCATTTCCCTTATCGAGAACACTTACCTTACAGGTCTTGTCACCAGTCTTTTCCACTTTTGCAATCTTTGTATTGCTGGATTTCCATGTGACAGCCTGCGATGCATTATCCGGATAATTTCTTGCTGTCAGCGTAAAGAACATATCATCCTTTTCCGGATTGATGCCTATCGTGGAGCCGTTGACACTGTGCAGCAAATCCGTATTTTTATACAGGTTTATGGACTCCGTAAGCGGTTTGATTACCAGCTTGATTTCACATTCTGCCTTTCCTGCATCAAGTGAAACCGCCTTCAATGTCACCCTTGTGTTTGCAGTCACCTTATTTGCCGTAATGGTCATCACCGTCTTGATATCCGGCTTACCGTCCGGATTGTTTGAGGAAAACTTTATGGCATTTTTGTCACCGCTTATAACGCTGAAGGAGAGACTCATATTGGACACGGATGCCGGCACAAATTCCGGTGTCAGTTTAATGCCGTTTCCACTCGTGATGACAATCTCGTCCCCCTCTTTGACAACCGGAATATCCTTGTTTACCGATTCCGCTGCCATCGTGAAGGACTGCACAATCCTTCTCGTGTACACGGTGGCGTTCTTTGTCACCTTGCTGCCGTCAAGCGCCGCTGCCGTCACCACGGCTTCTCCCTCACCGTTTCCTTCTGCAACACCGCTCTTGGAATCCGGGAATTTCAGGACGGACTCCCTGCTTGACTTCCACTCCACCTTCTGTCCTGCGTCCCTCGGGAGAATCTCCGCTGTCAGTTCGTCTGTCGGCTTGTCAAATTTTTTGTTTCCCGCGGCAATAAACTTCTTTGTATACAAATCGTATGTAATATTTCCGGATGCCTCCTCATTCCCTATCTTAATCGTGATGGAGGATGCCTGCGGTGCAACTGCGATATTGCAGATTACAGCCTCGTAATATTTGTCTCCCTCGGATATCACGGCAGTCAGCTTCGCCGTTCCCGTTCCCACTCCGATGAGCGTCACACGGTCCCTGTCCGCCGGTTCAAGCTCCTTAAATTTAAATACCTTGGCATCGCTGGTCGTCCACTGAATCTTCCGGTTGGCGCTGATGCCCTTTCCGTACTTCACCTCCACGACTATCTCGTCATTGACGGCAAAGCCGGAAGAAATGCCTGTCGTGGGCGCCGATATCAGCTCATTGGTGTCCACACGGCGCACAAAAATCTCATCTGCCGTGACATTCACCTGTATCTGTGCCGATATCGTCTCGTCATCTGCCACCGAGACCGTAACATAGGTCGTGCCTGTGCCGACTGCCTTGATGGTGCCATCCTGTCCGACATCTGCGATGGAAGTATTTTCCGATTTCCATATCAGGGTCGCATTTTGTGCATTCTCCGGATATGTCGTCACGGCAATTTTCTGCTCCTCCTCTATCTGGAGCGTGATGTTTTTCATGGCAGGCTCGATGCGCTCTACAGCCACATAGGTATCCCACTTTGCATACACCATCGTGGCTTTCTCCACAGGGGATGTAAATCCATATGCCGAAGTGCATGCCGCATCACTAAACCAGCCCTTAAATTCCGCATGCTTTCTCACAGGGTCGGCAGGCGACTCGCCCACGCTGTCCCCGGACCGCACCATATGATAATATCTGTCCAGGCATCCGCCGTTCAGCTCATATACTACAGGATAGCTTGTCTGTTCCGCGCCCTGTCCGGCAACAACCGGGTAGCCGCCGTTGACGCTGTTCCCGTCACTTTCAAAGCCGCCCCCAAGCGTTCCTGCAAGCTCCTTTAATTCCTGCTCCGTCTTTTTCGCACTGGCATCCACTACAATTTCATGCTCGCGGCAGGCAATTCTTTCGATTCCGCCCTCAAGATAGTAGACATTCTCATAGTCTGCCACGCCTGCCTCACCGAGAAATCCTGCTATCATTCCTGAACAGGTGACATGGAGAATATTTGCCGTGTTGTATACACTGGAAATGGTGCCGCACTTGAGGATTCCTGCAATTCCGCCTACATAGCCGACCGTGGTGTCGGGCGTAATGCTTCCTGTATTGTAGCAGTTCTCAATACGGACAGCATACGGCACGCTTTCCGTTTTGTACTCACTGCTTCCGAGAATACCGCCAATGCCCTGCGCGTTCGTGCCTTCTTTTCCTGTCACGGCTCCTGTGTTAAAGCATCCTGTTATCACACTTCTCACACTGCCGTCCGTGTTTTTCGTACCGATATTCTGTCCCGCAATTCCGCCAATATTTGCGATGCCTGTAATGCCTGCATAGTTCCCGCACTTGCTGATGGAGCCTGCCGTGGCGCCCGCGATACCGCCGACATTGTTTACGGAACTGCTCACACTGCCGTGGTTATAGCAGTTTTCAATCTTTCCGGAACCTGTGTTTTTCGCAGCGATTCCGCCTGTCTGACCGGTTCCGCTCTGCCTGCATGTAACCGCCACATAGTTGTCGCAGCCTGACACCGTTCCGGCATTCTCGCCGCTGATGCCGCCGGACGCCGCCTTTGAGGAAACTTCCATATAATTGGCACAGTTTTCAATCACATTGTCATTTCTGCCTGCGATTCCGCCGGCATTTCCCAAGGACACGGCAAGCTTGCCGATTCCATAGCAGTTCCGGATGGTTCCTGAACTGTTTAAGCCTGCAATGGCGCCTACATTTCCGCTGTAGGAGTCATTGGATGTAATTTCACCCGAGAACACGCAGTTCTCCACTGTTCCCATATTCATGCCCACGATGCCGGCAAGCTTATCGACACTGTCGGATGCCGTGAGGTTTCCTGTCACGACACAGTATGAGATGGTACCGCTGTTTTCTGCCGTGACCACGCCGCTCACTTCATCCGAGATGACATTGCTGATATGTAAGTTTTTGACCTCCGCATCCCTGTTGACGCTGCGAAACAGCCCTGACTGTATCCTGACATTGTGAATGGAGTGTCCGTTGCCGTTGAAGATGCCGCCAAAGGACGCATTAAACAGTGCCGTCTCCCCTTTCATGTCGATGTCACAGTCCAGATTGATTACATCAGAAGCATATGCTGAGGGATTTGCGAGAAATGTAATGAATTCGTCCCTGTTCTTGATTTTGTAGCTTCCGTCTGTTTCCGGTTTTAATTCCGTCGTGGATTTGTATGTCACGGAACGCGGCTGTATGTGTGCCGCTGTACGGCTTGTGCCCCCGCTGTATGTGTACACGGATGTATCTACATCAGGCACTTTTATTTCCGGACTTTCTGTCTCCTCCTCAGTGGTTTCTGTTTCCGTCTCCGGCTCCAGCAGCTCATCTGTAAGGGTTTCCGTCTCTGACGGTTCCGGATTCGTTGTCGAAGGTGGTTGCGTACCTGACGATTCTATATCGGATGATTCCGTACCTGACGATTCTGAATTCGATGGTTCCGTGTCCGGCGTTTCCGGGTCTGACTGTTCCGTTTCCGTCACTTCCGGACTTGACGGCTCTGTATCCGGTGCCTGCGGGCTTGTCGGTTCTGCACTGTCTGTTTCTTCCTGCACCCCATCTGCCTGCTGCGCCTGCGATGATTCTTCCGGTTCATTTTGTGTGTTCTGCTCCGCCGCTGTTTCCGTCTCCAGGCTGCTTATCCCAGTATCTTCTGCCTGCGCCGCATAGACAGTTGCAGACTGCGGCAGTTCTGTTATCAGCAAGGCCGCAGAAAGTACCACGGCGGCAATGCGTTTGATTCGCTTCGCTCCTCTGTATTGCATTTTTCCCTCCTATTTTTCCATCTGGCAAGGGTATCATTTTCCAATGATTCCCATTTTTCTCCTCTGAAGCCCATATTTTATGTAAAACGGACTTTATCTTGTATATTCTATAATATTTCAGCCTTTTTTTCCAGTAAATTCACATTATTTTAATAAAAATCTAAGCAGAAAAAATCTACCCTTCTAATCAGAAGCGTAGATTTGATTCCTAAACTCCGTCTGTGTAATTGAAGCGACAATTATGTCATTTCTTTCGCCGGTCAGCAGGTCTATTCTTCTGCCGCGCAGCCTGCCGTCAATCTGGAAGCCTGATTTTTGAAGCAGCTTCAGGGAAGCATGGTTTGTCGCGTTGCATTTTGCCTCTATCAGGTAGAAGCCCTGATTGATGAAATATTCTGCGAGTATGCAGTTCACTGCTTCTGACGCGTATCCGCGATTTTGATGTCTTTCGCCAATCACGTATCCGATTTCGCCGATTTCCAGCTGCCTGTAGGGCACGTCCATGGTAATATAGCCAACGACTGCCCCCTGCGTCCTGTCCTCGAGAATCCATGCGTCCTTGTTGGAAAGAAAACCCTCAACCAGTTCTTCCATCTGGTGTCTGTCTGTCATCGGGTACCCTATGATATACCGCCCGAGCGTCCTGTCCCGTCCCCAGCACTGGTAGCAGGCATCAATATCGGTTCTGCTGAAGCCGCGTATCAGAAGACGGTCTGTCTGTAGTGGTTTCATTCCTGTCTGAACTCCTTTCGCACCTTATAAGGCTCCCATCTCTACTACTCAGTCATGGTACATGCCGTAAAATTCTGCCATTACTTTTTACAAGTCATTTCTTTTTTGTTCCCAATAACAGCAACGGCGTTTTTTTATATGAAATGAAACAGCATAATCACAAGCCCCAGTATTACAAGTATCAGTCCCGTAATCCGATTGAGCGTCCCGGGCTGCGCTTTATTTGCAAAAAGTGCAGCAATACGCGCCCATATAAATGTAAAGGTGATGCATAACCCCATAATCAGCCAGTCCGGCTGCCCTCCGATGGTAAAGTGGGAAACTGCCCCGGTAAATGCGGTAAATGTCATGATGAACACGCTGGTTCCGACCGCCGTTTTCAATTCATAGCCAAGGACAGATGTTAAGATAAGAAGCATCATCATTCCACCGCCAGCGCCTACAAAACCGCAGATAAACCCGATGACAATGCCACAAATAACTGACTGAATGACCCTTCTGCACAGAGAAACACTGTCCATTGCTTCCTTGGTCGTCATAACCGGCTTTACAATAAACTTGATTCCCAAAAGGAACGTCATTACAACGGAAAAGCCCCCCATTGTATTAGACGGAACCAGACTTGACACATAACTGCCGACCATTGTAAATATGAGGACGGCGGCCATCATAATACTTCCATTTTTAATATCCAGATTCTTATTTTTCCCATAAGTATACGCTGATACCGCACTTGCCAATATATCGGAAGAAAGCGCAATACCGACAGCCATAAACGGGTCTATGCCTAAAAAAGTAATCAGCATCGGGCTGATTACTGCCGCGGCACTCATTCCGGCAAAGCCCGTGCCCAGGCCAGCCCCCATACCTGCAAAAAATGTTACGATTAATTTTACAAACAATTCCATGATTTTTGTATTCCTTTCCCACATAATATGCCAGTATCCATTCCCCATCCCCCGCTATCCAGAATATTTTTCCGTCTTTGCCAGTTCAAAGTGCCGCTACCACACTACATTGAAAAGAAAGAACCGATTTGTCAAAATGAAATCTGTTTAATGCATATGTTCATCATAAAAACCAGCAAAATCCCCAAACAATTCCAAATCCAATGAATTACACCATTTCTCCCTGTCAAGGTTCTGGCGTATATAATCGGCTTTATCCGCCGAAAACCGTTCCTTGTTTTTCGCAGAATCATAGTCATAGTCAAGCGTTTTTAGCCATTCATCAAATCCCGCATTAAACTCATTACGGTAAGTGTCATCATTGAAATAGTTATGTCCTTTCTTTTCAAGAGGAACGAAGCAAAACCGGGGATCGTCCTTGTACTTTTCATAATAAGTTTCATAGCCATATTCAGCCGGAACAACCTCATCATCAAAGCTATGCACAATCATAACGGCGGCATTGCTTTTTGAAAAGCCGTGCATCGCAGTATTTGAGGCATATCTGCCATACTGAATCCTCTCATGCAGCCTTACAAATGGCAGCATCAAATATATGCCATTCCCTATCTGTTTTTTCCCCTCTGACTCAAACAGATCCGGTGAAGCATTAAAACCCGAACAAGCTATAACCGCTTTTACTTCGGGATGGTATGTAAGTACACTGCAGACACTGTAACCGCCCCAGCTATGACCAAATAAAGCGACTGGCAGACTTGGGAAGTTCCCGCTTTCCTCCACAAATGTGATTGCATGGTCAAGGTCTATTACGCCCTGTGGAAGTCCCCCGACTCCGTCCCCCTCGCTTTCATCATTTCCCGTAGCATCGTAGGCAAAAACATAGTATCCATGGCTGGCAAAATAATTCGCACAATCCATGTAAGAATTATGCCCGCCTCCGCCAAAGCCATGTGCCATTACAATGATACCACGCTGGTTTTCTCCCGAACTATACATATATCCCGCCAGTTTCTGCCCCTCATTGGAACGAAACTCATATTTCGTGCGCTGCAATCCGTCAAAATCATCAACGTACATCATAAGCGGTTCATATCCCTCAAATCGCTGGTTAAAGTTCTCGTCATATACCATTAAAGTCAGTGCCCAGTCACCGGCAATTATTAGTACGGTCAAGATGGATAATACAATAAAAAGAAGCTTTTTCTTCTTATTTTTCGGATTCACATTTTTCACATTCTTATTCCTTTCGATTTATCGTTGCATCAGAATATACCAATTTATTGAATTGTTCAACGCTGTTATTTTACCACAAACGCACACACAATTCCATTATATTTTTCCTATTCTTCATTCCCCCCTTTTTCGAAACGCCTCCACTATTACTTTTACATCATTGTATCATCCCTAAGAACCTCTGCGAGACTGATTTTGCGTACATTCCGCCACGCAAGATAATATGCCAGCGCTACAAATCCCAGGATCGCCAGCATAAACAGAAGGACTGGCATAATCGGCGCCTCTGCCATAAATTCTCCCACTCCCATATAGCTTGTCTTCAGCATATATCCTGTTGCAATGATTACAAGGGGAAGGCTGGTTAAAATCGGTTTGCCGGCTGTAATGGTAAGAAGCAAGCAGGACAGAAACCGCTGCCGCAACCAGTCCGACAGACAAGACGAATCCGAAAGTGACCAGTATATTTTTCCGTCCGCTCATAGGGTATCCTCCATACGGTATCCTACGCTTCTGACGGTTTTCAGGCACTCCGGCTGGTAAAGCTTGTCCCGCAGACGTTTCATGGTGACGGTTAATGTATTATCGTTCACATAATTTCCGTTTGTATCCCATACCTGCTCCAGTATTTTTTCCCTGGTAACCGTCTTTCCCTTATTCTGCATCAGATACAAAAGCAGCTGGTATTCTGCCTCGCTTAAAAAAATTTCCTCCAGACGGCAGAATACCATATGGCGGTTTAAGTCCATCCTAATCCCGTCACAGGAAAGATACTGCTTAGCCACGTTGCCAGTTCTGCGGAGTAATGCCAGAATCCGCGAATGCAATACCTCCAGTTCAAACGGCTTCACGATATAATCATCCGCACCATTCCCAAAACCCGAAACAATATCTGCGCAGTCTCCCCGCACAGTAAGAAAAATAATGGGCAGTTCTTTCCAGTTCCTGCGAATCCACCGGCACAAACCGTCCCCATGCCCATCCGGCATGTTCCAGTCCTTTCCGTCATTATGTTCCCTTCCATCCGCTTTCAGCGATATCGCTCCATTGCAGGAATCGCATAGCCCCCGCCATAGTCAACAGTCAGTTGGCAGCGATTTCCGGATCCGCTGTATATCTCTGCTTTATTTATCGGCAAAATTTTTGTACTTTTTTGCGAAATGTAGCGAAAGATTTTTTCTTGAAACCGTTATCACCCCTGATTTTTCAGATTGTCAAACCGACTGCTTTTTACGCTGCGCGGAGAGCAAAACATACAGCGCAAACCATGCGATACAGTGAATTACAAGAATACCGGCATCTCTCATCGCCGTCCCCATACTTCCGTCAGACAGTGCCATGATACCTTCAAAGGCAGGCTGGGATGGAACGATGCTGCAAACAACTGCCAGCGCCCCACTTACTCCAGTCAGCGCGCATAGAATGGGTACCGCGAGAAACACAAGCATAACGATTTTGATATAGACCACTCCAATCATCAGATCCTCGCAGAACCTGCCAATAAACAGTCCGACCAGCGCCGCCACAAAGGACGACAGGACGATCAGTGCCAGCATAAGCCCCAAATTCTGCCAGGACAATTGGAAACAAATGCATGCCGTCACGATGGAGGACAGGCTGCCAAAGAAGAAACCCACAACAACTTTCTGCAAAATGTACTGGCCTGGCGTCATGGGCAGGATCTCATTGACAAATGCCACGCCATCTTCTTTTTCGGAAATAATGTTCATGGCGTTAAACGTACAGCCCATAAACATAGCGACAATCAGCACAGCAGGGATAAAGATGCCCTGTAGGCTTTCCATGATGTCCGGGCGCTCCAATGTCCGGATCTCCGCCTGATCCGCCGCTGCCCGCCGCTCATAAAGGGCGGGCAGGGTCGCCGCCGCCTGCCGGAAAATATCCAGCTCGTCCCCGCTGACCGCGGTTTTGAGGCTGTCACCGTCTGCCCAAACACCGATGACATTGGTGGACGGTTCATTGATGGCGGCGGTCAGTTCTTCCTGTGTCCCATAAGCCGTTACCGGCCCATACCGCTCCAGCCAAGTGATTGCCTGCGGGGACAGCCCATTTTCCAGTATCCCAAAGTGCAGTTCCCCCAGGCTGGACATATCAATAGAACCCATGAAATTCAGTGCCACAGCCACCAGAATGGGGAGCAGGAAGGTCATCAGGCAGAATTTATCCCGCATGACACTTTTCATTTGATATTTTAATCCTTTCATGCTTCACCCCTCCTTTCCGATTTCCCGATGAAACGCAAGCCGCACCGCCAGGAACAGCAGCACGATCATGCCAACAGCGCCGGCATAATAAGCTGGCGGGATGACCGTCCCAAAATAGGCGTTTTTCAATCCCATGTAGACATGATAGAACGGATGATAATGAATCCAGTCAAGCTTGACCGATGTATTGGCAGACAAAAACACAGGTGTCGCGGCAAAAACGGCAATGACCAGATAAGCCAGTGTAAATTGCCGGAAATCCTTTAGCAGCAGGGCGCAGAGCAATCCCACCAGCGCCATAATCAGCGACAGAACCGCTGTCTGGAGCAGAACGGCAGGCAGCACCGCCACACCATCTGCAAGTCCCATATTCAGCAGGGTGAGCAGCACCGCAAAGACCAGGTCAGAGAGCAGGAACACCGCCAGTTTGGACAACAGAAACAAGTCTCTTTGCAGCGGAAGGATGGCGTGGACACGGATTACGCCCATGCCCTTTTCCTTGAACAGCACAGCGGCAATCCCCAAAAATCCTACAGCGGCCAACTCAAAAAACAGCAGTTCGCAGGTCAATGTCATTTACTTAACATTTATCCCCATTAAGTTAATGCGCAATAAAATCTTAACTTAATGCCATTTTAAAAAATTTAAAATAATGTATTGACAAACCAATCCGACAGAATTAAACTTAAATCAGTCATAGGAAATTTAAAAGGAAAATTAAACGAGGAAATATAAAAGCAGGTCAAATATAAAATTTTTTTATATGCAACTTGCTTTTTTTGTGTCCAAAAACAGATACACATTAACCTTTCAGTTGTCATAAAAATGGAGGCATAATATTATGAATGAAAAGACACCTGA
>DKUL01000085.1 GCA_002490665.1 Lachnospiraceae bacterium UBA7205 | reverse complement strand
GAATCGAATCTTTACTTGATGAAAGCAGTTTCGTTGAAATTGGTGCGCTTGTTACGGCTAGGGCGACAGATTTTAACCTGAAACAGAACGAGACTCCCTCGGACGGTGTCGTTACCGGCTACGGAGTAATCGACGGCAATCTTGTGTATGTGTATAGCCAGGATGCTTCCGTGTTAAACGGTTCTGTCGGTGAGATGCATGCGAAAAAGATTACACGTCTCTACGATCTTGCGATGAAGACGGGGGCGCCGGTCATCGGTCTTATTGACTCGGCAGGTCTCAGGCTCCAGGAGGCAACTGACGCATTGAATGCGTTTGGTGAGATTTACCTTAAGCAGACACTTGCATCAGGGGTGATTCCCCAGATTACGGCAGTTTTTGGGAGCTGCGGCGGCGGTCTTGCACTGATACCGACGTTGACGGATTTTACATTTATGGAAAAGTCAAAGGCAAAGCTTTTCGTAAATTCACCGAATGCACTTGACGGAAACAATATTTCCAAGTGTGATTCTTCTTCTGCTGATTTCCAGGGCAGCGAGAGCGGCATTGTGGATGTTGTGGCAGAGGAGGCAGAAATTTTTGCGAAAATCAGGCAGCTTGTGTCCATGCTCCCTGGAAACAATGAAGACGACGCCTCATACGAGGAGTGCACAGATGACCTCAACAGGGTATGCGCAGGGCTTGCAAACTGTGTGGGAGATACGTCAATCGCGCTTTCTGCAATCGCGGATAACAATATATTCTTTGAGGTAAAGGAAAATTATGCAAAGGATATGGTCACTGGGTTTATCAAATTGAACGGCATGACGGTCGGCTGTGTTGCAAACCGTACGGAAGTTTACAGCGCGGAGGGTGAAGTGACGGACAAATTTGATGCAGTGCTGTCAGCAAAGGGCTGTGAGAAGGCGGCAGATTTTATTCAGTTCTGTGACGCGTTTGACATCCCTGTATTATCCCTGACCAATGTCAAGGGCTACGAGGCGACGATGGCAAGTGAGAAATGTATCGCCAGGGCAGTTGCAAAGCTTACATATGCTTTTGCAAATGCCACAGTGCCAAAGGTAAATGTAGTGATTGGAAAGGCGCTTGGAAGCGCGTACGTTGCAATGAATTCCAAGGCAATCGGCGCAGATATCACGATTGCATGGCCTGACGCGGAAATCGGCTCCATGGATGCGAACCTTGCGGCCAAGATTATGTACGAGGGACAGGGCGCGGATGTCATAAAGGAAAAGGCGGCAGAGTACGCGGCGCTTCAGACGAGCGCGGCTGGCGCGGCAAAGAGAGGATATGTAGACCAGGTTATCGAGGCGGCTGACACAAGGAAATATGTGATTGGCGCTTTTGAGATGTTATTTACAAAGAGAGAGGATCGTCCGTCAAAGAAGCATGGAACGGTCTAGGAAAGGGTGAACGTTAATATGAAAAAAATAATAAAAACATTATTAATGCTTACCTGTGTTTTCGTTCTGACGGCATGCGGGTCATCGGATGGAACGATGAGTGACTTTCAGAAGACCAAGGTCGATGAGGCACAGAAAAGGGCGCAGCAGGTTGTCGAGCTTATGAATTTGATGGTATCCACAGGTGATGTGGACGGTCTGCTTGCAAATTACAGCAATGTCGAGCTCGGTGATGTGTTTACATCGACATATAGTCAGTACTTTAGTGATTATTCTTTTGCATGTGAAGGAAAAGCAGTCAACGGTGCACTCACATCATTCCGGTCAGGACAGGAGGCGATGGGGAGTATCCAGGCGGGCAAACCGGTATCGGTTGTCGATGATGACACGATTATTGTCACGGTTCCAGTCACGGGCGGAAATGCAAGTGGTTCAGTAGAATTAATATTTACAAATGATATTTATCTCACGATGACGTCATGTACGCTCAATATGGATGAGACGAAAGGACAGCTGATGACAAAGGCAGCGCTCAATACCCTTCTTGGCATGGGAACAGTGTTTGTGGTGCTAATCCTTATCAGTATTATCATTTCGGCGTTTGGGCTGATTCCGAAGCTTCAGGCTTCGCTTGCACCGAAGAAAAACGCGGCAATCCCAGCTCCGGCGGCAGCGCCGACACCAGCACCTGTTGTTCAGGAGGAAGAGCTTTCGGACGACATGGAGCTTGTGGCGGTTATCGCAGCGGCGATTGCAGCATATGAAGGAACAAGCGTGGAAGGCTTCCAGGTAAGAAGCATTAAGCGGGCAAATACAAATAAGTGGAAAAGAAGTTAAATATATATTTTAGGAGGAATTTGAGATGAAAAATTATACAATTACCGTTAACGGCAGCGTATATGATGTCGTAGTAGAAGAAGGCGCAGGTTCCGGTGCAGCTCCTGCTGCTGCAGCGCCAAAGGCGGCTCCGAAGGCAGCACCAAAAGCAGCAGCGCCAAAGGCAGCAAGTGCAGGGGCAGGCAGCATCAGGGTTGAGGCAGGCGCAGCAGGAAAGGTATTCAAGATTGAAGCAAATGTAGGACAGGCTGTAAAGAGAGGCGACGCGGTTGTAATCATAGAGGCGATGAAGATGGAGATTCCGGTTGTGGCTCCTCAGGATGGTACAGTGGCAAGCATTGACGTGGCAGTTGGCGACCCTGTTGAAGCAGGTGCTTTACTTGCAACTTTGAACTAATCACCGGTATCTTAAGATATCGGTGTAACCAGGATTCGGATATTTCCTGGTAAAAAATACAATAGGAGGTCAACAAAATGTCATATATAGCAGATACATTGAACAATCTGATACATCAGACCGCGTTTTTTAATCTCACTGGCGGAAATGTCATCATGATTGTTGTTGCTTGTATATTTCTTTATCTTGCTATCGCGAAACAGTATGAACCGCTTCTGTTAACCCCGATAGCGTTTGGTATGCTGCTGGTTAATATTTATCCCGACATTATTGCACCGATTGGTGCAGACGGCACACCGGGCGGTTTACTATATTATTTCTATTTACTTGATGAATGGGCAATCCTGCCATCGCTGATATTCCTTGGCGTAGGCGCCATGACAGACTTTGGACCGCTGATAGCGAACCCAAAGAGCTTTCTGCTCGGTGCGGCAGCGCAGTTTGGTATTTTTGCGGCGTATTTCGGTGCGATAGCCCTTGGCTTTAATGATAAGGCAGCAGCGGCAGTTTCCATTATCGGTGGCGCCGATGGCCCTACATCCATATTCCTTGCGGGTAAGCTTGGACAGACTGCCCTGCTTGGACCAATTGCAGTGGCAGCATATTCCTATATGTCGCTGGTGCCAATTATCCAGCCGCCTATTATGAAGCTTCTCACGACGGAAAAAGAGAGAAAGATTAAGATGGCACAGCTTCGTCCGGTATCGAAACTGGAGAAGATTCTGTTCCCAATCGTGGTTACGATTGTTGTATGTCTGATACTTCCTACAACGGCTCCGCTCGTCGGTATGCTGATGCTGGGTAACCTGTTCAGGGAGTCCGGTGTTGTAAGACAGCTTCAGGAAACGGCATCCAACGCATTGATGTACATTGTTGTTATCCTGCTTGGAACTTCAGTAGGCGCTACGACAAGTGCAGAGGCATTTCTGAACTGGGATACAATCAAGATTGTTGTATTAGGTCTGATAGCGTTTATGTTCGGTACGGCAGCCGGTGTGCTCTTTGGCAAGCTGATGTGCGTGCTTACAAAGGGCAAGGTTAATCCATTGATTGGTTCAGCGGGTGTTTCCGCAGTTCCGATGGCAGCGCGTGTTTCGCAGAAGGTCGGTGCGGAAGCAGATCCTACAAACTTCCTGCTGATGCATGCCATGGGACCTAACGTGGCAGGTGTTATTGGTACAGCTGTTGCGGCAGGAACCTTCATGGCAATCTTTGGTGTATTTTAAATGGAAATCATAAAAATATATTAGGAGGAATAAAAATGTCAGAAACAGTAAAAAAGCCTATTAAGATTACAGAGACAGTTCTGCGTGACTCTCATCAGTCTTTAATAGCGACAAGAATGCCGACGGAACTGATGCTTCCTATCCTCGAGACGATGGATCAGGTTGGTTATCATTCCCTGGAGTGCTGGGGCGGCGCTACGTTTGACGCATCCCTTCGTTTCCTGAAGGAAGATCCGTGGTCAAGGCTTCGGAAGATAAGGGACAAAGTGAAGAATACAAAGCTCCAGATGCTTTTCAGGGGACAGAACATTCTGGGCTATCGTCACTATGCAGACGATGTTGTAACCGAGTTTGTTGAAAAATCCATTGCAAACGGTATTGATATTATACGTATTTTTGACTGCTTTAACGACCTTAGGAATTTACAGTGTGCGGTTAATGCGGCGAATACGGTAAAGAAGAGAGAAGGGCGCGGTGAGGCGCAGATTGCGCTTTCCTATACGCTGGGTGATGCCTATACACTGGAATACTGGATGAAGATGGCGAAGTCAATCGAGGAGATGGGTGCGGATTCCATCTGTATCAAGGATATGGCAGGACTTTTGGTGCCATATAAGGCAGAGGAGCTGATTAAGGCGATGAAGTCTGCCACAAGGCTTCCGATTCAGCTTCATACACACTATACATCCGGTGTCGCTTCCATGACATACTTAAAAGCTGTCGAGGCTGGCGTGGACGTGATTGACTGTGCAATCTCTCCTTTTGCACTTGGCACATCACAGCCTGCTACGGAAGTTATGGTAGAGACGTTTAAGGGAACGCCGTATGATACAGGATTTGACCAGAATCTTCTTGCAAAGATTGCGGACCATTTCAGACCATACAGAGAAGAGTGCTTAAAGAGCGGGCTTCTGAACCCGAAGGTTCTCGGCGTTGACATTAAGACACTTATGTATCAGGTTCCGGGCGGCATGCTGTCCAACATGGTAAGCCAGCTGAAGGAACAGAATGCAGAGGATAAGTATTACGATGTGCTTCAGGAAATCCCAAGGGTTCGTAAGGATTTGGGTGAGCCGCCTCTTGTTACACCTTCATCGCAGATTGTCGGTACGCAGGCGGTGTTCAATGTACTTATGGGTGAGCGGTATAAGATGGCTACCAAGGAGACAAAGGCTGTTCTCCATGGCGAATATGGACAGACAGTCAAGCCGTTTAACAAGGAAGTACAGGATAAGGTTCTTTCAGCAGAAGAGAAGGCTACAATTATCACATGCCGTCCGGCTGATAAGCTTCCGAATGAGTTAAAGAAGATAGAGGAAGAAATGAAAGAGTGGAAACAGCAGGATGAGGACGTATTGTCATATGCATTGTTCCCGCAGGTTGCCACAGATTTCTTTAAATATCGCCAGGCTCAGCAGGAGAAGGTGGATATGGCGCAGGCTGACACAAAGAATGGTGCATACCCTGTATAGTTTATGGCTGTATGTCAGTATCGGGTTAATGTGTTTTTACGCATGACAGATGAAACCTGCTGTGTGCATAGCTTTATCTGGGCGGTCAGCCTTTTCGACCGCCAGTATAACCCGATACTGCTGCACCATATTGAGAAAAGCGCGTAATGATTCCGTACGCCCCTGGTCGTGAGGGGACTGGAAGATTACAAAGTAGTATTGCCGGAGAGTGAACTACAGCTGCGAGAAAGGCACGGATGGTAAAATGGCAAGAAAAGAATTGATTACGAAGGATATCATATTGGAGACTGCCTTTACTTTGGCAAAGGCAGAGGGGATCGAAAATGTTACAGCGAGAAAGCTGGCAGCACAGATTGGGTGTTCGACGCAGCCAATATTCAGGGTCTACACAAATATGAGTGAGCTCTATACAGAAATATACCAGAGAGCGATAGAGGCTTTTGGAAATTATTATGAAAATTACAGGTCGGATGTGGATACACCGTTTATACATCTCGGGCTTGCATATATAAATTACGCAAAAGAGGAGAGAAGGCTGTTTCAGCTTCTTTTTCAGTCAGAATACAGGGGAGAAAGAGGGCTTTTTGAACTCCTGAATGGGAAATCCGGAGCAGTCAGCAGGGAAATCAACAAGGCGGCGGCGACAGGATGCCAGAATCCAAGTGGCTTGTTTATGAAGATGTGGATTTTTATACATGGGTGTGCCTGTATGGTTCTTACTGGTGACTATGACCTCACGGAAGAGGAAACCATAGAACTATTGAAGGATATTTATAAAAGCTGTTCATAAGGAACTGTGTTGAGGTTTGTTGATGGATAATGTTAGGTATGATACCATATCAAGGATAAACGAGAGATTTCAAAAAATGAGCAAAAGTCATAAGAAGCTTGCAACCTTTGTCATAGACCACTATGAGCAGGCAGCTTTTATGACTGCGGCGAAACTGGGAAAAGCAGTGGGGATAAGCGAGGCGACGGTTGTCCGTTTTGCATATGCGCTTGACTATGAAGGGTATCCGGAATTTCAGGAAGCGTTGGCTGAGTGGGTCAAAACGAAACTGAATTCAGTACAGAATATTGGCGCCAAGTATGGAAAAAGCTCACAGTCCGAAATACTGACCTCTGTACTGCAATCAGATATAGAAAAGATTGAAGATACTTTGGAACATGTGGATTTGCAGGCATTTGAGGCAGCTGTTGACATTATACTGGGGGCAAAACACATCTATATTATCGGGCTTAGAAGCTGCAAGCCGCTTGCAGAATTTTTACATTTCTACTTAAATATGATTCGGGGGGATGTCTACCTGCTTGACTCTACAAGCACTTCAGAAACATTTGAACAGATGCTCAGAATTAATGAGAAGGATGCAGTGATAGGCATCAGCTTTCCACGGTATTCCATGCGGACGCTGAAGGCGATGGAGATGGCAAATGACAAAAATGCAAAGGTTATCACGGTTACGGATACGATACATTCGCCGATGTGCCTGTACTCGTCGTGCAATCTCCTGGCAAGAAGTGACATGGTTTCCATTGTGGATTCTCTTGTTGCGCCGCTGAGCCTTATCAATGCACTGGTAGTGGCACTCTGTCTGAAAAGACCGGATGATGTGAAAAAGAGCCTGGAATCCCTTGAATACGCATGGGATAATTATCAGGTTTATCTGAAGGACGAGATTAATTTTATAGATGAAGATATGCTCAATACGCCCTTGCAGGCTCAGATGGGGCAGAGGAGAAAGCGGTAGATATGTCGGATATTGTTGTGATAGGCGGAGGCGCCGCCGGTATGATGGCGGCAATTGCCGCGGCAGGCGTGGACGCAGGAAATAATGTCATATTAATAGAAAAAAATGAAAAACTGGGAAAAAAGGTATTTATCACGGGTAAGGGAAGGTGCAATGTAACAAATGCCTGTGAGGTTCAGGAGCTTTTTGGGAATGTCATGGAACATTCGAAGTTTCTTTATAGCGCAGTATATGGTTTTGACAACCAGGCGGTCATGCGTTTTTTTGAAAATGCAGGATGCCCGCTCAAAATTGAGAGGGGGCAAAGGGTATTTCCGGTTTCTGACCACAGTTCGGATATCATAAAGGCGCTTGAGCAGGAGCTCAAAAGACTTAAGGTACAGGTATATCTGAATACGGAAGTGAAAAATATACGGACAATGCAGCTTGAGAATATTTCTGAAGGCTCTGGCGCAGACGAAATTGATGACGAAAATAAGTATCTGAATGCGAAACGGCGCAAAAAAAAATCAGGAAAGAATAAAAACGTTTGTACAATGCAGACAGACGGCGTGGAAATGTACAACAAGGTGACAGGAAAAAGAACAGGGAGGAAAGCTGATAAAGTGATTGTTGCCACAGGTGGATGTTCCTATGTCCTTACAGGTTCCACCGGGGACGGTTACCGCTTTGCGGAAACATGCGGGCACAGTATCGTGCCGCCAGTGCCATCTCTTGTCCCGTTTTCTGTCAGGGAGAGCTGGTGCCATGAATTACAGGGATTGTCATTGCGGAATGTGCAGATATCTATCGAAGTGGATGGAAAACAGATTTACTCGGATTTTGGGGAAATGCTTTTTACGCATTATGGTGTCAGCGGGCCGCTTATACTCAGTGCAAGCAGCCATTATGTGCACAAGGTGTGCAATGGGCAGGACATGGGGAAAGAGGCAAAGCTTTTCATTGATTTGAAGCCTGCGCTTACCGTTGAGCAGCTTGATAAGCGAATATTAAGGGAGTTTGACGACAATAAGAATAAACAGTTCAAAAATGTAATCGGGAGTCTTTTTCCGGCAAAATTAGTTCCGGTAATACCGATGTTGTCAGGAATTGAGCCGGACAGGAAGGTAAACGAAATCACCAGGGAGGAGCGTGGGTGTCTTGTCCGTACAATAAAGCGGATGGAGCTTACAATAACAGGATTAAGGGGATTTGACGAGGCTGTCATCACAAAGGGCGGGGTTGCGACAAATGAAATTTCTCCTTCAACAATGGAGTCAAGGCTTGTCAAGGGTCTTTATTTTGCAGGGGAAGTGATGGATGTGGATGCACTTACGGGTGGATTCAATCTCCAGATAGCATGGTCGACAGGATATCTTGCCGGACTTAGCGCTGCGGCTTCCCATGAATGAAAAAATATATTTTGTTAAAACTATGTTGATAGGAGAATGAAAGAATGAACTGTAATATTGCAATTGATGGACCTGCCGGGGCAGGAAAAAGTACGATTGCGAAATTAATCGCAAAGAAAAAGGGATATATCTATGTCGACACAGGAGCGATGTACCGCGCCATGGCGCTTTATTTTACGGAACTGGGAATCGGGGCGGACGAACAGGACAGGATTAGTGCGGCGGCGCCTGATGCGGACGTGACGATAACGTATGAGAACGGTGAGCAGATTGTATGGCTGAACGGAAGAAATGTAAATGGTCTTATCCGTTCAGAGGCGGTGGGGAAAATGGCATCTTCCAGCAGTGCCAATAAGGATGTGCGAAAAAAGCTTGTGGAATTGCAGCAGGCACTTGCAAAGAAGGAAAGTGTCGTGATGGACGGAAGGGATATCGGAACATGCGTTCTTCCGGACGCGGATGTGAAGATATACCTGACGGCTGACAGTCATGTAAGAGCCGTGCGCCGGTATGAGGAGCTTAGGGCAAAGGGGCAGGAATGTGACCTTGATGTTATCGAAAAGGATATTATAGAACGCGATTACCAGGATATGCACAGGGCGCTCTCGCCGTTAAGGCAGGCGGAGGATGCCGTGCTCATTGATTCATCAGACATGACAATAGAGCAGGTGGCGGATGCTGTCATTGAGATGTGCAGAAAGTAAAAATAGCGCTGTGTGAGGTACTTTATGGAAGTAATATTGGCAAAAACATCGGGTTTCTGTTTTGGCGTGCGGCGTGCTGTGGATACTGTCTATGAACAGACGGGCAGGAAGGACAAAATTTATACTTATGGTCCCATTATTCACAATGAGGAAGTTGTGAAGGATCTGGAAGATAAAGGGGTAAAGGTTCTGAACAGCATGGAGGAACTGGAAACGCTTGATGAGGGAACAATTATTATCCGTTCCCACGGCGTCCCCAAAAGCATCTGTGAGCGGATAGCGGCGAAGGGACTGGAATGCATTGATGCAACCTGTCCGTTTGTAAAAAGGATTCATAAAATTGTCGAGAAGGAATCGGAGAACGGCCGGCGGATTATTATTATAGGAAATGACGGGCACCCCGAAGTGGAGGGAATCAAAGGCTGGTCAAAGACACCGGCTGTTGTCATAGAATCGCAGGAAGAAGCCACGGAATTTCGCGCAGAAACAGGCGAAAAATTATGTATTGTGTCACAAACGACATTTAACTACAAGAAATTTAAAGATTTAGTTGAAATTTTTCAAAAAAAAGGTTATGATATAATTGTTGCGAATACCATATGCAACGCAACAGAAGAACGTCAGAAGGAAGCGCTTGAACTTGCAGCCAGAGCTGACGTGATGATTGTGATAGGTGGTACTCACAGTTCCAACACACGGAAACTTTATGAACTATGTAAAAGTGAATGTGAGAATACTTACTATATACAAACACTGGAAGACCTGCAATTAGAATTACCTAATTCTGTAGAACTGGTGGGCATCACAGCGGGGGCTTCTACCCCAAACAAAATAATTGAGGAGGTTCAAAATTATGTCAGAATTAACTTTTGAACAAATGTTAGAAGAATCATTAAAAACTATTCATACAGGAGAGGTAATTGAAGGTACAGTCATCGACGTGAAGCCGGATGAAGCAATCCTTAACATCGGTTACAAGTCAGATGGTATTCTTACACGTAACGAGTACACCAATGAGCCAAATGTCGACCTTACAACAATTATCAATTCTGGTGACAAGATGGAAGTCAAGGTTCTGAAAGTAAATGACGGTGAGGGACAGGTTCTCCTTACCTACAAGAGACTTGCCGCAGACAGGGGCAACAAGAGAATCGAAGAAGCGTTTAACAACAAGGAAGTATTGACGGCAAAGGTATCACAGGTACTGGACGGTGGTTTAAGTGTTGTAGTGGATGAGGTTCGTATCTTTATCCCTGCTAGTCTTGTATCCGATGTATATGAGAAAGACTTAAGCAAGTATGCCGGACAGGAAATTGAGTTTGTTATCAGCGAGTACAATCCAAAGAGAAGAAGATATATCGGTGACCGCAAGCAGCTTATCGTGGCAAAGAAGGCAGAGATGCAGAAAGAGTTATTTGAGCGAATCAGCGCTGGTGATATTGTGGAAGGTACTGTAAAGAATGTCACAGACTTTGGTGCATTTATTGACCTTGGCGGTGTGGATGGCCTGCTTCATATCTCAGAGATGTCCTGGGGACGTGTTGAGAATCCCAAGAAGGTATTCAAGGTTGGTGAGACACTGAAAGTATTGATTAAGGATATTGATGGAACCAAGGTTGCATTGTCGCTCAAGTTTGATGATTCCAACCCTTGGAAGAATGCTTCTACCAAATATGCAGTAGGCAATGAAGTGACAGGCAGAGTTGCAAGAATGACAGATTTTGGTGCATTTGTGGAGCTTGAGCCGGGTATTGACGCGCTGCTTCATGTTTCACAGATAGCAAAGGAGCATATTGAGAAGCCTTCTGATGTATTGTCAGTAGGTCAGGAAGTGACGGCAAAGGTTGTTGATTTCAATGAGGAAGGAAAGAAGATTAGCCTTAGCGTGAAGGCTTTGCTTGTTCCGGAGACAAAGGAAGCGCCTGTAGAGACAGTGGCAGAGGATGACGCGGACGTTGTGTCTGTTGATATTGATGCCGTAATTGCGAAACAGGAAGCAGAGGATGCAGAATAAGTATAAAGTTATATAAAGATATGATATTAGGGCATGATATGATGCCCTAATATCATATAATTGGGTAAATAATATCTGCCCGATTATATGGGTGTTTGTTCTTGGGTTATAATTCCAGTTCATTAACGGAAAAACTTCAAAACTTATAACAGGAGTGAATTGTAACGTTCGGGGAGTGTGAAAGGGTAAAAAATTATAGAAAGGGGAATACTCATGGTATATGATTATGAATATTTCAAAAAAGAAGTTTTCGCATTGACCAAAATTGATTTGAACGCGTATAAGGAAAAACAGATGAAGCGTCGAATTGATACCCTGATTGCAAAACACAAGGTGACAGGATACGATAAGTTTGTGGCAAGGCTTCGTGACGACAAGGCGGTTTTTGATGATTTTGTCAACTATCTTACAATCAATGTGTCTGAATTTTACAGAAATCCGGAACAGTGGAAATTGATGGATAAGGAAATTATACCGGAGCTTGTTGGAAGATTTGGTAAGAACCTGAAAGTATGGAGTGCGGCATGTTCCACAGGTGATGAACCATATTCGCTTGTCATGGCATTGTCAAGACATATCCCGCTGAACCAGATTAACATTATAGCCACTGATATTGATAAGCAGGTGATTGAGAAAGCGAAAGTAGGTCTGTATAACGAGAAGAGTATTGCAGCAGTGCCGGATGCCTTCAAAAAGAAGTATTTCACAAAGGTTGGACCTTCTTATCAGATATCAAATGAGATTAAATCAAGGGTACAGTTTAAACAGCATAACTTGTTAAAGGATACATATCCTGACAAATGTGATTTGATTGTGTGCAGGAATGTACTTATTTATTTTACAGAAGAAGCGAAAGATGAAGTGTTCCGCAAATTTAATACTTCATTAAAGACAAATGGTATTTTGTTCATAGGAAGCACGGAGCAGATTATGAACTATAAAGAAATTAATTATGATCGAAAGAATTCGTTCTTTTATATCAAGAACAAATAGTGTAAAATAAAACCGGACAATTCAAAATTATCCGGTTTTATTTTTTTATCAATGCGCCATGTTAGGTTTATTCTGTGGAATTTATGTCAAATTTGTGCTTTGCGCCCATCATCTCAAGAATATGGTGGGCATATAAATTAAATGACTCACGCTGGGTCTTAAATTCGTCAGTCAGTTCGAAGTACAGATCTTTGTCTTCATAATCTTTCTTAAAGAAAGGTGTGAACAGTGCATCCCATTGGGGAAGATATGAGGACACCTTTCTTGTGTAGCATGTCCTTGCTGTTGCCTGCTTGCGGTAATCCTTGTCAACGAATGATGCGACTGACTTGTGGATGGCGGTATCTTCTTTCGGGAGATAATAGTAATCCTTGTAATTGGAGTAGAAGTATTTCAGTTCGCCTTCATAGATAGGGACACGCAGCTTTCCTTCCGTTCCGCACCCATTGAAATAACAGTCGTTTGCACCGTATGATATTTCAGTGGGAAGGGCGGTGGGAAGCTTCAGGTTCATGATGATTTCCGAGCACTGGCGCTGGTTGATATCCTTATAATAATTTGCCTGAACCTTTGTGACCTTCATTGGAAGGTGAAAGAGGTCGCATACTGCCAGGGCGGCCACAATTTCAAGCATGCCTTTGATGTCCTCTTCATTGTGGAGAAGAAGCAGGCGCTCCTTGGCTTCATCGTGATTCAGTACATATTCATGGTAAATGTCAATCAGTTCGCCTCCTGTATAAGCATCTTCACGTACCGTGGCAGTGATAAAATTTTCGATTGTTTTCTGCTTGCAGTTTGGAAGCTTGAGAAATGACTTGTAAGGGGATATGCGCCGATAGATGTCAATTCCCTCATATTCGTCGAAGTTCAGATTAATATTGTACTGCTGCATTTTATGCTGCAGATAGGGGATATCAAACTGGTTTCCGTTAAAGTGAATCAGGTACCGGAATGCTTTTGCAAAGGAAGCGAAAGCATTCAGTACATTTACTTCATCTTCATAATTGGTCGCAAGCCACTGGATGGAACGCCACACAGGTGGATTGTCTTCCGGCTCATCAAAATAAGCACAGCCAATCATATAAAGATTGGAGCTGCGCACATATAATCCGGTTGTCTCTATATCAATAAATAATGTCTGACGTGGAACACAGAAGTTTTCAATTGGATATCTGGGGGATAAAATCCCCATGCTTTTCTGAATGCATTTCATAGTTTTAAATCTTTTGTCCTTTCTGAACTGTTTTATAATATGCCCTTTATTCCTTTGCCCTCATGCGCCCTGGGCTGAATTGTTACCAATAATAACTTATCATATACGGAATGAAGTGTCAAAAGGTTCATGAAAAATATCTATTTTTCTGGATGCCATAACATTTTTTTGTGAAAATTTGCAAAAATTAATGAAAAAAAACAAAAAAAATAGTATAGTATATATAGTAGAAAAATTTCAAAAAATATACAAAGAAAGAAGGAGCGGAAATGGCAAAACTTACATTTCGAGGCGGCGTACATCCTTATGATGGCAAAGACTTGTCAAAGGATAAGCCCATGAAGACGATTGTGCCAAAAGGCGAAATGGTTTACCCCCTCAGCCAGCAT
The DNA here is from genome assembly GCA_002490665.1 of Lachnospiraceae bacterium UBA7205. Taxonomy (GTDB): domain Bacteria; phylum Bacillota; class Clostridia; order Lachnospirales; family Lachnospiraceae; genus COE1. The sequence goes on along the minus strand of DKUL01000085.1, from coordinate 8,697 downwards.
ATTGGCGCGCCTGCGGTACCGGTAGTGAATAAGGGCGACAGGGTGCTTGCCGGACAAAAGATTGCGGAAGCAGGCGGTTTTGTGTCAGCCCCGATTTATGCGACGGTGTCTGGGACAGTCAAAAGCATTGAACCCAGACGTGTTGTTACGGGTGACATGATTAATGCCATCATCATTGACAATGACGGACTTTTTGAGGAAGTCAAATATACACCACATGATTATCAGAAGCTTGATAAGAAAGAGATTGTGGAGCTGATAAAAGAGGCAGGCGTGGTCGGCATGGGTGGTGCAGGATTTCCAACGCATGTGAAGCTTTCGCCAAAGGAGCCGGACAAAATAGATTATGTGATAGCAAACTGTGCAGAGTGTGAGCCTTACCTGACTTCCGATTACAGGAGAATGCTGGAAGAACCGCAGAAATTGATAGACGGGTTGAAAATCATCCTCCGTCTGTTTGATAATGCAGAGGGGATTCTGGCAGTTGAGGATAATAAGCCGGACTGTATAGAACTTTTGACGCGTCTTGCGGAAAAGGAAAGCAGGATAACCGTAAAAGCGTTAAAAACAAAGTACCCGCAGGGCGCGGAGAGACAGCTTATCTATGCGTCGACAGGCAGGGAAATTAATTCTTCCATGCTTCCAGCAGATGCGGGCTGTGTTGTCGACAATGTGGATACCATTGTGGCAGTGTACCATGCAGTTGCAGAGGGAAAACCGCTGATGAACAGAATTGTCACGGTTACCGGTGATGCCGTAAATGACCCGAGAAATTTTTATGTCCGCATCGGCATGAATTATAATGACCTGATAGCGGAGGCAGGCGGCTTTAAGACAGAGCCTGAAAAGGTGGTCTCTGGCGGGCCGATGATGGGTTTTGCCCTGTTTGACTTAAATGTTCCGACGACGAAGACGGCATCCGCGCTTTTGTGTTTGACGAAAGACGAAGTGTCCGCGATGGAACCTGGTCCGTGCATCAACTGCGGGCGATGCGTGGAAGTGTGCCCGGGAAGGGTTGTTCCCAGGAAACTTGCCGTCCTTGCACAGCATGGTGACGAGGAGGCATTTGTTGCAAATGATGGAATGGAATGCTGTGAGTGCGGGTGCTGTAGCTTTGTCTGTCCGGCAAAACGCCAGCTGACCCAGTCCATCAAGTCCATGAGAAAAACAGTTCTTGCGAACAGGAAAAAATAGGGAGGGTTACCGACGTGGAAAAAATGTTAAAGGTATCATCAAACCCGCATATACGTTCAAAGGACACGACATCACGCATTATGCTGTATGTGGTGGCTGCCCTGCTTCCGGCGACAATATTCGGGGTATTTCATTTTGGGCTGCACGCACTGTTTCTGGTGATGATAACAGTGGCGACAACCGTGCTGACAGAGTACATATATGACAGATGCATGAAAAAGAAAATTTCAATCAGCGATTTTTCCGCAGCTGTCACGGGGCTGCTGCTGGCATTAAACCTTCCGCCAAAGGCACCCTTGTGGATTGGCGTGATTGGCGGCGTGTTTGCGATTCTCGTCGTAAAGATGCTGTTTGGCGGACTGGGACAGAATTTTATGAATCCGGCGCTTGGCGCCAGATGTTTCCTGTTGATATCCTTTACGTCCATCATGACAAATTTCGACTGTGATGCGTATACGGGTGCGACGCCGCTTGCAGCCATCAAGGCAGGAGAGAGTGCCCCAGAGTTAATCGACATGGTAATAGGACGCACAGCGGGTACGATTGGTGAGACAAGTATGATAGCGCTTTTAATCGGTGCGGCATTTCTGCTGGTGATGGGGGTGATTGACCTTCGGGTTCCGGGTTCTTACATTTTGAGCTTTGTCGTGTTTATCCTCTTGTTTAGCGGACATGGACTGGATTTCAACTATATCCTGTCACAGCTTGCGGGCGGTGGTCTGATGCTGGGTGCGTTTTTTATGGCGACGGATTATGTCACGAGACCGATTACGAAAAACGGGCAGTATGTATTTGGCATATTTCTGGGTATTATGACAGGGATATTCAGGATTTTCGGACCGTCGGCAGAGGGTGTTTCCTATGCAATTATTCTGGGAAACCTGTTAGTTCCCCTGATTGAAAAAGTTACGAAGCCTGTTGCATTTGGAAAAAAGAAATCCAAAAAGGAGGCGGTGTAGTATGGATAACGAGAAGAAATCAATGATAAAGGATGCGCTGATTCTCTTTGCAATAACACTTGTCGCCGGACTGCTTTTGGGATTTGTGTATGATGTGACAAAGGAACCGATTGCGCAGCAAAAAGCAAAGGCAAAGGCAGAGGCATGCAGGAATGTATTTGCGGATGCAGAATCATTTGAGACAATGATGGGAGAGGATGGTCCCACAGCATACTTTATAGCCGGGATGGATTCCAATGTGGATATTGACGAAGTGATGCAGGCGCTTGACGCTTCTGGTCAGTTGATGGGGTATGTGATAACGGTCACTGACCATGAAGGATACGGCGGTGACATTCAGTTTTCCATGGGCGTGAAGCTGGACGGGACACTGAACGGCATATCGCTTTTAAGTATATCGGAGACGGCAGGACTCGGCATGAAAGCAGGCGATGTGCTTGTGCCACAGTTTGCAAATAAAAAGGTTGCGCAATTTACATACACAAAGTCGGGTTCGACGGATGACAGTGAGATTGACGCAATCAGCGGTGCGACAATCACGACCAATGCAATTGTCAATGGAGTCAATGGCGGACTGGTATTTTTCGACAGTGTTCTTGCAGGAAACGAAGGGGGTGGCATGAATGAGTGAAGGAAACAGTGAGGCAAGGCAGGGTTCCATGGAAGTATTTTTTAATGGACTGGTAAAAGAAAATCCGACCTTTGTACTGGCGCTTGGCATGTGTCCCACGCTTGCGGTTACGACATCGGCGGTCAATGGTCTTGGAATGGGACTGACGACGACGGCAGTACTGGTGCTGAGCAATGCCATTATTTCCCTGCTGCGGCATATTATACCAAACAGGGTGCGAATCCCTGCATTTATTGTAATTGTGGCTTCTTTTGTCACGATGGTACAGCTGCTTCTGGAGGGATTTATTCCGAGCCTTTATTCTGCGCTTGGATTGTACATTCCGCTGATTGTGGTAAACTGTATTATTCTTGGACGTGCAGAGTCGTTCGCGTCCAAAAATCCGGTGATTCCGTCTATATTTGACGGTCTTGGAATGGGTCTTGGCTTTACGGTGGCACTTACGGCAATCGGTGCCGTGAGGGAGCTTCTGGGGGCAGGGGAGCTTTTTGGAATTCCCATAATCAATAATGTGCTTGGCATGTTTACCTCGGTGGAATATGTCCCGATTAGTATTTTTGTGCTTGCGCCGGGAGCCTTTTTCGTGCTTGCCGCATTGACTGCGCTGCAGAACCGCGTCAAGAGAAAGATGCAGGAAAAGGGACAGAATGCGGACAAAATTCAGTCCGGTTGCAGTTCGGACTGTGCAGGCTGTTCCGACAGCGGGTGTGCACATCGCTTTGTCGATGTGGACGGTGCGCCGGGTTCCGTTGCAGATGCGAAAGCAAACAAGAAGGAGGGGTAAGAAATGCTGGATGTGGTAAAGGATTTGTTGGTTCTTATGATTGGCTCCTCGCTTGTGAGCAACGTTGTGCTCAGCCAGTTTCTGGGGCTTTGCCCGTTCCTTGGCGTGTCCAAGAAAGTAGATACTGCCGTGGGAATGGGGGGCGCGGTTATCTTTGTCATAACGATTGCTTCCGGCGTGGCGGCTGTCATCTATAAGTTTGTGCTGGTTCGGTTTGATATTACATACTTACAGACCATTGTGTTCATCCTGGTGATTGCAGCGCTTGTACAGTTTGTTGAAATGTTTTTGAAAAAGTATGTTCCGGCTTTGTATCAGGCATTGGGTGTATATCTTCCACTGATTACGACAAACTGTGCGGTGCTGGGCATTGCGCTGACAAATGTGCAGAAAAGCTATGGAATCGGCTTTAGCATTGCCAGCGGTTTGTTCACGGCTGTCGGCTTTCTGATTGCAATAGTGATTCTTGCCGGAATCCGTGAGAAAATGGAATACAATGATGTGCCGGAATCCTTCAGGGGAATGCCGATTGTGCTGATTACGGCGGGGCTGATGGCGATTGCATTCTGTGGATTTTCGGGATTGCTGTGAGAGCGGGATGGAGGTAAAGTATGAATATATCAGCAATAGTAACTGCTGTGGCAGTTGTGGGCGGAGTCGGTTTATTACTAGGTGTCTTTCTCGGCATAGCAAGTATTGTGTTTAAGGTAGAGGTGGACGAGAAGGAGGAAGCGGTACTGGGGGTGCTTCCGGGCAACAACTGCGGGGGCTGTGGATTTCCTGGCTGCTCGGGACTGGCTGCGGCGATTGCAAAGGGTGAGGCGCCGGTGAATGCATGCCCTGTCGGCGGGGAGCCTGTCGGTAAAAAGGTTGCGGCAATTATGGGCGTGGAGGCAGGTGAGACCGTGCGGATGACTGCTTTTGTGAAGTGTGCAGGCGACTGTGACAAGACCACGAAAATTTATGAGTACACTGGCGTGGAGGATTGCGGGATGGTCAGGTATGTGCCGGACGGCGGTGCGAAATCCTGCAACTATGGGTGTCTTGGATATGGCAACTGCGTGAAGGCATGTCCTTTTGACGCGATACATATTGTCAATGGCATTGCCAGGGTCGACAAGGAAAAGTGTAAGGCGTGCGGCAAATGTGTGGCGGCATGCCCGAAGCAGCTGATTGAATTGATTCCATATGATGCAAAGGCGGCAGTGGCGTGCAGCTCCAGGGACAAAGGACCTGTCACCATGAAAGCCTGCCAGACAGGATGCATCGGATGCAGTCTCTGCGTGAAGGTGTGCCCTTCGGGTGCCGTGACAGTGACGGATTTCCATGCGCACATTGACCAGGACAAATGTACCGGGTGTGGTGCATGCAAGGAAAAATGTCCAAAGAAGGCGATTGTGTAAATATTTTTTGTAATAGTAATAAAACCCTGCCGATATTCAGATATTATACAGAATGTCAGCAGGGCTTTTTATACAAAATCTTCTCTGCTCGGTTGTTATTGTTTATATGAGATTATAGGTGAAACTATTTGCGGATTGAGGTTTTTGCTGTAATGGAGTATACTTTTATTATGGGTTTGCAACCGTACCGTTTGCGCAATGGAAGGATTCGGCTGCCAGGAGATATGAAGATTTTATTACTAAAAAGGAGTGCATATGGAATTCTTACCATCATCAGACCAAATGAATAAAGAAGATAATACCCCAAAAACACTTTTGGAATTGCTGAAAGAAGAAAAGGCAAGTCAGATGAAGGGGGGAATCTATCACAAGATACAGATTGAGCTGACTTATAATTCCAATCATATGGAAGGCAACAGACTGACACATGACGAGACAAGGTATATTTATGAGACAAATATGATCAGTGCAGAAAACGGAATCATGCATGTGGATGATATTGTGGAAACAGCAAATCATTTCAGGTGCATTGATATGGTCATTGATTTTGCCAGCCAGCCATTAAAAGAGGTATTTATCAAACAGCTTCATTTGACGCTCAAAAATGGGACAAGTGATTCCCGTAAGGATTGGTTTGCCGTGGGAGCGTACAAAAAGTTGCCAAATGAGGTAGGCGGAATGTGTACTGCCTTGCCAGAGGAAGTGGGGGCGCAGATGCGCAGTCTGCTGATGGCGTATAACAAGAAAAAAGGCAGGACATTAGAGGATTTAATTGCATTTCATGCTGCTTTTGAGACAATTCATCCATTTCAGGATGGGAATGGGCGCATAGGACGGCTGATTTTATTTAAGGAATGTTTGAAATACAACATAGTTCCATTCATTATTGACGAGGAATTGAAACTGTTCTATTACAGGGGGCTGCGCGAATGGAATCAGGAGCGCGGGTTTCTGATTGACACTTGTCTTGCGGCACAGGACAAATTCAAGAAATATCTGGATTATTTTCGTGTTCCATACAAGGAATGAAGCGTATATTCCTTGACAATAAAATATTTAGATGATAAATTTAATTTAGTCATTTGTGAAAAAATGACTAAATTAAATTTGGCGATGAGGAACTTAAATGCGAAATTATAATTATCAGAACAAATGGCAGGAATTATTGAATCCCGAGATTGTGTGCTACCTTACAACAATACATGAATATAAGGGGCAGCAGTATTTGATCGCAAACAGGCATGCAGATGTATTGACCGATTTGGTGGAACTGGCATTGATACAGAGTACAGAAAGCTCTAATAAAATAGAAGGGATATACACTTCTGATGAAAGGCTTAAAAAAATAGTTATGGATAAAACGATACCAAGCACGAGGGATGAGCGTGAAATTGCTGGTTACAGGGATGTACTAAATACGATTCATGAAAACTATGAACATATTCCGGTCAAATCTTCATTTATTTTACAGCTGCATAGGGACTTATATAAATTTGAAGACATTGGAATTGGAGGAGATTTCAAAAGTGCTGATAATGTTATCGAGGAGCGGGATGTACATGGGAATAAGTTAGTGCGGTTTCATCCGGTTGCAGCATGGGAAACACCAGAGGCGGTTGAAAGACTTTGTGAGGCATATAATTACACACTTCATTATTCGAATGCAGACCCTTTGTTGTTGATTCCAATGTTTATACTGGATTTTTTGTGTATTCACCCATTTCGAGATGGAAATGGCAGGATGAGCAGGCTGTTGACATTGTTACTTTTATATAAATCAGGGTATTTTGTTGGGAAATATATTAGTATTGAAAGACTGATTGAAAAGACAAAGGATTCATATTATCATGCTTTGCAGGAAAGTTCCAAAAACTGGCATCAGGAATCAAATGATTATATGCCTTTTGTAAAATATATGCTTGGCATTATTGTCGCTGCTTATCGTGATTTTATGGAGCGGACAAAATTAATTGAAGAAAAGAGGATTCCAAAACCAGATAGAATCGCAGAAGAAATTAAAAATCATATGGGAACAATTACGAAGGCTGAGCTGCTTAAAGTTGTGCCGGATGTCAGCCAGACTACCATTCAGCGGACATTGACGGAGCTGGTGAGACAGGAAAAGGTGAAAAAGATTGGTGAGGGGCGTTACACAAAATATACATGGAACTGGGACAAGGAGAGTTAAATTATGATTACAGGCGAACTGAAAAACCGAATTGACAGCATCTGGCAGATTTTTTGGACAGGAGGGCTGACCAATCCGTTAGAAGTGATTGAACAGATGACATATCTTATGTTTATTCGGGATCTTGATGACACGGATAATATACGTTCAAAAGAAAGTGCAATGCTGGGTCTTCCGTTCGAAAGTATTTTTACGAAGGAAATAAAGCTTGGCGACAGGCTGATAGATGGAGCCCAGATGAAATGGTCGGTATTTCGTGATTTACCTGCAGATAAGATGTATACAGTTATGCAGGAAATGGTGTTTCCCTTTATCAAGAACCTTCATGCTGACAAAGAAAGTGCTTATTCAAAATATATGGATGATGCGATCTTTAAACTTCCAACGCCTTTGATGCTTTCCAAGGTGGTTGATGCGATGGATGAGCTATATGTACAGATGGAAAAATTGAAAGAAAGTGATGTGAGAGGAGATGTATATGAATACCTTCTCTCAAAATTATCAACGGCAGGGGTAAATGGACAGTTTCGGACACCACGGCATATTATTAAAATGATGGTAGCGTTGATGAAGCCGGCTGCGGATGATGAGATTTGTGACCCTTCGTGTGGAACAGCAGGTTTTTTGGTTGAGGCGTCGGAGTACCTCAGGACAAATAAGAAAGAAGAAATTTTTTACAATAAGCAAAAAAAAGAGCATTATATGAGTCATATGTTTTACGGTTTTGACATGGATAGAACTATGCTGCGCATAGGCGCCATGAATATGATGACACATGGTGTGGAAAGCCCATACATTGAATACAGGGACAGTCTGTCAGATCAAAACACAGATAAAGACAGATATTCGTTGATTCTGGCAAATCCCCCCTTTAAAGGAAGTCTGGATTCGGACATTGTATCGGCAGATTTGTTAAAGGTCTGTAAGACGAAGAAAACGGAACTGCTTTTTCTGGTATTATTTGTAAGGATGCTCAAAATAGGCGGAAGGTGTGCGTGTATCGTTCCAGATGGTGTACTTTTTGGCTCATCCACGGCACATAAGGCTGTTAGAAAAGAGATTGTTGAGAACCAGAAACTGGAGGCTGTCATTTCAATGCCTTCTGGTGTGTTTAAGCCATACGCAGGAGTATCTACAGGAATTCTGGTTTTTTCCAAAACCAATCATGGTGGGACAGATAATATATGGTTTTATGATATGCAGGCAGATGGGTTTAGTCTGGATGATAAGAGGGCAGCAATAAATGAAAATGACATACCAGACATCATCAGGCGCTTTCATAACCGTGATTTGGAGGCAGGCAGGGAGCGAACAGAAAAGTCGTTTATGGTGCCAAAACAGGAGATTGTTGACAATGGATATGATTTGTCCATCAATAAATATAAGAAGGCGGAATATGTACCAGTAGAATATCCTCCTACTTCCGAAATCATGGAGAAAATTATGGAATTGGACGCGCAGATTGAAGAAGAATTAAGTGCACTAAAGGCGATGTTGTAGATTAGGAAAGGATAGACAAATCACTATTTGTCGGGGGG
>DKUL01000055.1:20032-20318 GCA_002490665.1 Lachnospiraceae bacterium UBA7205 | reverse complement strand
ATTTCAATAATGTTTTCATTTTCTATATCAATTAAAAAATTAATTAATTTTTCATCTGTAATAATGACAGTAGAATTCTTGGTTTGAAACATTGTCTCTCCTTGAATAATGTTTTGCCAAATAAATGGTTGAACTTTATACATTTCACTCACCCCTGTTTTTAAGATTGTCGCATAAAACTTAATAATTATTTCATAAATTTTAATCTTATGCGACAATCACACTTATATAATTAGTTCTTTTCTATGTCAGAAGCTCCACCACAGCAACAGCAGCAGCAACAACA
>DKUL01000055.1:509-19745 GCA_002490665.1 Lachnospiraceae bacterium UBA7205 | reverse complement strand
CAGCAACAGCAGCAGCAACAACAGCAACAACCGCCGCCACCCTTTCCTTTTAACAAGACTCTCTTGCCTAACATATCCATGTTTACTCCTATTCCATATTCCCCCATTTTCAAAGATGTCCTAATTTTTGTACTGCTTTTACTACCTTGTTTTTGGTTCATAATTATTCTCCTTTGTTTTTTGTTTTCATCATATAGCTATATATCAGAATACATTTATAATACACAAATACACCGTCTCTGACATTTCATTTGCGGCAAGTGGCAGAAAAACGAAACGAAATACAATTTGAACCCAATCAAATACAACTCCCCGGGAAAAGTTGTGGATGTGGTTTTGATATGGTATAATATCGTCAGATATTATACACGCCCGAATGGGCATGACCTTACCATAATTGCGAAGCAATTATGGTAATAATGGAAAAAAAACGAAAGGAGCCCTGCCATGAAATACCGCCACAGTCTGTTTTCTGACAAAAATCCCTATGACACACAGTCCGACCAGCTGTTTCTCGAAGCGGTAAGGGAGAATTTCCATTACCAGTACAGACACTGCAAGGAGTACCGGAAGCTATCGAACGGCCTTCATTTTAATGCCAATGCTCTAATGTCTATTGAAGACATTATGCGCCTGCCATGTATCCCGACGCTCTTTCTGAAACGGCACCGGATGAAATCCGCACCGGCTTTCGTCCGTGCCACCTCATCCGGCACGAGCGGGCAATTCAGTGAAATCGGATTTGATTTCGGCGCGCTGCTCTGCGGTTTCCGGATGGTACGCCAGACAGCCCGCATGCATGGGCTGCTTTCCCCAACGCCCTGCCACTATATCATCATGGGCTATCAGCCGCACCGGGGCAACCGCACTGCCGTCACCAAGACCGCCTATGGCGCTACATTTTTTGCGCCCGCGCTCAACCGCAGGTATATCTTAAAATATAGGGATGGAAAATATGCACCCGATTTTGACGGCATTATTTCCGCACTTAAAAAACTGGACAACTCCCTGTTCCCCGTGCGGTTTATGGGCTTTCCCTCGTATACCTTCTTTCTGATGAAGCAATTGGACGAACGCGGCATACATGTAACGTTAAAAAAGGGTTCCAAGATTATGCTCGGTGGCGGATGGAAGCAGTTTTATGCAGAACAGGTGGACAAGCCTGCTTTTTACAGGCTGGCTGAAAAAGTATTTGGCGTGACAGACCACGACATTGTGGAATTTTACGGCGCCGTGGAGCATCCCATCCTTTACTGTGACTGTCCGAACCATCATTTCCATGTTCCCACATACAGCCGTGTTGTCATCCGTGATGTCGACACGCTTGCCCCTGTTCCCATGGGGACGCCAGGGCTTGTCAACTTAATCACGCCCATGATACGTGCAACGCCAGTCCTGTCCGTCATGACGGATGACATTGGTATCCTGCACAGCGGCAGTTCGTGCGGCTGCGGCATACAGACGCCGTATCTTGAAATCATCGGCCGTGTCGCCCCCAATGATATCAAAACGTGTGCTGCCGGGGCTGCTGATATTCTAAAGGGGGTGGCGATATGATTTTATATGGCGGAACCATTTATGACAGTTCGGAACAGGACAAGCTGCTTGATGTGATAGAACCCTACATCAACCGAACCCTTGCGCAAAAGACACTTCCTGTCGAAAAGGTCATTGCCGCAATTGACTGTCTTGGAAAAGAAATTGCCGAGGGCAGATTTGACGCCTGTCTGGAATCCGTTCAGACAGACTCCCCGCAGCGCTACAAGCTGCTTGCGGCACAAATGCTGTCCCGCGCCAACCTGGAATTTAAGCTCAAAACAGAACTTGCAGGATTGCAGGAGCATTCCCGCACCGCACCGCCCAATGGCATGCCGCCGATTCTGGTGAAAACAATGCCCCTCGGCGTCATATTCCACATTGCGGCAGGGAACATTGACGGACTGCCCGCCTTTAGTCTTGCGGAAGGCCTGCTCACCGGCAATGTCAATATCCTGAAGCTTCCGCAGGCTGACAGCGGGCTGTCCCTGCAAATTATTTCACGCCTTATTGCACTGGAACCGGAACTCGAGGATTATATCTTCGTATTTGACACCCCATCGAATGATATCCGCGCAATGACCCGCATGGCACAGCTTGCCGACGGTATCTCGGTCTGGGGCGGGGATGCGGCAGTCCATGCCGTGCGCTCCCTTGCGCCTGCGGGTGTAAAGCTGATGGAATGGGGACACAAGCTTAGTTTCTGCTATCTGTCGGACAATGATTTTTCTTCCGGAAATTTCATCGACAACCTGGAACTGACGGCGCTGGCGGAACACATTGCCGCGACAAGGCAGCTTCTGTGCAGCTCCTGCCAGACCATATTTATCGATACAGATGATGTCTCCGTGCTGCACCGGTTTTGCAAAGGCTTTCTTCCCATTTTGGAAAAGGCATCTGCAAGGCATTGTGCGGAGTCGCACGACGAGCGCGCTTATCTGACATTGCTGCGCCACACAGAATATCTGGAAGATATGCTCGGGCATACGCCAAATCCAAACACGGAATATCGCGGCAATGGCTGCCGTCTGATTATATGCCCTGACGATGCGCTCGAATGCTCCCCCATGCTGTGCAGTGTACTTGTAAAAAAACTTCCAAGGGACAGGATTGTGCCCGTTCTCCGCCAGAAAAAGGGATATCTGCAGACAGCCGGACTTATCTGCGCACAGCAAAACCGCGACGCGCTCACACAATTGCTGGCACGCTGCGGCGTCACGCGGATTACTTCCGCCGGAAATATGTCCGCCTACTTTAGCGGGGAGTCGCACGATGGGGAATACCCGCTGAGACGATACGTGCGGACAGTAAATGTTGAAATCAATGATGCATAAAGTGAAAAGGGCAGCGCCCGCTTTACGGAGCCTGCCCTTCTTCGCAATCTTCAAAAAATTTTCCCAGATTCATCAGACATTTTATCATCACACGCATTTCTTCCTCATCCAAATCCTTTACAATGGACTTAATCATGTTTTTGTGGAAGTCCCTGTGGTGGTAAAATGCCTTTTTTCCCTTTTTCGTGAGCACGACCAAAACGACACGTTTGTCAGTTTTGCTCCGCTCCCGAATGATGTAGCCCTTGTCCTCAAGGCTGTTCATGTTGGTGGTGAGTGTTCCCATGGTCACATCAAGACGCTTGGCGATATCCGACATCCTGCGCGGTTCCTCGATACCGATGGCTTCTATGATATGCATGTCATTGTTCGTGATGTCCTTGAATTCCTCGGTGATTATCGCTTTTTCCTCCGCATCCATCACGTTGTTAAAAAGCTTCACCAGCATTTCATTTAATGTCCTGCTCGTAGTCTTTTCCATGCTGACCAGTCTCCACCTCCATTCCATATTCCGTGCGCCAATAACTTTCATATCCGTTACCAGACAATCACAGTTGCACCGTATGTCAGTCCTGCACCAAACCCGGACAAGACCAGACGGTTTCCGTCCTGTATTCTGCCTCCGCGGTTCAGCTCGTCGAGCAGCACCGGTATCGTGGCAGAGGACATATTTCCAATCTTGTCGAGATTCATGGGAAATTTCGAGATGTCTGCCTTCAGTCTTTTTGCAACGGACTCGATTATGCGCACGTTCGCCTGGTGCAGTACGAACATGTCGACATCCTCCGCCGTGATTCCTGCCTTGTCCAATGCTTGATGGATACATGCCGGCACCTGTCTCGTGGCAAACTTGTATACCTCCTGCCCATTCATCTGTATATATGGGCTGATGGTCTGTTTTTCTGAAATAAACGCATTGTCCACAGGCCGCTCCGCGCAGGAAAGCACCATCCCCTTTGTGCCGTCCGAGCCTTGTACCATGCACTCCATTCCCACTTTGCGCCCATTGTCACGGACAATGTCCTCAGCAGATGCTTCCACAAAAGCTGCCCCCGCGCCGTCGCCAAACAGGACGCACGTCCCCCTGTCACTCCAGTCGACAAGCTTTGACAGCACTTCGCTCCCGACAATCAACGCATTTTTGTAGATGCCTGACTGCATGTACGCATATGCCGTGTTCAGCGCGAACAAAAATCCGGAACATGCGGCATTCAGGTCAAATGCTGCCGCATGGGATGCCCCGATGATGTCCTGCACCTGACAGGCACAGCAGGGAAGGAGCATTTCCGGCGAACAGGTCGCCACAAGAATGAGTTCCACTTCCTCCGCCGTTTTCCCTGCCATCTCCAGCGCTCTCTGACACGCCGCGGCTGACAGCGTGGCAACCGTCTCGCCCATGGAAATCCGCCGCTGTGCAATTCCCGTGCGCTCACGTATCCATTCATCGGAGGTCTCCACAAGCTCCTGCAAATCGAAATTTGTCACTATCTTTTCTGGCAGGGCGCTTCCCGTACCTGTGATTCTTATCGTCATTATGAAAATTCCTCCATTATATCCGCCACTGTTTCTATCTTATCCGCCCTGTACGCATTGCTGCCGCAGAAGATGAGTCCTTCGTCAAGCCTGCCCTCCACTGCATTGATTAATGCCTCGGTGATGCAGTACGGCGCCGTGTCCGGTTTACAGGTAATGATGCACTGCCTGCATCCCCTCATAAAGCGCTCGCCTGCCGCCACCTTGTCCAGAAAAGCATTGTGTATCGCGCGTCCCGGCATTCCCACCGGACTTTTCACAATCACAATATCTTCTTTTTTTGCGTCAATATACGCCCGCTTATAGGCGTCGGAAGCATCACACTCCCTCGTCGTCACGAAACGCGTTGCAATCTGCACGCCCCTGGCGCCCATCGCAAGATAATGCTCCATGTCCGCGCGCTCATAGACGCCGCCTGCCACCACTGCAGGCACATCAAGCTCGTCTGCAAGCGCGATGACCGCCTTTACCTCGTCGTCATAATTTTTTTCTCCCGTGACGGTGTACGCATCAATCTCCTCCTTGGTAAATCCAAGATGACCGCCTGCCTCAGGTCCCTCTATCACGACCAGATCCGGTTTCCTGTCATACTTTTTCTTCCAGTATTTTGAAATGACGCTCAGGGACTTTCTGCTTGAAACAACCGGTGCAATCCTTGTATTTCCCGCAATTTCAGGCAGTGTCATGGGAAGTCCCGCGCCGGAGATAATCAGGTCGGCGCCTGCGTCCACCGCCGCCTTCACATAGTCCTCATACCTTCTGGTCGCCACCATGATGTTGACGCCGACAATGCCGCCGTCCGCCTTCTTGCGCGCCTTCCTGATTTCCTCACCGACTGCCTTCAGGTTGCACTCTATCGGATGCTTTCCAAAATCCGGGTCGCGGAATCCAATCTGCGCCGTTGAGATGACGCCCACGCCGCCTGCCGCCGCAACTGCCCCCGCAAGACCCGACAGGCTCACCCCGACGCCCATTCCCCCCTGTATCACGGGAATGCGCGCGCAGAGACCGCCTATCCTCAATTCATTTACACTCATGATTCATCCTCTTTTATCAGAAATTCCGAAAACGCTGATACCGTTCCTCTGCAATCGAATCGCCTGTCCTGCCATCATACTTCTCCAGAAATTCCTTGATATGTTCTTTCATATAGCCTGCAATTGCCGCAGCTGTCTTCTTGTCCGCCCCGCCAAATTCCGGGATAATACGCTCGATGACGCCAAGCCGCTTCAAATCCTGCGCCGTAATGTTCATGACCTCGCTGGCTTCCTGCGCCCTGTTGGCATCCTTCCACAAAATGGAGGCAAATCCTTCCGGCGAAAGAATGGAATACGTCGCGTTCTCCATCATCCAGACTTCGTTGCCGACTGCTGTCGCAAGCGCGCCGCCGCTGCCGCCCTCGCCAATCAGGATGCAGAGCACCGGAACCTTGAGCCCTGACATTTCAAGCAGGTTTCTGGCAATCGCCTCCCCCTGTCCGCGCTCCTCCGCCTCAAGGCCGCAGAATGCGCCTGACGTATTGACAAAGCTGACTATCGGACGGTTGAACTTCTCTGCCTGCTTCATCAGGCGGAGTGCCTTTCTGTACCCTTCCGGCAGTGGCATGCCAAAGTTTCTCTCCTGGCACTCCTTGAAATCTTTTCCTTTCAGGTCCGCGATTACGGTCACCGGCTGTCCTTCCAAAAATCCGATACCGCCAATCAGCGCCTTGTCGTCATGGACTCCCCTGTCCCCATGCGCCTCCACGAACACATCAAAGATGTGCTCCATATAGTCTGTCGCCGCGGGACGTTCCACCTGGCGGACTGCCTTTACCTTTTCCCACGCGCTGCGCGGTTTTGATTTCCATGACTGCTCTTTTAATTCCTCACTCAGTTCAAAGTGGAATCCATGGTCCTCACAGAAATCCGCATACGTCTTCTTTCCTGTACCCTGATGGGACTTTATCAGGAAATGGATGGTCTTTTTCAAATTTTCCCTGAGCACAATGCCGTCGACAAATCCGTGCTCCACAAGGAATTCCGCTGTCTGGAAGCCCTCCGGAAGCTCCTGGCCGATTGTCTGCTTGATGACCCTGGGACCTGCAAATCCGATAAGCGCGCCCGGCTCCGCCATAATGACATCGCCAAGCATCGCAAAGCTTGCCGTCACACCCCCTGTCGTAGGGTCTGTGAGGATGGAACAGTACAGCAGCCCGGCGTCGCCGTGTTTCTTGATTGCCGCAGAGGTCTTTGCCATCTGCATCAGCGATACGATGCCCTCCTGCATTCTGGCGCCGCCAGAGCAGCAGAACAGAAACACCGGGAGACGTAGCTCGGTCGCGCGCTCAATCGCCTTTGTGATTTTCTCACCCACGACATGCCCCATGCTCGCCATCATAAACCGGGAGTCACATATGCCAAGCACGATGTCCTCGCCAAACACCTTGCAGCGTCCTACCGTGACTGCCTCTTTCAGACCTGTCTTTTCCCTTGCAGCCGCAAGCTTATCCTCATATCCTTCGTAATCAAGCGGATTGCTGACCGCCATATCCTCAAACCACGGCTCAAAGCTCTTAGGGTCTGCAACCATACGGATACGGTTATTGGTCTTGACGCGGAAATACCCGCCGCACTCATAGCATACGTATTTCTTCTTGACAACGCGTGCACGGTCAACCATTTTACCGCACTTCGGACACTTAATCTGGCTTTTGTCCTCCGCTTTTGCTTCCTCTGCCTGTTCCTGTGTGTCCTCTGACTTGTTCCGCAACCTTTCCTCAAGCTTATTGTATAAATTGATGGGAAATCTTCTTCCGCTCTTTACATGCTCTGACTTATCCATATGAACCTCCATGCAATAATCTAATCCTGCGTCAGCTGATTGCAAATGTCAGCTCTGCCTTGCAGGCAACCTTTCCGTTGACGGTGGCAACAGCCTCCCCGATACCGACCGGTCCTTTTACCTTTATAATCTTTGTCTCAAGCATCAGCACATCGCCCGGAAGTACCTTCTGCTTGAACCGCGCCTTGTCAATTCCGGCAAAATACGCGGTCTTTCCCCTCATCTCCGGTGTTCCCAGCATGGCGACTGCCCCGACCTGTGCGAGCGCCTCTATAATCAGCACGCCCGGCATGACGGGATTCCCCGGAAAATGACCGGCAAAATACGGCTCATTAAAACTCACGCACTTTTTCCCAAGCGCCCTGACACCTTCCTCAAGCTCCTCGATTGTATCAATCAGCATAAACGGATGTCTGTGTGGAATAATTTCCATGATTTCCTTTGCTGTATAAACTGACATATGTGTCACCTTTTCCTTTTCCAACTGCTCGTTTTATTCCGAATACTTCTTTATCAAAATACTTGTGTTGTGTCCGCCAAAGCCCAGGGAGTTGCTGAGCGCATAGGCAAATGACCCGCTGCTGCTCTCCTTGCAGTAGTCGAGATCCATTTCCTCCTCGCTCTCCATAAGGCCTACGGTCTGATGAATATATCCCTCCTGAAGCTCCTTTACGCAGGTGACAAACTCAACCGCGCCAGCCGCTCCGAGAAGATGCCCGATCATGGACTTCGTCGAATTAATCCGGATATCCTTTGCATGGCTGCCAAACGCAAGCTTAATCGCCCTTGTCTCAAACAAATCATTGTGGTGCGTGCTTGTGCCGTGCGCATTGATGTAGGTGATGTCCTCCGCCGACGCGCCTGCATCCTTCACTGCATTTAACATGGCTGTTGCGGCGCCTTCGCCATCCTCTGCCGGCGAGGTGATGTGATATGCGTCTGACGAGCAGCCATACCCCACTACCTCTGCATAGATTTTCGCACCGCGCGCCTTTGCATGCTCAAGCTCCTCGAGCACGACAACGCCCGCACCCTCGCCCATCACAAACCCGCTTCTGTCCTTGTCAAACGGGATGGAACAACGCGCCGGATCCTCACAGGTGGAAAGCGCCGTGAGAGAAGTAAACCCGGCAATGCCAATCGGCGTGATGGAGCTCTCTGTTCCGCCTGCCACCATGATGTCCGCATCACCGTACTGGATGGTACGGAATGCCTCGCCGATTGAATTGGTACCTGTGGCACATGCCGTCACCACATTGATGCTCTTGCCCTTAAGATTGAATGCAATGCTGACATTTCCCGCCGCCATGTTGGATATCATCAGCGGCACGAGAAGCGGCGCCACTTTTGATGGTCCTTTTTCCTCGAGCCTTGTGTGCTCCCGCTCCATTGCCTGGAGGCTGCCGATACCGCTCCCCACGGCACATCCTGCCCTGTAGGGGTCTTCCTTTGTCATGTCAAGTCCCGCATCCTCGATGGCTTCCTTTGCCGCCGCAACCGCAAACTGGCAGAACGGCTCCATCCTGCGTGCCGCCTTCTTATCCATGTAATCAGCCGCGTTAAAATCCTTGACCTGGGCTGCCAGCTTGCACTTAAAATCAGCCGTGTCAAAATATGTTATCGGCGCAAAACCGATTTTTCCCTGTTTTACACTGTCCCAGAATGCATCGACACTGTTTCCGATCGGGGTTATCGCTCCCATGCCGGTTACTACTACTCTCTTTTTCATGTTAAAACCTATTTCCTTTCTATATGCACATCCCGCCGTCCACACAGATTACCTGTCCGGTGATGTAGTCTGATTGTTCTCCCGCAAGGAACATCACAAGGTCTGCAATGCTTTTTGTCGTGCCCATTTTCCCCATGGGAATCATGTTATTCAGCTCTTTCTTCGCATCCTCTGTCATATTCTTTGTCATGTCCGTGTCGATAAATCCCGGCGCCACCGCGTTGACATTAATCCCGCGGCTTGCAAACTCCCTTGCGACACTCTTGGTCAGCCCGATAAGCCCCGCCTTGGAAGCCGAGTAATTTGCCTGTCCTGCATTCCCAAGCACACCGCTCACGGATGAAATATTGATAATCTTGCCGCCTCTCTGCTTGATAAAGCTGCGGGAGAGATGGCGGATCATGTTGAACGCGCCTTTTAGGTTGGTGTCAAGAACAGCGTCATAATCCGCCTCGGACATGCGCATAATCAGGTTATCCCTCGTGACACCCGCATTGTTTACAAGGATATCGACCTTTTTGTACTTGTCAAGAATCTGCTTTACAAATGCCTCGCTTGCCGCAAAATCAGACACATTGCACTGTACTGCCTCGGCGCTCCCGCCGTTTTTTTCGATCTCCGCGACAACCGCGTCGGCGCTTTCCTTGGAGCCGTTATAATTTACAATGACAGTGGCGCCGTTCTTTGCAAGTGTCAGTGCAATTTCCCTGCCGATTCCCCTGCCTGCCCCTGTTACAAGGGCAATTTTTCCTGTTAACATTCTATTCCTCTTTTCCTTTCAATGTCTCTAATACCTTGTCCAGATCTTCCAGCTTGTCGATATTCATGCACCTGACATCCTTGTTGATTTTTCTCATAAATCCACTCAGTGTCTTTCCAGGCCCGATTTCGATAAAGGTGTCAATGCCGTCCGCAATCATTTTCTCGACGGACTGCTGCCAGCACACCGAATTTGACACCTGGCTTTTCAGGAGCGTCTTAATCGGCGCCGCCTCCGTCACGTCCAGCGCGTCCAGGTTGCTGATATACGGTATGGACGGATTCCTGAGACTGATGCCGATAAGCTCTTTCTCAAGCTTTTCCCCGGCGCCCTTTAACAGCTCCGAGTGGAATGGCCCGCTGACCTTGAGCGGCACGCAGCGTTTTGCGCCTGCGTCCGAGAGCGCCTCGGATGCCTTTGTGACTGCTGCCTCCTCGCCCGTAATGACAATCTGCCCGGGGCAGTTGTAATTTGCGATGCTCACGATTCCGTCTGTCTGGCGGCAGATTTCCTCAATCTTGTCACTGTCGAGTCCCAGCACTGCTGTCATGGCTCCGCCGGTGGGATATGCCTCCTGCATGAAGATGCCGCGCTTCCTTATAATATGGAACAAGTCCTTTAAGTCCATGACATCCGCCGCTGCCAGTGCGCCGTACTCGCCAAGGCTCAGGCCTGCGGTGACCTCCGCACGGACACCCTTTGACTCAAGCACCTTTAAAATCGCTACCTCTGTGGCAAGCATTGCAATCTGCGTGTATTCCGTAATGTTTATCTTGTCATTTTCCGTGAAGCAAAGCGCCTCCATGTCAAGCCCTGACACCTCGCCCGCAAGCCGGTATACTTCCTTTGCCTCCTCATATGTATCATAAAAATCCTTTCCCATGCCGACATACTGCGAACCCTGCCCCGGGAAAATAAATGCGATTCTGCTCATTTCTATCGTGCCGCCCCTTTCTATATAAAACTCCATCCCTAAAACTTGTGCATCAGCGCAAGCCCTTCCTCCATAATTTCCGATATGATTTCCTTACAGGGCTGTTCTTTCTTCACAAGCCCCGCAATCTGGCCTGCCATGACCGTTCCGTTGACCACGTCGCCCTCTGTCACGGCTTTTCTGAGCGAGCCAAGGGTCAGCTTCTCCAGTTCCATGAAGTCAGCGCCCTCTTTTTCCATCTTTAAGTATTCCTTGGTCATTTTGTTCCGGATGCTCCTGACAGGATGCCCTGTTGACATGCCTGTGACTGCGGAGTCGATATCCTTTGCCTTGATGAGCATCGCCTTGTAATTTTCATGCACGATGGACTCCTTTGCCGCCACAAAGCGCGTGCCAAGCTGCACTGCCTCCGCGCCGAGCATGAATGCCGCCGCAAATCCCCTGCCGTCCGCGATGCCGCCCGCAGCAATGACAGGAATGCTGACCGCATCGGCAACCTGGGGCACAAGCGCCATCGTCGTGATGGAACCAATATGCCCGCCGCTCTCCATTCCTTCCGCGACAACCGCATCCGCGCCGCCGCGCTCCATAAGCTTCGCCATTCCGGCGCTTGCCACTACGGGAATCACCTTGACGCCTGCCGCCTTCCACATTTCCATGTACTTGCCCGGGTTTCCGGCGCCTGTCGTGACCACCTTGACGCCCTCGTCCACGACAACCTGTGCAATGGCATCCGCCTCGGGATTCATCAGCATGATGTTGACACCAAATGGTTTCTGTGTCGCTTCCTTCACTTTCCGAATCTGTTCCCTGACAAATTCCGCAGGCGCGCCGCCCGCACCGATGATGCCAAGCCCGCCTGCCTCGGAAACTGCCGCAGCCAGATTATGCTCGGCAACCCATGCCATGCCGCCCTGTATAATGGGATATTCAATTCCTAATAATTCTGTAATTCTTGTTTTCATACAAGCTCCTGTTTTTTCTATTACAGCCGCCCGATACTCCATGATGACTATCGGACGGCTGCTTTATAATCCTGTCAGCGCAATTATGCGTTAACGCCTTTATCCTGCATATATTTGATGATTGAGCCGACTGTCGTAATCTGCTCCAGATCCTCGGAAGGAATCTCCACGCCGTACTCCTCCTCAAATGCCATAACAAGCTCAAATAAGTCGAGTGAGTCTGCCTCTAAGTCTTCCTTGAAGCGTGTCTCCTCTGTAATCTCCACACCTTCAACGTTTAACTGCTCCTCGATGATTTCTTTTACTCTTTCTAACATGGTTCTTCCATCCTTTCAATTTGTTAAAAATTTATTACCTTCATTTACTTCAATACCTGAATTCAGCAGCCAAAACATTTTGACGCTCAAATATTTTGGCAATCAAATATTTTGACTTTCAAAGCATTTACTTGCTACAGAATATACCCTGGCAGCGCAGTTGTCAACAGATTTTTCCATTTTTATGTTTTGTTTATAAACAGTTAGTTCTGACTATTCCTGACATTCCAGGCAAAAGAAGCGGTACAGGATATCCCGCACCGCTTCTTTTATTGGCATTACAATTGTTCCATCATGGCTGACATGATTTTTTCCAATGCCTCTGCAAGGTTGGTCTGTATTCCCCTCGCATTGATTTTAAATGTAAATTTCTTGGTTCCGCCGTACTGACCCTTGCCCTGGACAACCAGTGTCGCACTTCCTTTCCTGTCATTCTTGCTGTAGGAGATGATATCATATTCATCAACCTTCACCTCTTCGCCCTTATACGTCACTGCCAAATCATCCTTGCCCGGTCTGGTTCCATACTGGCTGAAGTACTGTACCTTGTCAGGCTTGAGCGCTATCCTCGTCTCGCTCATCAGCCTTCCGATAATCGTAAATGCAAAGGTCTGTTTGCTGCTCTGTGTGTCATCCGCATTCACAACATAATCCGCGCCTGTCAGTGTGATAATCACATTTGCCGTATGCCCGTTGGCAGGAAGCTGTCCATCCTGCGTAAGCGTGATGTCCTCCTTCTTGTTCAATGCATACTCTATCACATAGTCCTTATTCTTCGTGAGCTTTTTGCCGTTATCGTACACGACTGCATTCGGCTTGTACTCCTTTGTGTTCGGCTTGTACTTCATATCGGGAACTTCCACCGTGATTTCACCGCTGTCCCATGATTTTGGCTGGATGGTCAGCTCCACTGCGTTCTTTAAGCTTCCCTTGAAATTTCCTTTGCCCGCAATGCTGATGTAAGCTTTCTTGGTCTCCGTTGTCGTGTTCTTATTGTTTGTGTAGGTCAGCTTATAGTCCACGTCCTTCACCAGTGACCTGCCATCGTAAACCAGCTCCACATCCGGTGTCACGCCTGCACGGTTCTGTTTCACCGTCATGGCACTCTTCTGAAGCATCTGCGTTGTCAGCTCCGCCTTATCAATGGTAAACGTCTGTTTTATTGTACCGCTGTACTTGCTGATACCTGTGAGCACCATGGTCGCTTTTCCGGCGTTCAGGTTGTTTGTGTAGGTCACTTTGTAGTCAACATTCTTCTCAAGCACTGTACTGGTAGCCTTGTCCTTCAGTACCGGATTCTGGTAGATTGTCCTGCCTGTATATGGAAGATTCGTCTGGAACTCCGTTATCTCAATGGTTTTTGCAGAGAACGGTGTTCCCTTGACAGTGAATGTCTTGCTGCAGCTTCCTACATATTTCCCGGTCTCCACACCTGTAATCACGACACTTGCGGTTCCTACTTCCCTGTTGTTCACATACGTAATGACATAGTTGTCCGTGCCATCCTCTGCCTTCTGCGGAATCACCTTGCTGCCCAGCTTCACGATAATCTGTGCAGGATTCTCGAATTCTACTGCTGCGCCATCCTTGTAATCGAGCGCGTTGGACGGAAGCGTCACCTTTGCCTTGGTGAGAAGCTCCTTGTCCTTTACCACCTTGCATGGCACTGTCACTTCACCATCGTAATTCCCCTTCATGGCAATCTTGATTTGATAGATACCGGCTTCTTTTGCTTTCTCTACCACCGTGCCTGACTCCGCCCCCTCGGGGACAAAGGTGATTGTCTGGGTGTAATCATTCTTAGCGCTCAGTTTCTTCTTGCCGTCCTTTACCGTCACGGAAATTCTCTGTTCTTTTCCATTATAAATGAGATAATCCGGCGCCGTGATGGTCAGCCCGCCGACCTGTTTTGGCACAATCTCAAAGTGAGCCGTAATCATCTCCGCATAGTTGCCCTTGCCTTTAATGATGACATCTGCCTGACCTTTTTTGGTGTTGTTCTTGTAGCTTACTGTGTAATCCTTTTTCAGCGTCAGGAGTTTTGCATCATCATATACCTGTACTTCCGGCTTCAGCGCCTTGCCTGTATAAGTCTGTGCCGGAATCTCCTTAACCCAGATGCCTTTCTTTGCCAGCGGTTCGATTGTCACCTCAGTCTTGTCCGTCGTCACAACTCTAAATTCATCATAATACAGCGTCGTGCTCAGCGGGAATGTCAGACCGTCCTTTGGAATTGCATTGCACCAGAGTCCGATGCTCTC
Organism: Lachnospiraceae bacterium UBA7205; assembly: GCA_002490665.1. Lineage (GTDB taxonomy): Bacteria > Bacillota > Clostridia > Lachnospirales > Lachnospiraceae > COE1. The sequence goes on along the minus strand of DKUL01000055.1, from coordinate 5,553 downwards.
AATCTTCGCCGGGTCAAATTTGGCTTCCTTGTTATCCCTTCCCACAAATGCGCCAAACGGAATTGTCACCTTTACCGGGAATCCTGTCTGTGCATTGTCGGTGTAGCGTTCATATTCCTGCAAATAGGTCTCAAAAATGGTATTGCCGCCTGTGGTAACCTGGATGACAACCTTCTGTCCCTTTGTCTCAGGAATCGTGTAAAATTCCAGTGCATTGCCTGCGCTCCAGTTGGCATTCATGCCCTTTGTCGCGCCTGCCCACGCATCGCCTGCCGCAAATGTGACATCCATCTTTAACCCATATTTTCCGCCAAATACCTTCTCCGGGTCGTCTGTCAGGGAGAATGAAATCTCGCTGCCGGAAGCCTTGTTCGTCGCCCACACAAGTCCCAGCTGCTGGCTGTCGCCGTTGTAGCCCTCAAAATCCTCTGGAACCATATCGTCCTGCACCGGTACTTCCATATTAAATTTAGCCGTAATGGCTGCAACTTCTATATCGCCGACAAACAGCGTAATTGTTCCGAGCGCCTCGCCCAGGCTCAGGAGCGCGCTGTCCTTTAACGTGGCTTCCCATACGCCCTGTTCTTCATTATATGCTGCCTTTAATGTAACCCTGTCAAATTCTGTCTCCACAACAAACCGGACATTATCCGCATCCTTGGCGATTCCTGATATCTTTGCCGCAATTCTTGTAGTCGGGTTCGCCTGGTCGGGCAGAATCCTGTCGCCGGACTGCGGTGTTACGATATAGCCGGACAGTGCATCTTCCTTTGTCGTGTTGGTCACGCCTGTAATCTGCTGGTATCCACTGTTCATGTCTGTCGCAAAGACACTCCTGCCGTCATTGTAAAACTTAATGAACTCGTCGAGCATCTCATGTCCATGCAGCACGCCATTCTCCTTCTTTTCTACCACGTAGGGCAGATAGAAGCTGCCGTTTTCATCAAAGTTTGCCCATACGAGGAAATAGCAGATTCCGCCGTCCTTCGTAATCTGGTCTAACAGCTGCATGTACCAGTCCATTACCTCGTTGCCGGTGCGTTTCAATGCGGTTTTGTCGTCTTCTGCCACACCGGTCTCTGTGATGGCATAGAGTTTATCATGTGCTGTCGCAAAATCGCGTAAAATCTGGTTCTGCTTGCTGATACTCTGCAAATAGCCCGGCTCGCTTGCCTGTGTCGGTCCGGAGTGGTATAAGTCATAGCCAATCATATCCACATAGTCATCGCCCGGATACCGTGCACCATACTCCGTGACATTTGCCGCCTCGCTGCCTGGACCATACACATAGAGCATGTTGTGTACGCCCTTTGTCTCTTTCATGTAATCCACTGTATAGCGGAACAGGTTGATGTACGCCTGCTCGTCGCAGAACGCCGCGCCCCACCAGAACCAGCTGCCCGTGTTCTCATGGAATGGACGGAACAAAATGGTAATGCCGTCTCCTTCCACGGATTTTGCATAATCTGCAATTAAATCCAGATAATCTGTGTAAAGGTAGTTTAAGTCCTGACCGGGCATAATCCGCTGTACGATGTTTCCTGTCGTCGTTCCCGGTGTGTAGCCGGAGAAGTTGTACTGCTTTTCGCCATTCTCCGTTGTCCAATAGCCAACCTTTTCATTATTTGTTACATCTACGGCTCCACCCGCTGTGTCATATGCTTTTACGCGCTGATCTATCACCTCGAAGTTTGGCATATGCGCGGACAGTGTAACCAGCGCGCCCTCTGCCGCTGCCTTTCGCGTGATATCCGCCACATGCGCAATTCTGTCCGCCTCCGGCGTATTCCACTCTGACGCCTCGTTGCCTGTAAGCGACAATACATCAATACCAATCACGCCTGCAATACTGCCTGTCACGTCCTTGGTGTCGGATTCCGAAAATCCATCCCCTTTGCTGCCTGCCTTGTGGTGGGTATCATTCTGATGTCCAAAAATTACGCTGTCAGACTCCCCTACTGCCTTTAAATATGCATACAGGTTTTTTGTCGCGTCAATCGCCCTGGCATCAACAAGCGCTACGTTTTCCGCAATCGGGGTTTTCTGGCCGCTTGCAGTCTGGAGGTTTCTGCCATTGTCGACAACCTGGACTCCGGCTCCTTTTTGTACAGGAATGGTACTGTCCACATAAATATCCGGAGCCGTAATCTTAGTGAAACGCATATTGTCGAGATAGACTTCACCCACATAATCCGTGTTTTTACCCACGATACTGAATGTCAGGTTCTGAAAGGCTCCGTCAAACTTCTTTTCCATTACAAACTGTGCCTTGTAATAGCCTTCCAGTCCCGGAATGTCTACTGCTTCCCCTTCCGGCAATGGGGCATCACTGTTGATAATCTCACTCTGCGTAACAGGTGATTTCGCATATAGCTTTACCCCAAAGCTGCCTCCTGTCTTGTCTGCTGGTTTATAGTATACATCTGCAACAAACGCATTATATCCCTTCAGGCTTGGCACCTGTTCAGGATGGACATAGTCGAACTTCGGCTCGCTCCAGCCTGTGTTTGCGTTTTTGGAATAGTCCACTGTTGCCACCAGGAACTTCTTGTCACCGACAGTCTTGTTCTCGATTTTGCTCTCACCGTCATACTGATACACACCACCGACTGTCCATGCCGACGCGTCCAGATTCAGAACCACGTCCTCTGTCGGGTCGGGTGTCTCGCTGGTTTCATTTACTGCCCAGACCTTGAGGTTGTCCAGGTATAAGTCTCCGCTGTATGTGCTGCCTGCGCCGGCAAGACATGGGATGACTGCATAAATTGGTGTAATCTGCTCAAACGGATATGGTTTGTTATCATTTAATTCACCATCCCAGACCTGAAGTTCATTCATGTCAATTTCTACATGAGCCTTCTTGAAGTTTGGCACCTCTGCGTCATCTTCCAGTTTTTCGACCGTAATCTCCGGCCATGTTTTCTGGGTAGCCCAAACCCATTCACCGCCGCTGGCAACCGTAGCCTGTGCCTTTATCGTCTTAAAACTCTCTGCCGCCACACTTGCAGTCGGAAAATACACATCATAGCTCATGACTACCTTTTCCGTAATCTGTTTGTCATATGCTTCTGCCAGGTTAAACTGTGCCTTGAATATATCATCCCAGCCGCCTCCTGCCAGCGCGCTGATGGTGTATTTAACCGCCTTGTTTCCTGTTGCAAGATCTGCCAGTTCCGGTGTCCTTCCTGAAACATTCTCTTTCAGGACATTCTCAAGACTTGCCAGCTCGTTAAAGTCATTTTCATAAATCAGCTCTTTCGTTACTGTTGGAGGGTTTTCTTCCTCGCCAGGATTATCATCACCAGCCCCCTCCACAATCTTGAGCTCGACATTGTCCAGATAGACGTCGCCCTTATAAGGGTTCTTTTCTCCCGCCAGACACGGAATGACTGCATGCAATGGCGTAAGCTGATCAATTGGATAATCAGACTCTCCATCCTTGAGATTGTCAATATCTATTTCTACGTGAAACTTTTTAAAGCCAGGAACCTTTTCATCCTCTTCCAAATCTTCTTTCCCACAGTCAGGCCATGATTGCTGGCTAACCCACTTTGTACCATTATCCCCGCTCTTAAAAGCTGCCTGGGCTTTTATCTTCCCAAATGTCTCTCCAATGCTTTCTGATGGGAAGTAGACATCGTAGCTCATGGCTACTTTCCCTTTAATAGGTGTATTGTTCGGCGTTGCCAAAATCAGGCTTGGTTTGAATATTTCTTCCCATGTTCCTGTTCCAGGTAAATCAACTGTATATTTTACCGCCTTGTTTCCTGTTACAAGCTCTGCCAATACAGGTGTCACATTTTTCACATTTTCTTGCAAAACACCTTCAAGACTGTCCAGTTTATCAAAGTTCATGCTATAGAGTATATTCTTGTCTGTTGGTTCTTCCTCTCCGGGCTTATCTGGATCTTCTGTATTGCCGCCATCTGCTGTTACGCCTACTGCTTTCACCTTTAGGTTATCCAGATAGATATCTCCGTTATAAGTGCCATCGCTTATGCCGAGGCTCGGTATAACTGACTTGATTGGCGTAATCCCCTCAAAACCGAAGTCTTCATCTTTATTTTCTTCCTGATTCCATGTCTTAAAATCATTCATATTGATTTCTGCATGGAACACTTTATATCCGTCAACGTCTGAGGTCTCTGCCCATTGTTCTGCCCCAAATGGGACACCGTTTTTTTCTGTGATCCAGGTCCAATTTTCACCGCTCTTCAAAGACCCAATCGCTGACATCGTGCCAAAGTTTTCCCCGACACTATCTGCCGGAAAATACAGATCATAACTCATGACCACTTTTTCACTGATTGTTTTGGTAAACTCCTTGTCTTTTAGGTCAATCACTATTTTAAAGATATCCTGCCATGCATTCGTTGTAGATACATCAGCCGTAAGCTTGATTGCCTTATTGTCTTTATTGTCTTTATTTAATTCAGCGATAGATGCAATCACATTGTTATCACCGTCTTTAAATGCTGATCCCTGGCTAGCATCAATATTTACAACATCTTCCAGTCTTTCTACTGTGTCAAAGTTGTTTTCATAAAAAACTTCCTCGTTTGCCGGAGCCGCATCCTCCTGACCCTGTTCCACGTCCGTATTTTTGTCAAGTCTTTCCTCTGTCTCAGATTCCTCCTCGTCTTCGACTGACTCTGTTATATCATCTGTGTCAGTCTCCGTTTCAGTCCGAGTCTCTGTTTCGCTCTCTGTCTCTGTCTTATCCTCCCGCTCCGTCATGCTTTCTGTGTCTGATGCATGCTCTGTCTCCGAAGCATTCTCCGTCTCATACTGCTCTGTGTCGGACTCTCGTGTCCCAGTTGTGTCCTCCTTCTGTTCTGTCGACACGCTGTCTGTCGATTCTTCGTCCTGCGCTCCTTCCCCTGTTTCCTTTGACGCAGCCTTGTCCGAAGTATTTTCTTCGCTGACTGTCTCCTCAGCCATGGCTGTAACAGAAAAATCAGGAACCGAAGTCGCCATAAGCGCTGCTGCCAACGCTATTGCCAGACTTCGTTTCAACGTTTTTCGCAATCTTCCTACCACCATA
>DKUL01000055.1:0-213 GCA_002490665.1 Lachnospiraceae bacterium UBA7205 | reverse complement strand
TTTCGCAATCTTCCTACCACCATACTGTGCTCTCTCCTTTCTCATAATAACGATATTGCATTCATTGGACACTATAAATTTAGCATAAATCGAATTAAAGAAACATTGATTTTTTAGCTAAAGAAAGAATGTTTTTTTGTTAAATTATTCTAAAGTATTACTTGGATTTTCCTATTTTTTAAGTAATTTTAAGTATTTCGAGATATTTTATCT
>DKUL01000039.1:2255-2512 GCA_002490665.1 Lachnospiraceae bacterium UBA7205 | reverse complement strand
TGAGTGTTGCGCCGATGGTGCGGAGCTGTCCATAGCTTTATATTTTGTCGTTCACAGAGATACGAAATATACTCTGGATGACTACATATCCTCCGGCAAGCACAAGAGCAGCTATGCCGAAAATGGTCACAAAATCAATGGACTTTGAATGAAAAGCAAAATAATTGCTGTTCATCCCTACATGCGCAGAGCCAAACTGCGCGGCAATCTCCCGGCAGCGGGCAGCCATGGTATCCTGGTCAAACTGCCTGTCATTT
>DKUL01000039.1:0-1947 GCA_002490665.1 Lachnospiraceae bacterium UBA7205 | reverse complement strand
ATCCTGCAGGGTCAAATCCGGTCCGCATAATACGCCGCTTTCTCCATATTTTTTTGTATTTCCTGCACTGTCGGCGCCGACAGCGGGAAACAGATATATACAAGGTCATTCTTCTTCATTTAAGCCGCTCCTTTCACCTTGACGGAAAACCTCCTGCTCTCCATCGTATTCACATAGTCGTCATAGACATCCGGGTGCTGCACCTTTAAGCGCTCCAGCCCCTTTTTGTCAATGCCCGTGCGGTAGGCGGGGTTATAGAAAACCACATATTCCTCGCTGCCGGTCTTTAACACGCCGGTACAGCTTGTCCCCATCTCCCGCACGATCTCCGTGTAGGCTTCCTTCATCTTTTCATCCAGTTTCTTTGCCTCGCCCTCATGCTGCGCCTTCTGTTCCTTCAGCTCCAAATAATGCCTGATGCTCACAAGATATTTCCGGTCAAGCTTTACCGCATCCGCGTCCCTGTCCGACGGAGCGCAATGCTTCCGTATGCTCTCCAGCACAAGGTCGGGCTTTTCGGTATAGGGCGGCTCCACGCCTTTTTCCACGTTCTCTGTCCAGAAAAATTTCTCCTCAGCGATCAGGTCTTCCTCGATGTCAAGGTCGCGCTCCATGTAGCGGATAAAGAACTCGTTCTCGTTGTTCCCATACAGGCAGCAAAATACATCTTATTGATGTTCATAACCGCCATATAGTACCGCCCCTGGTACTCATAATTGACAGGGGTGGAATCATTTGCCCACTTATTAAGGTCACGTTCCGTGACCATGCAGTTATAGTTGGTGGTCTTGCACTCAAGGATGCCCTTGCTGCCGTCGGGGAAATCTATAAAAAAATCCACTATCCGCAAGACCATTAAAATGGTCTTGCATGAATGGGTAGAGCGGGTGGCGGAACATCTTCCGCATGGGATACACCTTCAGTCCTGTCTTTCTGGAAAAAATCTCCGCCACAAGGTCCTCCAGTCGGTGTCCCACATCCTTTGCAGTTGTCTTCCTCCTCATCCATGACTGCCTGTATGCCGCATTTGTCATAGTACAGGTCACGTTTCGTACAAAACGGCGACATTCCCATGATAGCTGCGGCGTCGCTCCCGCCAATCCCTTTGCGGCGGCAGGCAAGCCAGTCCTCCCTGCTTAAATTTTCCGTATCCACGAACACCTCTGCCTCATAATTCATATCCAGTCCCATAAATATCCTCACTTTCTGCCGCCTGCTGCGGCTGTATGTTTTGGACAGAAAAAGAGAAGGTATTTTCCCTTCTCTCCCTGTCCGTATCCCTATTCAGTTTGGTTGTTTTCTGCGGCAGGCTTCTGCTCCCCTGCACGGCGTCTGGCGGAAAGAACAAGCGCGTCTTCCCCGATCCCGGTGTCCGCCTTCGGTTTCTTGCCTTACGTCTGCATTTCTCAATGGCTGCATTCCGGTCATAGCCTGTTTTCTCCTACAGCCCTTCTGTTATTTTTTCGGCATCTGTCACGCATACGCTCATACTGCATTACTGCACAGAATCCAAGCCGTTCCCACTCCTTTTCATCATTCAGGAACTCATCCAGAAGGTTTGCATAGTCTGCAAGCACGTTACAGATCACGATTAAGTCGCCTTCGCAGCTTGTGATGGTTTCCTCCTGGCTGTGTGTCACGCTGTAATAACGGATGGCTACCCGGCGCAGTTCATCTTCAATGACATCTTCCAGAATTTCTACCGAATCCATGACCATTACAGCGGCACTCCTTCCTTGTAGATGAAAATTTTCTAAACTTGTCCATTCTTTTCTCCTCCTTCTACCACTTATAGGCACCCTGAACGTCATACTCCGTCCAGTTGACGGACAATGCCCTGGCAATGGTTTCCTCCATCCGTGTGATCCGGCTCCCTCCTCACCTTCGCAGGCGAGCATATAAAGTATCTCGGAAATGCCAAAACTTGTCGGGACCGGCTGTTTTTTT
>DKUL01000066.1:3187-3425 GCA_002490665.1 Lachnospiraceae bacterium UBA7205 | reverse complement strand
ACACTGGTCATAAATGCCCTGTGCCGTAGTCCGTGGCAGGTTATGCACTCCGCTGTTGGTAAACACCCAGCATACAAAGCCGGAACAGTCAAAGCTGGTGGACGGGCTTGAACCGCCCCATACATACGGATAACCCAGATACTTTGCGGCTTCCTCCATGAGCGCCTGCACTGCTGCATCATCGTAGGAATCAGGCGGTATGGCATTTCCCCCACCGCTTCCCGGCGCACCTGTTTCC
>DKUL01000066.1:0-2871 GCA_002490665.1 Lachnospiraceae bacterium UBA7205 | reverse complement strand
ATAATACTCCCCGTTATACAGACACTCGATATGCAGGTGGCTCCCGGTACTGCTCCCCGTGTTCCCCGTTGTTCCTATGCTGTCCCCATGCTTCACACTCTGCCCCGCACTGACACTTAACATATCCATGTGGGCGTACTTGGTACAGTAGCCTTTGCTGTCCTCAATCACCACATAATTCCCATAATAGCTGTCATAGGTGGCTGTTGTGACAGTGCCATCCATCGCCGCAAGGACACCTGTTCCTGTTGGCACTGCAATGTCAACGCCCCTGTGGAACTGTTCAGCCCCCGTTACAGGATTGATGCGGTAGCCGTAATAGCTGCTCACATAGTTATACCAATATAAATCTAAAGGTGTGTAAAACTGCTGTGTCAGTCCATGCGTTTCATTATAAAGTGCAAAAATCTCTTTCTGTTCGCTGTCCATGTGTCCGGCAGCGACCACGTTTAAGTCTTTTGCGGTCAGCGTGACTTCCAGTATGGTTACGGTATATTCTTCTTCCTCCTCATAAGTATAAGTTTCCGTACTTGTCGTGCCGTCAGCATTGGTTACGGTGCGTGTGCCTGTCTTTGTAACTGTCCTTGTCCTTGTTTCCGTTGTAGGGTTTAAGGTCAGCTCATACATCTCGTCAAAAAGGCTCTCGATCTCGCCCTGCACGTCTGCCGCCGTAAATTCCGTATGGACTGCGGAAAGGTAGCTGATGAGCGCAAACGGGTCATGCCCGATTGCATCAAGGTTATAGCGGTATTCGTCATAGTCCGGGTAATCCGTTTCTATGGAATCAACCTCTTTCTGCAATTCCATTTCAAGCTCCGAAAAAGCTAAATCCGCAGCGTCAATCTCTGCCGGGACGCTCATGTAGCTTCCTGCCAGCGTGGTACTCATGCCCTCCGAGAACATTGCCCCGCAGGACGATATGGAAGTCATTATCATAATGAGAAGAACCCCAAAAGCTGCAACTGTCACAAGGAGTGAGGCGTGTTTTGCCGCTATCTCCTGTAATTTCTTCGCAACTGTTGTGGTAAAATTAGCTGATTTAACCGCCGCTTCCTTCGTATTCTTCGCCGCCTGCCCTGCCCGCCTTGCCTTTGCATACTCACGCTTGATGCGCTGTTTCTGCATCCTTTTCTGCAACTGTTTCTTTAAGGTCTTTTCCTGCATTTCCGGATTTTCTTCCAAAAACTTCTGGTAGCGGAAACTGACCTCCTTTTTAAACTGTTTTTTCTCCAGCTTCGCCACTTTCTTACGCTGCCGCTGTTCTTTGCTCTTATAGTGCCGCTTCACAAAGCGGTAAGCATCTTCGGCTTTCTGTTCCGTCTTGTGTGCGCCCTCCACCGCAGAATTTTCCTTTTCAGATTCGGCAACCTTGCCATGTGCATAATTGGTAAACTCTGATCCGGCTCTGCCCGCAATCTTCTTTAACGGGTTATCCTCCTTGAAAGGCTTTTCCTTTACCACTGCGGTCAGGACATATCTTGCCCTGCCCGTTTTTTCATCAAAGACACGCTCTAAGGAATACTCCCTTTTCTTTGGCAGCTTCCTCCTTGCGGCTTCGGTCTTTTTTCCTGCTTTCTCCGCTTTTTTTTGCAGCCTGTCTAATTTTTTGCTTCCATGAAACTCCGGTTCCGCACCCTCTGCAAAGGTATTTTTTTCTGTGAAATCATAATCCTTTGTCTGGAAATCACGCCCGAAATCAGATGTTTTCGTGCGTTCCCTGTCCTGATGTTCCCGCCTGCGGTATCTGCCCTTTTTCTGGCTCTGCTGGTAAGTGTCCCTGCGGCGGTAATCGTCCCTGAAATCTTTTGTTTCCCCGGTCTGTTCCTCTCTGTTCTCCTCTGTAAAAGCATTCTGCTCTTTGAAAAAACCGTCCTGTGCTTTACTGCCTGCACTGTCATTGTCCGGCTTTTCCTTATTTTCTGTAAAACTGTTTTCCTTTTGGAACTGCCCCGGCTTGCGTCTTTTTTGACCGGATTTTGTTTTCTGTCCGGACGTGGCTTTCTGTCCTGATGTTTTCTTTTCATCACTCCGAAAACCGTTAGGGTTATCCTGCATACTGCCACTGTCCGGGTTTTTCCCTGACTTCTGGACATCATGTCCAGAAGTAATATCTGCATCTCTTGGCTGGTGTGCGCCGGACTGTTTCTGCTTTGCTTTTTTGGTATCACTGTCCCGTTTCTTGGAACCTCCGCCCGCAAAAGCATTTTTATCCTTTGCAAACTCAGCCGATTGCTGTTTCTTTTTATCTGCCATAAAATTCCTCCATATTTATCTGTGATCCAATGTCTGCTTTCCGTACCCCCTTGGGTCATAATCCTTAAAATCTTTTACAGAATGGAACAGCCATTTGTTGTTTGCCCACCTCTGCATCTTTCGGGTTTCCTCCGGCGCTGTCGGCTTCTCATACACCATCACATACGGGTCATACCCTAAATCACGCAGCGTATAGATACGGTACAAATCCTGTTCATGGGTGCTGCCATAGTTGGTAAGGACGTAGACACGCCTTTTCCGCTTATCTTTTACTGTTGTCAGCTCTAAAAACTTCTTAAAATACGGTGTCAGGTCATCATCCGGATTATCCCATGCAAAATGCAGCATTTTTGTATTGATTTTATTTAATGCCCCCACTTTCTCCGGTGTAATCAGCCGAACGTCAAGCCCCTGCGTAAAATCAACGTCTGCCCCGCTGTCTGCAAGCTGTCCTAAGAGCCTCTCCCAATCCGGGCAGGCTAAAATATTTGCGTCCAAGAGCTTGATTTCTTTTTCCCCGCCCCAAAATTCTGACAGGTCAGCCACCGCTTCCGTCTTTCTTCCCTCCTTATCCCCCACAATGCAGAACCCGCACCCACGGGGGCATCCTCTGGAAAG
>DKUL01000013.1:2327-2894 GCA_002490665.1 Lachnospiraceae bacterium UBA7205 | reverse complement strand
CCGCCCCGTTCCGTTTTGAAGTACATCAGACCGCAGCCTGCATAGCAGTAGAGATACCAGGCGCTGGTGGCTCCGAACATCTCAGACTTTTTCTGCCCGTTCAAAATTTTCTCGTAGATTATATGATTGCGCTCCTGCTCCCGCAGCAGCTGTTCATAGGCAGCGTAGCCATGCACCATGTTATGGAACACTTCCCCTGCCTTTTTGTAACAGTCCCTGCAGATAAATGTTCCATCGATCAGCTTGACCTGGGATGTGAACCCTATTTCTTTACCACAGTGCCTGCAATTTTCCTTAGCCATATCATTTTCCTCCTGCCTTTTTTATTTGACTTTATGCAAGTTTCGTTCTATGATAATGCCCATCTTATGTTAAATCCCCATCATCAAAGGGGTCTCCGCATTCCGGACAGAACTTGGGCGGATGAGTCGGATCCTCCGGCTCCCAGCCACACTTATCACATTTATACTGGGGAACGCCTTCGGGCTTTTTTGCTCCGCAGTTTTGACAGAATCTCCCTTTGTTCACCGTGCCGCAGGAACAGGTCCATCCATCGCTGTCCGCAGG
>DKUL01000013.1:0-1959 GCA_002490665.1 Lachnospiraceae bacterium UBA7205 | reverse complement strand
CAGGAGCATTTCCAACGTTCCATACCGTCGGCGTCCCGCGGCGGCTCCACCTGCTGCTGTTGCTGCTGCCTCGCCGCCTGTTGCTGCTGGCCCATTGCGAACAGGTTCTGGGCATTCATGCCGCCGCCCGCATTCATCGCCATGCCCATTCCCATAAATCCGGTCATAGCTCCGGAAGAATTGGATGCCGCCGCTTTCATGGCGTCCGCCTGTGCCCCCACAAGAGTTGCCCCGGCCATGTTGGGGTTCTGCAATACGGCCGTGCGCTGGAGCTGCTTGATCATCTCTGCATCCTCCGGCGGCAGTGTGACGCTTCCAAGGGCAATGCTGACTACCTGGAGGCCGCGCAGCTCCCCCCACTTTACGGAAAGTGCTTCATTCATGGCATTTTCCAAATCTGTATTATGGGCTACGATCTGATTGGGACGAAGCTCCAGATCAGAAAGCTTCGCAAAGGCCGGCTGCAGTGCGCTGATAAATTCTGTTTTCAGCTGGCTGTCCAACTCATCCCTGGTATACTCCTGTGTTACATTGCCGCACACCTTTGTATAAAACAGGAGAGGGTCAGAGATGCGATAAGAATACACACCGGAACAGCGGATTGACACATCCACATCCAGCCCGATCTTGGAATCTACCACACGGAAAGGAACCGGGTTTGGCGTACCAAATTTATTGTCAATCAGTTCCTTTGTATTAAAATAATAGACTCTCTGATCCTTACCGGGATCACCGCCAAAAGTAAAACGCTTTCCTACCGTTTTAAAGGTTTCCTTAATGCTGTCACCCAAATTTCCGGAGAAGATACTTGGTTCTGTCGAAGTGTCATATGTAAATTCCCCCGGTTCAGCACAGACCTCCACAATCTTTCCCTGCTCCACGATCATCATGCACTGGCCATCCGCAACGGCAATTACACTGCCATTGGATATGATGTTGTCATTTCCTTTCGTGTTGGACGAACGTGATGAAGTGCGCTTCTGGCCTTTCGTGACCATAACGTCTTTCTCCATTGCTTCACAATAAAAATACTCTTTCCACTGGTCGGCAAGTGTTCCGCCCAGAGCTCCCATTCCTGCCTTAATCAGTCCCATACGGTTACCTCCTTATTTCGTTTGTTCTACATGACACGGCATTCTTAAACATCTTAAATTTTCCCAACAATACTACCCTTTTCATTCAGTTTTTCTGCACATTGTCCACACATATCCAAATCCTCACAGACCATAAAGCAGTCATCACATACCCATCTATGGCAAATCGGGCACCTGCTAAATGATTTTTCTCCAGCTTTCAATGCCTTCATCTGCGCATTTTTTTTCTCTCGCCCGTAGATGGTTGCGTAGACGATCTTTTTACCTTCTGTGGCAGGAGGGATGCGGGCTTTTGAAAACACAATGGCCGGACTTTTCCAAACTTTCCCACATGCTTCGCAGGTAATAGAAAATTGGAATTTATCCTCTGTGGAACAATCTACCAGCATATCCTGTAAAACCCTCTGCACAGTTTGACCAACCCCTTTCTAAAAATCCTCTGGCAATTCCAGCGAACAACCCGTGTCCTGCCTGTAATACCATCCTATAAGTCATCGTTCCCAAAATCTATGGTACCAGGTCTACTTTTGAAGCCTTAAAACAAAAAGTAGACTCGGTATACCATGCAAAAAGCACAAAAATCATTTGAGATTTTTGTGCTTTTTGCTTAATTCATTTGCTTTCCAGTCTCAGTTTCTGAAGCATCTGCCATTACATCGCGTTGAAGCTTTTCAATACAATCACATCTCCGAAACAGATCCAGATACATCATCAATTCATCATTAGATGAAATTTCCAGCTTCCTGTAAATATTACCGTTGTGCTTCTTTACAGTGCTCATACTGATACATGCTGCCGTCGGTATCTGCGCTACCTCATAACCGTTCATGTAATATTGAAAGATATTGTATTCCGCAGGAGTCAG
>DKUL01000010.1:21813-68822 GCA_002490665.1 Lachnospiraceae bacterium UBA7205 | reverse complement strand
TTTTATTCTTTTCTTGCATGTCGTCTTGTAAAAGTTTATAATAATTGCATACTTATATTATTTTTTTAAGATTTTTGAACACTCCTGATGTCCTACATTTTTTGAATATGCCATTCCAGAAAGGAGCACCGTTTCCAGATGACACAGAAATTATTTTCGACACAGTTTTTTGGCAGCCTGATTTCGTCAGAAACCAGCAACCGTTTCTCCCTGTCCGATTATTTTGAGGACGCGTACAGCAGGGAGTATGATTTTTGCAGCTACCTTCCATACGAATTATGCCACAGGAGCGTCTCTGTCACCTCACCCTTTTCCTACGAGGCGGCAAGGCTGGACGCCCTCTGCATCCTCCACACGTCAAAGGGCGCCGGCAGGCTTTACTGTGAAAACAAAAACGGCATCAACGCGGCATATGACCTCACCAAAGGCACACTTGCCATCATTGACTGCCGTAAAAACCACAAGCTCCTCTGCCGGCACAACATCTGGGAATACACGATATGCTTTGTAAGCACCTCCGTCCTGGAATTCTACTATCAGAAAATTTTGTCGCTGGGAAATTTCATATACAGGCTGGATAAATATCCGGATGTGCGCACCGCATGGGAACAGGTTCTGAGAAATACCGTCGATGATGAGCTTCACGGCGTCATGCGTTCGCGGGAGCTTGTGAATTTCTTCACGCAGCTCTATCTGGTGCGGACCGTTGAGCAGACCGGTTCCTACCACATCCCGTCCTATATTGCGGACATGCGCCAGAAATTTGACCAGTCATATGAAAAACCGTACGCCCTCGACGAGCTTGCGCTGGAATACGGTATCAACAAGTTCCGCCTGTGCCGCGAATTTGCAAAGTATTATGAATATACCCCGATACAGTACCTCAACAAGGTGCGCATTGACCAGGCAAAGAAGCTGCTTCTTGAAACAGATGAGAAGATTGTGGAAATCAGCCAGATGGTCGGCATCGAGAATACCAACCATTTTATCCGGCTGTTTAAAGAAAAAACCGGTGTCACCCCGCTCACTTACCGCAAGGAGACACCAGTTATCCCTTAATTTATTTTTTTGACCGTGCTGCGCTCGATTATCCTGCCGTTTACAATGTGCACGCCCACATTGACGGAAATATTCTCAATGCGCTTTATGATGCACGACAGCGCAATCCTCGACATTTCCCCCATGTCAACCATGTATGTCGTAATTTTGGAATCCCCATACTCGGCATACAGGTAATCATCGTAACCGACCACCGAAATGTCCTCAGGCACCCGGTAATTACGCTCTTCCAGCTGTTTTATCAGCGCATATGCCGTCACGTCATTGTTGCAGACAAACGCGGTCGGCATATCCTTGGGAAGCTGCAGCTTATACTCCAGCCCGATTACACCATCGTTGTAATCCCTGTCCTTGATAATCCAGTCCTGACGCTGCTCGATGCCGTTCTCCATCAAAGCCTTGCAGTAGCCAAAATATCTGTCCGTAATGCTCTCCGTAAACATGAGCGACCCCACAAATGCAATACGCGTATGCCCGTTCTTAATCAGGTAATCCGTCATTCGGTGCATCCCATTGAAGCTTGCAGACACAATACAGTCGAACACTTCCTCGTCATCATAAAAATCCATAAAGACCATCGGTATCTTTTTGTTCTGGTACAGCATCTTCAGGTAATCCGTCCGCGGTCTTCCAATTATAATGATTCCGTCAACCTTTTGTTTTTCCGTAATCAGTTTTGGCGGAACGAGATTGTGCTCGTCATAGCTTGATATCACTTCAAGCATGGAGAAACAACTCTTTTTTACCGCACGCGTAGCAAGCTCCTGATACATTTTCCAGTAAAATGATGCAAATTTGGTAAAATACTTCTCAAAAGTAATGACACCAATGGTATAGGATCTCGCCCGTCCCGTCGACGACGCATGAATCGGCGTGTACCCCATCTCGTCGGCAAGTTCCTTGATTCTTGCACGCATCTCCTCGCTCACGCCCTTCTGTCCGGACAGCGCCTTCGAGACCGTGACAACACTTACCCCTACCTTTTCCGCTATATCTGCAAGCTTCACAGCTTTTACCATCGTTATTCCCCCGTTCTGCTTTCTCGTGATTCTTGTGTTTATACGCAACAGTCCAGGACTCTGCATCCAAAGCCGAACTGTTACATTTCTATGCCTCGTCCAGGAATATCAGACGTGCCCTGAAATCCCCCCACGGATTCGGCACCAGCAGGCCTGCCTTCATAAGCATTTCCCCGCTGTAAACCTTGTCTTCTATATTGTCGTCATTTACAAATGACACATTGTAGCGTTTTCCCGCATCAAGCCCTTTTAGCAGTATGCGCCTCGACTTAAAGTTCGCCCTGTTCAGAACCTGTACAAACGTGACAAGCGACTGCTTCCTGTCGCCGCTCACAACCTGCCAGCAGTCAAATTTGTGGTTCTGCGAATAGGAAGCAATGCGGTAATAGTCGCCCTCCCTCACCAGGTCATTATACTTGTGGTACATCGCGACCTGTCCGGGAATCATGTCCCTGTCCTCCTGCGGAATTTTCGTCACGTCAAGCTCGTACCCAAATGTTCCCGCCAGCGCCACGATACCGCGTGTCTCAAAGGGCGTGACACGCCCCACCGTATGGTTCGGGCAGTCAGAGACATGCGCCCCCATCGTCGACAGCGGGTACAGCAGTGCGGTTCCCTCCTGTATCTCGAGACGCTCGATTGCATCCGCGTCATCCGAGCACCATATCTGCGGGCTAAAATACAGCATACCCGGATCAAAACGTGCCCCGCCGCCTGAACAGTTTTCCAGCAGGAGGTGCGGAAACTCCTTTGTCAGCCTGTCCTGCATCTGGTACACCGCAAGCACATAGCGGTGGTAAAGCTCACCCTGCCTGTCCGCCGGGAGCCCGTAACTGCCGATGTCCGTAAGCTGCCTGTTCATATCCCACTTGACATACTCGATATTGGCGCTCCTGAGCACGGATGCCACCTTCTCATATATACAGTCCACGACCTCCTGCCGCGACAGGTCAAGGACAAACTGCTGGCGCGACTCCGTCCCCGGCCTGCCCGGAATGGCAATCGCCCAGTCCGGATGTTCCCTGTAAAGGTCGGAGTCCGGCGATATCATCTCCGGCTCAAACCAGATGCCAAACTTCATGCCAAGCTTATTTACCTCGTCGACAAGGTATTTCAGGCCGCCGTTTATCTTTTCCTCATTTACCTTCCAGTCGCCAAGCGCGCAGTCGTCGGCATTTCTCCTGCCAAACCAGCCATCGTCCATGACAAGCATTTCAATGCCAAGCTTAGACGCCTCCCGCGCGATGGACAGGAGCTTCTCCGTATTGAAATCAAAATAAGTCGCTTCCCAGTTGTTGATTAAAATCGGACGCTTTCTGTCCCTGTATTCACTGCGAATCAGGTGCTTTTTGTACAGCCTGTGGAACGCTGCCGTCATCGCGTCAAATCCCTTGTCCGTGTACACCATGACAACCTCCGGCGCCTGGAAGCTCTCGCCGCTTTCCAGCTTCCAGCAGAAATTCTCGGGATGGATTCCCATTGTCATGCGGACATAGTCAAACTGTGTCACCTCCGCCTGCGCACGGAAATTGCCGGAATAAACAAAATTCATGGCATATATCTCACCGTTTTCCTGTGTCGTGTTCTTGTCGACAAGCGCAAGGAACGGATGGTCCTGATGGCTGGACTCCCCGCGGAACGAGCTGACGCTCTGAATTCCGTATCCAAGCGTCTTCCGCTGGATATGGCGCTCACGTGCCCAGCTGCCATGCAGTGTCACCATGTCGTAATCCCTGTTGTCCATGTCAATGCATGCCGAATATACCTTTGTCAGATAAAAATGCCCTGTGCCGGTATTGGTCACGCGGACGCTCCTTGTAATCACATCCGTATCATGGAATACCGTATAGAGCAGCTCCACCTGCATCCCCACATACCTGTCCTCGCACAGAAGCTTCAGTGTCGTGCATTCCTCCTCCGTGCCAAACGTCGCAGGCAGTCCTTCCAGCCCTGGCTTTCCTGCCATAATCTCATGCGAGACATAGGAAAGCACTGCCCCCGCATGACCGCCTGCCGTGCGGATGCCGATACAGCCCTCCCTGTAGTCACCCAGGCCGGATGCCGGATATTCAAACGGAAAACAGTCATAAAACGAGCAGCGCTCCCTGTTATTCCTGCTCGGGACAAACGGCGGCTCGCCCGTCCTCATCAGATAGGATGCATCCGTGTCCTCTAGCTTTCTTCCATAATAAATGTGCCCGACAAAATTTTCCTCATCCACAATCCCGATCATATAGGTTGTGTTGGGCGTGTCCAGCTTAAATACCCGCTCGTTCTCATTATATGTTATCATCATACGGTCTCCCTTCCAAACATCATTCCCATTATTAAGTTAAAATGAATATTTTTCCTTCTTTTTTACTTATTTTTATCCCCATTTCGGGCAGACAAGGCAAATTTGAAGCTGAAATTTGCCCTGCATATATTAAAGATATCACCTTTTTATAAATTAATCAATTTTTAAAGTGTTTTTAGTTTCATATTTTACCTTTTGCACAGAATTCGTTAACTAATTTTAGTAAAATCATTCAGCGTCATTCATTTACACATTTTTCCGATTGTGCTAAACTGTTGGTATCATTTTGAAAAGGGAGGTTACAAGATGTTAGAAAACAAGAAAATCATGCTGCCGCCGTGGCTTGCCTGTCCGAAAATAGAACGTTTCTCCATCGGCTGGAGAATGGGATATGGTGAGGACTACATGCTAAAGTGGGACAACTGGTACCGTGCGCTTTCTGATGGCGAATCCCAAGAGTACCGGGAACTGTTCCCGGAACCGCCGACATGGAAGGGCTTCTGGAAGGATGATGATGAATGTGCCTGCTATACGCATGGCAAGTTCTGTATCGAATTCTGGCAAAAAGACGGCATCCCAAAATACTCGCTGGCACAATTGCAGCAAGAATACCGGGCGGGCAGAAAAATGAACTACTGCATGTTCTGGAAAACGCATCCCGACATTGACGGTTCCATTGGAAAAGGATGCTTCAGCCAGTGGCAGCACACCCCGTTCTATTCCGCCGCATCTGAATACTGTTCCATGGAACAGTTCATGATGGCACAGAAAGCAAGGCTGTTTGGGGACAATGAAATCCTACAGCAGATTTTATCCTGCAAGGATCCAAGGAAGATAAAATCCCTTGGGCAGAAGGTCAGAAACTTTGACGAGACAATATGGGGCAAGGTGAAATATTCCATCGTCCTGAACGGAAACTACATGAAATTTTCCCAAAACCCGGGGCTGAAAGCATTCCTGCTGCAGACAGGAGATGATATCCTGGTCGAGGCCAGCCCCTATGACGGCATCTGGGGCATCAAGATGGCTGAAACAGACGAAAATGCACACAATCCGCTAAAGTGGCGTGGTCAGAACCTGCTTGGCTTTGCGCTGATGGAAGTGCGGGACGCGCTCAGGGAAGTCTGCCAAAACGAACATCTTGCCCCTCAATCACAGTCCTGACCAGCTGCCATGCAATGCTGCCCTCCCGCAGGAGGGACAGCGCGTCCTCAAATTTTACCCACTCGGCTGCATCGACCTCTCCCGACAATACAAAATCCTGTCTGTCGACAACTGCCTGAAAGCCAAGCATCAGCATCTCCTTCTTTCCGTAGGGATAACTCTTTATGTATTTCAGGGACTTTACGTGCAGCCCGAGCTCCTCGGCAATCTCACGCGCCACCGTCTCCTCGGCGGACTCCCCGCTTTTCATGACGCCGGCAACGCACACATGGTTCGTCGTCGAGACATAGCCCTGCCGAAGCAGCGCAACCTCGCCGCATTCATTGATAACCGCCGCAATAATGCTGGTCGTGAACATATCCCACAGCGGGACTTCACATTCCGCGCAATATGGAATCACGCCCTCGTCGCCAATCTGTCTCATTTCCGCTTTTTTCCCGCAGTGCGGGCAATAATTGAACCGCATATGGATACCCTCTCCCTCACTATATTTCGCGCAGCAGCTCCCCGACCCTGTCGGCCGGGATGCCCTGTTTCTGCGCATACTGCAATAAGTTTGCAAGCCCTTCTGCAACATACCGCTCCGGCTCGTTCTTGGCAATAACTATAACGGCCTGGAAGGAGTCGAATTTTTCGGGTGCAACAACTGTCATTTCCTTTTTAAGTTTTTCGTAGGAACCCTCGAAAGTCGTCACAGACTTGGCGCCAATCTGAAACATCAAATCCTCAACTGCCTTTCTCTCGACTTCCGTAATCGTTTCAGGGATGCCGCCCACAGCGATGTGCGGCTTGAAAAAATGCCTTTTTCCACATGCCTTTTTCAGCATATGCCTGAACATCCTGTCCGCCATACTATAATCTGCTATCATTCCCTGACGCAGCGGTGACTGTACTGCCACGCTTTCCAGATTTTGCGCCGCGAGCGCTTCCGCCTCATCCCCAATCCCGAGAATCCTTCCATCAGACGGAGTGTATGCCACAAGGGACTTTTCTTTCAGCACCAGTCCCTTCTCCTTGACATAGATTTCAATATCGGCGGGCTCGTATTTTGTATCGGTCATATTAATCCTCCATTCTTGCCACTGCCCGCGAATTTGGGCGCAAGCACAAATTACTAATCCCCATGCCGCCTTGAGTGGCTCAAAATCGAGTAGGGGAATGACCTTTCTCCACTACTCGCGCGCCGGGCGTCCGTCAGCTCGCTGACATTTTTCATCTGGACGCCCATGTGCATAAATATGAAAAACGCTGCTTTTGCGTTTTATTTTAAAACTTCTTAGGTAGCGTCTTTTGCTGCCTTAGAAGTATTTTTCACACTGCTCCTCCCACAACTTGATGAATGCATTCCTCATGATACTTGTACATACTGTCCTCATCGTTTCATTTACATAATCCAATCCCCTAATTGACATACGTAATATTACGTGTTATGCTAACATTACACCAAGAAAGGATGATTCCCTAAGATGCCAATGACACCAAAGGAAATGATTTCCCTTCTTCAGCAAAATAATTTTACCATAGTCAGTCAAAACGGCTCTCATATAAAATTGAGAAATCCTCAGACAAACAACCAGGTCATTGTCCCCTACCATTGCAAAGACCTCAAAAAAGGTCTTGAACAGAGCATATTAAAACAGGCGGGACTCAAATAGCACCAGTCATTCAAGGAGGCACGATTATGAATAAACTATTTTATCCGGCAATTTTCCACAAAGCGGAAGAAGGTGGATTCTGGGTCACTTTTCCCGACATCGCTGAATGCTTTACACAGGGTGACGATATGTCGCAGGCTTATGAAATGGCTGTGGATGCCCTTGGGCTGGCGCTTACATGCCGTGAACAGGAACATCTCCCCCTGCCTGCCGTCTCTGACCCTACCACAATCAGCACGGAACCTGACTCTTTCCTTGTTGTGATTGAATTTGACATGTTCGCTTACAAAAAACGTACAAACTCACGAGCAGTTAAAAAAACGTTAAGTATTCCAGAATGGTTAAACGAGGCAGCAATGTCCATGGATTTGAACTTCTCACAAATCCTTCAGGAAGCCCTGATCTCAAAAATACAGGCAGCGAAGTGAATTCATTTCACTTCGCACAAACCTGCATCAGATATTCAGCACATAGACCATATCATACCACTGCTCCCCGCCCCACGCAGACTGCGAGATTCCCTTATTCTGATAGCCCATCCTTGTGTACATCTTCACCTTGGGCTTCAGGCAGGTCAGGGCTATCATTTTCCGCCCATTCTCATGCTCCCTTCGAAGATATGCATACATGATTTCCCTTGCCAGTCCCTGTCCGCGGTACGCCGGAAGCACGTCAAGCCCGAGCAGCATCACATTTTTTCCATCTGGTTTATGAAGCCTTATATCCGTGAAAAATTCGTCCCGGAACGCATACTCGTCCGTTGCAATGCCGTTCAAAAAACCTGCAAGCTTTCCCGTCTCCTGATCGACTGCGACGAGAAACAGCTCCGGCGCTGCTGCCACGCGTTCAACAATCTTTTCCCTTGTGCACGCTTCGTTGGGCGGGAAGCAGATTTTCTCGATTTCCGCCGCCTGTTCCGCCTCCTCCGGCAGAATATTGCGGAGCACAAAGCGCTCATTGAGGGTCTTGTCACACAGACCATACTCCGCAAGAAGCTCCTGCGCCTTCCTGCGCCCCTGTTCGGTCAGGTAGAGGTATTTGTCATACCCGCGGCGGCTCCTGGGCTGGATAATCAGCTCCTCGTCCGAAAGCCTGTCCAGCATCCCGAAGTCATACCCCTTCCAGCTTATCTCCCTGTATCTGCAAAATTCGTTGTTATCCTGTGTCCTTGTCAGGTACATCAGCATCAGTGAAAGCTCCTCAACCGCCTTCTCGTAACTCTTTTTATCATTCATGGCTTTTTGTACTCCCCATCTCCCTAAATTCCTTACTCTTTAACCTGCTTCATGTAATCCTTTTCTTACAGGCAAATAATAGCATTCGCTCCAACTAAATAAAAATTATTCAACCAGCTCCACAAATTCATCAGGGCTGTAGACTTTTGTTTTCGCTGTTTTAAAATCCCTGGTATTGCATGTTACCAGACATGCAACCATATTTGTCTTCCATAGCCTCCCTTCTGACCTGCTCGTAATCGTAGTCTTTGGGGAATGGGTATTTCTTTTTTAGTTCTTCCATGTGCAAAAATGCCTCTCTTTTTTCAGTCAATATCTCTTGTGCCCCTGTCCTCTGTTTTGTTTTCTTTGCCACGATATTAAACTGCCGCATCATTTCTATAAAAAAGCGCACACTGTCGTCATCTGGAAGTTTGTCAATCATGTCATAAGCCTCCTGCCGCACTGTCATATCCTTTCACCTCCTGCATTTTGCAAGTCCTTCTTGTATTATAATATGCCTGCTTCCAAAACACAATCCATAATCATCCTTATTCGCAACAAATTGTAACAGTTCAGCCTTCGGCTTCCTGTTACAGGCATCAAGCCATGCAAAACCACTTCGTGGTGGCTTGATGCATCTCAGCCACTACGCTTTCTCACGGACTTTGCAGCACAGTGCAAAGTCCTGGGCTGAACTGTTACAACAAATTACACCGCTCCAGAGCATAAAAAACGCAATTTTATTGCTCCTCCCTGCACTCCGCTGCCTGTATCACCAGTTCCTCGAGCTCCTCCATCGTCCCGCGAAAGACATTCACGTCAATATACTTCTGGTCGCCTGTGTACCCATCGAGCATGGCGGTGTCCATGTACTGCCAGAAGCTCCACCTGTTGCCAAACAGGAATGCGGGCGGGCAGTAAACGCTGCGCACCCACAGCGGATAATCCTCAAAATCATCCCGAATATAGTCGTTGTAGACGGTGAAGGTCGTATAGATGATGGGCTTTGTCTGGTAGTGCTGTTCCAGCGTGTCCAGCAGCGCCCTGAGATTTTGCACCACCTCCGCGCGCTCTGGCGGATTGCTCCTTTTGTTCCCATAATATTCCACGTCCACGACCGGCGCGAGCTTTCCGTCGAGGTTTCCCACCGTCTCAATAAAGGAATTTGCCTGCTTGTCGCCCTCGCTGTCAAAACTAAAAAAATGATAGGCGCCCAGATACAGATGTGTCTGTTCTGCCGCCTGCCAGTTTTCCTCAAAGCGGTCGTCTATGTGAGTGCTCCCCTCGGTCGCCTTAATCACGGCAAAGTCAAGATTCTGCCGTGACAGGGTTTCCCAGTCGATTGTCCCCTGATAGTGGGAGACATCCACGCCGTGCACCGCATACGTGTCGGCAAGTATCGGATTAATCTTGATGTCCTTGCGCAAAATCAGTACCCCCACCGCAAAAACCACTGTGACAAGCAAAAAAAATCCAGCCGTCCAGAATATTTTCCTTCTGCCGGATTTTTTTGCGCGGGATTTTGCCGAATTTTCTTGTTCTTCTATATTCGTTATCTCATCTATATTCTTTTTATTCTGCTCCATATGCACCTCTGTTTCATGCTGATAATTCCATTATACCCATCATACCTTTAGCATAAAACAAACTTGCATCATTTTTGCATCATCCTTGATAACGTATCCGCTCCACAACCGACTCCTTTTTGACATTCCTGCTCAATACAAAGGACAGCACCATCTGCATAATGGCAATCAAAAGAAACAGGAACAAGACCTCCCAAAGCGGAAAATGATAGATCCCAATCCCGATAAAAGCCTGTGCCTTTCCATACCGAAACAGCGCATACCCCAGCGGAAGCCCGGCGGCAAGCGACACCGCTGCCGTTCCTGCGCTGAAAAAAATTCCTTCCAGCTGAAGGCTCCTGTCCAGCTGGCGGTTTGTCATGCCGACTGCCTGCAATACGCCAAACTCCTGTTTCCTTATCCATATTTCAAAACAGAAAAAAGCCTTACAAAATCGTAAGACTTTTGGGAACCGCTGACATATTCCATTTCCTTTTATTCTTTAATCCTGTCAAGTTCTGTGAGATTGACGCCGGTTGATATTAAGATAACCTTCAATTCAATGTATCTTTCTTTCATCAGCTTGTATGATGCTGAATCCTTTTCAGACGCCAGCATGTAGCTTTGCAGTCTTGCAAACTCCTCGACATTCCTTTGCATCATTTCTTTATCTGGCATACAATCACCTACTTTCTTTCAACCTGAACTGTTACGAACTGATTCCTATATTTTCATCACAACAGATTCCATAAAAGGTGTAAAGCCAAAAACCACACTAACTCCCATCTGCCCGCTTCAGCAGGCGTACAAATCAGGATGGTGAAATGTCTTTTTTCACACCACCCAGAACCGTCCAAAATGCGCAATATGTTTTGGACTACTCTGGGCATTGTTTTATGCGGCTGGCAGCGCTATGATTAATACAACCCTTACTTCGCAAATCATTAAAACAATTTCAGTCTCTATGAAGACTGACCGCATCAAGCCATGCGGCGCTGCAATGCGAAGGCAGCGCTATTTATATGGCTTGATGTTTTTTGTTTATTTCGCGGCAGTTCCTAAGTTTTTTCCACTCCTGTACCGAAATATTTATTGCATACGGTTGATATACCCATCTGATTCTCAACCGGGGCAGATATTATATCATTGGTTTCTTATTTCATCAATGCCCAGAGCAGTCCAAATTTTTTACCTCCTTTTGGACTACTCTGGGCATTGTATTATGTTTGCGACAGCGTTATGATAAATACAATCCATACTTTATAAACTATATCAAACCAAATTCAGTCTCCGACCAGGCTGGATTCATTAGACCTCACATGCACTCTTATGCTCACAAATACAGGAATGCATGGATTTCCCTACAGGATTTTATATAGCATGAAGTTGTGGGATGGAAACCAGTCAAACGATTTAAGAAAGAAGGATGTACCCATGAAAAAAGTAACAAAAAAAACCATGAATGCCATTTTGTCCCTTGCACTTACATTAATACTGGGCGCAGCAGTTGTCGTTCCTGCAGCAGGCGGCGGAATTTCAACTATGAGTGATGATTTACCAGTTCTTGAATTTTATATCTAATATCCTTTCAGGCAGGCAGGAAATTTTTCCCTGCCATACGCTGGGCACCTGTCAGCTATCCAACGCTCTTCCTCTGGGTGCCCATGCAATCAAGCAGGGGAACAACCTTCTCCCCTACTCGCGTGCCGGGTGTCCGTCAGCTTGCTGACATATTTCATTTGGACGCCCATGTGCATAAAAAACTCCATGTATCCGCACAAAGCGAGGTACATGGAGTTTTTTTATCTATTTACATTTTTTACTGATTATCGTTTCCCGCACAGTGCTTTTACTCATCTGGCACAATGTGATACACCTTCTGAGAAATTTTTCCCCCTGATAGCCCTGCCTGACAGGAATGTCATTTTTGATACGCTGTTCATAATTCCACACATTATTGTACAGGTTTGCCGCAAGCAAGTTCATCCTATAGCAATATATGCTTTCTTTCATGGTGCGCAGGCTGATTTCGTCAGACCGGTCATATTCCCCTATATCGCCATATACATTGGCAGCATTTGTCATAATCGCCTCCCACACGGCAATGTGCTCCGAAATACCATCCTCCTCGATATGCCCACATATTTTGAGCAGCGCATCATAAGCAGGGCACTCATTGAAGCTGCCCGAATAAATCGCCATATTGAACAGGCACAGTATTTCCGCATTGGTCAGGTACAATTCACAGTCCTTCAATGCCACTTCATATGGTATGGTGTATTCCAATACCCTTCGAAACTGTTCGACCGCATCTGCCCTTGCTATCTCCCCTTTTCCATATTTCAGGTTAATCTCTATCCGTTCCCGAAACTGCCTGTTTATCGGATTGTCCATGGATACGTACTGATTCAGCTCATCCAGCAGGTTTGCCGTCCTGTCAAAATCCCGGTTATTGGCGCACCGGATTACCTCGTCGACAACTGCAAACGCCCGCACGTCCTTGGTGACAATCTGCCACCTCTGGTACTCCCCGGACAGGTTCAGCCGCTCAAAAAGCTGTTTCACAATCTCCATCTGCGGTTTTGTGCGCCCCGCCTCAAGCCTGCCGATTGTCTTTTCCGAGCAGATACCCTCACAGAGCTTCTTCTTGGTAAGCCCGAGCATCTCGCGGCGGCGCTTTATCACATCACTGATGCAGTATGCTTCCTTTTGCTGGTACAGGTAGCAGGAGGTTTCCATCCTCCTGTTTGTCCCGCACAGGTCATGCACGAAATCAAGCGTGTCCAGCCATTCCGTCATTGTTTCGACCGTTTCCTCGAGCACCTGTCTTGTCCGTTCGCCCCTGCTGTCCCCGACATCCTGCAAAAGCCTTGTCATCCCTTCCTTCCTGATTTCAAGAAGCTCCCAGAGATAGTACATCCTTCCTGCCATGCGCAGCTGCTCGATTCCCTCATTGCTAAGACGCAGCAGTTTATTCCAGTCCCTGCTGCCGTCATCCGTGCTCTGGTACAGGCAATAGACAACCTTGGGATAAATTTTCACATAGCTGTATGTGTCAAAAACATCGCTGTTGATATACCGCAGGATGTCCTCGCACCGCCACGCAAGCCTGTCCGGATGACAGTACCGCTCATACTCCAGTATCATGTCCAGCTCCTGTACGGAAAGACACAGTCCATTCACGGACATCCCGTCAATGTCCGAAACAGTCAGCTTCACTGCCTCCTCGCACAATCTTGCAATCACCGCCCGATTCTCACCGCGCTTCTTCATCATCTGTGCCTTCATGACCAGCTTGAACTGTCTTCCAAGCTTTCCCTCGTCCTCACCGGCATCATCCGCATTATCATAATAAGACAGCAGACTCTCCGCCATCCGAAAATCAGATTTCTCGATGGCGCTCACAATCTGCTGTCTCCGCTTCCAGACAATATAGTCCTCACGAAACAGAAAGTTTTCATACCCGTCACTGCAAACGCCAAGCCTGGCAAGAATCCTGTCCCGAAGCTCCTTGCTTAATAATCTTTCACCCTTTTCCACCCTTCCCATCATACTGAAGGAACAGATGCCCCTGCACAGGGATTCGAGTGTAATTCCCTGTATCTCCCGCGCTTTCCTGATAAATGATGAAAAATCCCACAAATCCAACGCTTGCAGTTCATAGTATTTCTTATTACTTTCCATTTCTTTCACTTTTTTACAAATACTTCTTTAACACATCAACCTTATCCAGCTTTTCCCATGGCAAATCCAGGTCGTTGCGGCCGAAGTGACCATATGCTGCCGTCTGCTTATAAATTGGTCTCCTAAGGTCAAGCATCCTGATGATGCCCGCCGGGCGAAGGTCAAAGTTTTCGCGGACGATTTCAACCAGCTTCTCACTGTCAAGCCTGCCTGTCCCAAATGTATCGATATTGATGGATGTGGGCTGTGCCACACCAATCGCGTATGAAAGCTGAATCTCGCACTTGTCCGCAAGGCCTGCGGCAACCAGGTTCTTTGCAACATATCTCGCCGCATATGCGCCGCTTCTGTCCACCTTTGTGCAGTCCTTTCCTGAGAAAGCCCCGCCGCCGTGGCGTGCATATCCGCCGTAGGTGTCCACAATAATTTTGCGTCCTGTAAGCCCTGCATCACCGTGCGGTCCGCCGATTACGAAACGTCCTGTGGGATTGATGAAAAACTTCGTGTCGGCATCAATCAGTTCCTTTGGAAGGATGGCATCGAACACGTGCTTCTTGATATCCTCGTGTATCTGCTCCTGTGTCACATCCTCGTCATGCTGGGTGGAAAGGACAACCGCCTCAAGCCGCCTGGGCTTTCCATTCTCATCATACTCGACCGACACCTGGGTTTTTCCATCCGGTCTCAGATAGCTCAGGGTACCGTCCTTGCGAACCCTTGTAAGCTGCAATGCAAGCTTATGTGCAAGGGAGATGGGATACGGCATATATTCCTCTGTCTCGTTTGTCGCATAGCCGAACATCATCCCCTGGTCGCCGGCGCCGATTGCCTCAATCTCGGCATCGCTCATCTTATTTTCTGAATTGTCCCCGGACAATTTGGCTTCCAGAGCCTTGTCAACACCCATGGCAATATCGCCTGACTGCTCGTCTATTGCAGTAAATACCGCACAGGTATTTCCGTCAAAACCATACGCGGACTTATCGTAGCCGATTTCCTTGACGGTGTCGCGCACAATCTTCGGGATGTCAACATACGCCTTTGTGGTAATCTCACCGGTTACCAGCACAAATCCGGTACAGGTCGCTGTCTCACAGGCAACGCGGCTCATCGGGTCCTGCTCCATCAGCGCGTCAAGGATGGCATCGGAAATGGCATCGCACACCTTGTCAGGATGTCCTTCTGTTACTGATTCTGAAGTAAATAAAAGCTTCTCCATTTGTACTTTCCTCCTAAAATGAAAAAATTCCGCTTTATTCTGTCTGAATAAGCGGATTTCCTGAATATCACTGATAATCAAATCCTCTTATTGTTCGACCTATTTCATAATAGTGACTCGCTCAGGTTGGCACCTTCCATATCGGGGTTGCCGTGGTTTCTCAGGTCCTTTGTACCTCCGCCACTCTGAATAAGAGATTCGTTCAATATTGAATTGTCATATCAGATATATCATATACTGAATTATTTCCCCTGTCAATAGGGAAAAAATTTTTTCATAAATCTGTCAAAACGCCGCTTTTGTCAGGGACAAAACCAGCGTTTTTCAACCACAGATATTATTGTCTAGCCAACCTTTAGCTTGAATTTCTGAAAGTCCTTTTCGTTCTCCACTTTCTCTATCTGTGCGCCAAGGTTCTGAAGCTTCACTTCAAAATCCTCATATCCGCGCTCGATATACTTGATATCGTCAACCGTGCTGTACCCTTCCGCTGTCAGACATGCAAGCACAAGCGCTGCCCCTGCCCTGAGGTCGGGCGCCGTGAGCCGTGCGCTGGTAAACTGCTCCACGCCTTCTATAATTGCCGTGTTTCCCTCAACCTTGATGTTGGATCCCATCTTTGCAAGCTCATCCACATACTTGAAACGATTGTCAAAAATGCTTTCCGTCACAATGCTGGTACCCTTTGCCAGTGCCAGCGACACGGATATCTGCGGCTGCATATCCGTCGGAAAGCCCGGATATGGCAATGTCTTCACATGGGTATTCTCAAGCCGCTTTGATGCCACCACGCGCACTGCGTCGTCCGACTCCTCAACCTGGCACCCCATCTCAATCAGCTTTGCCGTCGTTGACTCAAGATGCTTCGGTATTACATTTTTAACGGTGACATCGCCCTTGGTAATTGCCGCACCAAACATAAACGTGCCTGCCTCTATCTGATCCGGTATGATGGAATACTCGGAAGCATGCAGCTTCCTGACTCCCGATACCCTGATTACGTCCGTGCCGGCGCCTTTGATGTTGGCACCCATGGAATTCAGGAAATTTGCCACATCAACGACGTGTGGTTCCTTTGCTGCGTTCTCTATCACGGTTTTCCCTTCTGCCAGTGCAGCCGCGAGCATAATGTTAATCGTGGCTCCGACAGACACGGTATCAAGATAGATATGCGCTCCTTTCAGGTGCTCCGCGTCTGCAATGATTAAGCCATGCTCAATCTTGACATTTGCCCCAAGCGCCTTGAATCCCTTGATATGCAGGTCAATCTTGCGGCTTCCGATATTGCATCCTCCCGGAAGCGCCACCTCTGCATGCCTGTACTTTCCAAGAAGCGCGCCAAGCAGATAATAGGATGCCCTGATTTTCTTGATATAATCATCCTCGATAACAAGTCCTGATATCATGGATGCATTGATTCTCACGGTATGTCTGTCTATCCTGTATACAATGACACCGATGCTCTCCATCGCCTGAAGCAGTACATTGATGTCCCTCACGTCCGGTATATTGTCAATCACTGTCATTTCATCTGTCATAATTGCTGCGGCAAGCACCCCTAATGCTGCATTCTTCGCACCGCCGATTTCAACTTCACCAACCAGGGGAATTCCCCCCTTAATTGCGTACTGTTCCATCGTTCACCTCATTATTTTCCTGTGGCTGACCGTTCTGTTTCGCGTTATGCGGACAGCACATCCACCATTCCATTCACCATATCTATTATTCCGATATTCTGTTTTTTCATGTATAACCCTGAAACTGTTACGATTATATACCTATTTTAAACATTTGTAAACTACCAGACTGCTTGGTAAATTTCATAAAATTTTCATTTTTTTGGTACTTTTCACGAACCTCCTTGCCGAAAAACCCACTTTTTATATGTAAAAATTAGCTAATTCAAATGCTTTAGCGGATTGACGGCACTTCCTCCGATGCGGATTTCAAAGTGGAGATGCGGGCCTGTGCTTCGTCCCGTATTCCCGCTCAGCGCAATCCGCTCGCCCTGTGATACCGTCTGCCCTGTCTTTACTAAAACCTTGCTTAGATGACCATACCTTGTCTGCCTGCCGTCCGCATGGTTAATGTACACCGCATAACCATAGCCGCTCGCCCAGCCCGCGTGTACGACCGTGCCTGCATTGGATGCCACAACGGTTGTACCGATAGGAACCGCCCAGTCGACGCCCTTATGGTTTGTCGACGCACCCTTTGTCGGAGCGCTTCTGGCGCCAAATCCGGAGCTCAGCCTTCCGCCGGAAATCGGTTTCACATAGGTTGGCGGTATCTTTGTGCCACGCTCGATAATTTTGGGCACCGCCTCGGCATATACCTGTTCCTTTAAAATTTCCCTGCCGACCTCCTGCCCATTCTTGTACTCAATGACTGCTGCAACTTTTCGCCTTCCGGCTGACGGCTCCTGCAATGTCACCCTCTGCGTCGTGTACCATTCATCATTTGGTATATACTGCACTTCCGCCTCATAATCCTCCGTATATACCTGCTCCTCTTTCCACATAATGGACAGCTCCGGTTCCGGAACCGTGATGACAAGCTCCTGGTCCACACGTATCATCGTATTCTCATCCTCAAGCGCATCATTGATGGCAATCAGTTCATCCATCGGAATATTGTTGGTCAGACAGATCTGGGAAAGCGTGTCTCCCGACACGACCTTGTAGATAATCTGTGTCTCCTGTTCCTTTGTCACAAGGTTTACGGCTTCCTCCACGCTGTTGAGCTCCTCCTCAAGCAGGTACGCCTCCACCACCTCGATTTTTTCCGCATAGTCAATATCCGTGAGCCCCGCATTGTAATCCTCAAAGCTTTTTTCCACCGCCGGCTCTACTTCCGCAAACATTTTCTCCAGATCCGCATCAATGCCCGCAGCCGCGTTCAGCGGCTCTTCCTCCGCATTGTGCTCTATCGGCGTGATAACCGCCTCAAGTACGTTAATCTCGCGGTCGCTGTCCAGCTCCAGCTCCACCTGGTACTGGTTCTGTGCATCATACGGTGACAGCGCCTGCTCCAGAAGCTCGTGCACATCATCATAAGACCCCAGATTCACTGCGGTCTCGTTGACCTTTACCGTGTAAGAACGATGGAGCGTCTTGCGTATGCTTTCCTTCATCACGCCTGCCATGTTCGCGACAACGGTTTCCTCGTCGTCTATCGCAGCCCAGACCCTTTCCTCCCCTGTCGTCTCAAGCTCCGCGTCCATAAAAACCAGCTCGTCACTTCCGCTCTCCACAACTGCCTGGCGCCTTGCCGTCATCAGCAGGGTGTCAAGGTTCTCCGTGGAGCCCAGTCTTCCTACCTCAGTGCCATTTAACTTAATTGTATAGAAATTATTTCCTGTATGTTGAAAAAGCTGTATTGTCGGAAACAAAAATGCACATACCGCCAGCGTTATGGCGGCTGCCTCGATGTAACACAGCTTCAGTCTTTTGTAATAACGCATATTCATCCCCCTGTGTCATCGCCTTATACTGTGCCATCCGTCTTTTGACCTCCAGTATATAAAGCCGTACTATTTATTTTAACAGCCTTTTGGCATATTGTAAAGAGGGGGAAAAGGGATTCCTAAGCAGTAAAAATGTTCAGAATCAGTCTCTGGTTTCCGTAGTTGTGATAGCCGTGGGCATTCGAAGCATCCAGCTTTATGGCATGGCTGGCAGCCACTTCATAGGTTCCCTCCTGCGTCTCAAGCGTCAGCGTCCCTTGTATGACTATGATATATTCACAGTCGGCACCATCCTCCAGAAAACACCCGCAGCTTCCGCCCGGCTCTACCCGAACCTCGTACACCTCAAATTCCCTGTGCCTGTCATACGGAAAAACCGAGCGCACCTGATAGGCGCCCTCCTCGAATTTGTATAGGGGAAGCTTTTCGTTGTCTATGATAAGCACGGACTCCTTGCGCGGATAAATCAGCTCCTCAAATGATATGCGGATTCCTGTCACAATCTTGGCTATCGTAGCTACCGTGGGGTTGGATTCCCCCCGCTCTATCTGCCCAAGCATGCTCTTGCTGACCCCTGTGCGCTCCGCAAGCATGTCAAGGCTCATATTTTTTGATTTTCTGATTCTTTTCAGATTCACTGCTATATTTTTATCTAACTGGTTCATGGCTTCCTCCTT
This sequence comes from Lachnospiraceae bacterium UBA7205, assembly GCA_002490665.1. Taxonomy (GTDB): domain Bacteria; phylum Bacillota; class Clostridia; order Lachnospirales; family Lachnospiraceae; genus COE1. The sequence continues at coordinate 49,801 of DKUL01000010.1, read as the reverse complement.
ATCCGGCAGCAGGAAAGAAAAAGCACCGGCTTTTCCAGACAGGAAAATCCGATGCTGCATCTTCGCGGCAATCATATAATTTGCGTTTACTATAATAATAATGATTCATGCCGGAAACGTCAAGGCTTTTTTTGAACGCTGTACCCGAACCTGCCCAGTTTCTTTCCCAGGCAGTAGTATTCGCCATGGCTGTAAACAACCGGCCTGGCGTCGTCGAGATGGAAGCCGCCCCGCGCATCCATGTACGCCTCATCCACATGCACTGCCACCACCTCTGCCATAAATAAATCATGTGACCCGAGCTTCTCCACTTTTACCACCCTGCACTCGATGTTGACCGGGCTCTCGGCAATGCAGGGCGCCTTCACCTTGTCAGACTGTACCGGCGTGAGGTGCATCTCTTTCCATTTATCGACATCCCTCCCGCTCCGCACGCCACAGTAATCCGTGGCAAATGCAAGCGCCTGGGTGGTCAGGTTCACGACAAACTCCCCTGTCTCCACAAGCATATGGTGCGAATACCGCGACGGTCTCACGGAAATGCTCACCATCGGCGGGTTGGTGCAGACTGTGCCTGCCCACGCAATTGTTATTATGTTGGTATTGCCTTCCTTGTCCGCCACGCTCACCATCACCACCGGCAGCGGGTAGAGCATGTTTCCGGGCTTAAATGAAATCTTTGCCATGCCTCGGCTCCTTATTTGATGATTCCGGCTGCCACAAGCGCCCACAAAATAACGCTGACTGCCGATGCCGCCATGGACAGGATGCTGCATACCATCACTTTGTTCAGCTTTGCTTCCAGCTCCTTTTTCAGCTCGTTTTTGTCATTCTGCGCATTCTCGGTACTGCGCTTGATTTCGTCAACCACGACTGCCTGCACATTTCTGTACACCTTCACATTTTCCTTGTGCACAAAATCGTCAGCGCGCTGGAACTTATTCTCAAGCAGCTCCGCGATAGTGGTGATGTCCGCCTCCTTTTTCAGCTCCCCTGCGCGCTCCTGCTCCAGGCGCTGTGCCTCCCTGCGCTCCAGTTCCGCCTCGCGGTTCCTTGTCTGTTCGTCCGTCAAATCCCGCAGCGCAGCGATAAGCCGCTGCTCGTCCTCCTTCATGCCCTGGATTTTTCCTGCGTTGTCCCCTATCATAAGGTCAAGCTTTTCAGACAGCTCGGTATTCTTGTAGTTGAGCTTCCTCATTTCCTGAAGAATCTTTTCATATTCCGACACCTGCAGCTGCAGACGTTTCATCTCCTCTGCCTCCGCCTGTGAATTTGCCTTTATCATCTCCTGTGCACTAAACTTTTGTGCCAGCTTATCCATAAAATTATCCATGTGCCCTAACCGTACCTTTCCTTATGTATATCACAGCAGATGAAGTCTGCCATAAGCATCGCGCCAGCCACAGCCGCAAAACGGCATATTTCCTATCTGCCACGCCGCCTGAAAAACGGGATGTATCTCAAACTGTATAATGCCCATTGTACCATCAAATTCGTTCCCTTACAACAGGATTTGGGATTTTTATTCGTCTGCCCAAAAGCGCATTTGTATAATCTGTATATATTATTTTGCATTCTGTCCATCCATCTATACACATTTACAATAAAATTACATTTTGTTCATAATTTATTCACAATTAGATGGTAATATAAATACATAGCAAACGACAATATCGAGATGTTTCATTACACATAGATAAATTTTTTCATAATAGCCCCGGTGTCATTCCTTGTGACTGATGCCGGGGCACTCCTCATTTTTGGCACGGCAGCTCTATCAAACAGTGGTAAAAGCGCTAAACAAGTGACAGCGCTTTTACTTCCTCGTTGAGCGACAGCATCTTCGCATCCAGCGCCGACACCATCCTTGCACATTCATAAAGTTCCGCCTTGATATGTTCCGGGACATTCACATCAAACTTATAATTAATCTTATGCTCCAGGCTTGCCCAGAAATCCATAGCGACTGTCCGAATCTGTATCTCAACCTTTGCATCCACTCGCTTTTCCGACAGGTAAATCGGGATTGAAACAATCATATGGTAGCTTTTATACCCGCTTGCCTTGGGATTTTTGATGTAATCCTTTACCGATATAATGTTCATGTCGCTCTGCCGTTCGAGCATTTCCGCAATGCGGTAGATATCTGTCGTAAACGAACATATGATGCGGATGCCCGCTATGTCGTTGACATACCTGACCATATTTTCAATCGTCGACTCATATCCATGCCGCTTGAGTTTTTTGACGATACTCTCCGATGTCTTAATCCTTGACTTGATATGTTCGATTGGATTGTACTGGTGCACATGCTGAAATTCATCGTTGAGTATCTCAAGCTTTGTCCCAATTTCTTTTAATGCCGAACTGTACACTAGAATGACTTCCTTCCAGCTATCCACATCAGAGCTCCCGTTACCACTATATTCCATCTTGACATCTCCCATTTTTATATTGAAAAACCCCAGTCACACAGTATCTTTTAGCATACCATATTTTATATGTGTTTTGTATAAACAATATATAAAATTTTTTAAAATACACAATGCTATATCATATCAATTTTTTATATGATATACTTAAGGAATTATAGTGGCATATTTCCTTATGCGGCTGTGCGCATCAGCGAACGCATCAATCATAAATAGTATACGCAAGGAGACACGATCATGTTCAGATTATGGGCAAGAACCTTTCAGGATAACCACATGCTTCAGGATACCGTGATATGCGACGACAGCCCGGAGACTCGCACACACAAGGTTTTCCATGCAGTCGAGGAAGTCTGTTACCAGTTTGACCTTGGCAAGCCGATATGGCTTGATTCCAACATTGCCGAATTTAAACGGCACAGCAAGACGCGATTTTTTGCCGACAGCTTCATGGAGGACATTGCATTTGATTATTTGGAAATATTCGTCATTGAGGAGGACTGAAATGTCCTCTTTTTTATGCATTTTTATGATTGACACGGAACACAATAAGGAGTAGTATTGTTATAAAGTTGATGTAGTTTTAAATACTACATTATATCTAGCGGCACTCTACAATCAATCGTATTCGTTGTCAGATAGAAAGTATGAATGGAGGAGGATTTTTATGCAGTTAACAATCAGAGAACCCGGAAGCGCAATCACTCATTTTATCGCATGCCTTATGGCGGCAATTGCAGCGCTCCCCCTTATCCTAAAGGCACATGGGGGACTGACAGCCGTTTCCCTTGCAGTCTTTGCCGCAAGCATGATACTGCTTTATGGGGCAAGCACGCTGTACCACAGCGTCAATGTGACAGGAAAGGTTTTGCGCGTATTCCGAAAAATTGACCACATGATGATTTTCGTGCTGATTGCCGGTTCCTATACGCCGGTATGCCTCATCGTCCTCGGCGGGAGCCTGGGATACTCCCTGCTGGCGCTTGTCTGGGGTGTCGCCATTGTGGGCATGCTTGTAAAAGCATTGTGGATTACTTGTCCGAAATGGTTTTCCTCCATTATATATATTGCGATGGGCTGGTTATGCCTGCTGGTTTTCGGCACACTGTGGAACACGCTTCCCCACGCTGCTTTCGGATGGCTTCTTGCGGGCGGCATCATCTATACAGTCGGCGGTATCATTTACGCCCTGAAGCTTCCTGTTTTCAACTCGCTCCACAAATACTTCGGCTCGCACGAAATCTTCCATCTTTTTGTGATGGGCGGGAGCATCTGCCACTTTATCTTTATGTACTGTTATGTAGCTTAAACCGCGTCAGGCGTCCCCCTCGCCTGGCATTTACATTCGAGCAGGGGAGAAAAGCATCTCCCTGCAACAAAAAATCGAGCGCTTTGCCGCTCGATTTTTTGTTACTGTTCCATCTGCTTGCCGAGGAATCCGGCGGCAGACTGCGCAAGCTTCATCTCGACTTCATTCATCTCGTCGCCCGCGCTGGCTGACAGAAGCACGACTGCCCCGATCACATCGCCCTGCGTGATAATCGGTATGATTACCTCGTGCTGGTATTCCTCTGCCTCATCCTCCGTGACTGACACATAGTTTTTATCGCTGCGCGAAGTACATACCGTCTCCCGCGAGTTCATTTTTTCTTCAAATGCCTTGCTTACAGACTTGCCGAGCACCTGCTTGCTGCCGCCTCCTGCCGCTGCTATAATCTGGTCCCTGTCCGCAATCAGCGCCAGGTGGCCTGACACCTGCGAAAGACTCTCCGCATACTGCTTCGCAAAATTTCCAAGCTCGCCGATTGGCGAGTATTTTTTAAGGATAATGGCGCCCTCGTGATCCGTAAAAATCTCAAGCGGATCGGACTCCCGAATCCTCAAAGTCCTTCTTATCTCCTTAGGTATGACAACGCGTCCCAAATCGTCAATCCTACGCACTATTCCCGTAGCCTTCACCGATATTTCCTCCATTCCCAGTAATTATTAAGTTCATGATATTCATCAGACTGTATTGCTAGTATTTGTATATAATGGATTTTTATTCATTGATGAAGATTTTGATAACAGTTCAGCCCAGGACTTTGCACTGCGCTGCAAAGTCCGTAAGAATGTGTAGTGGTTGAGATGCATCAAGGCACCACGAAGTGGTTTTGCATGGCTTGATGCCTATAACAGGAAGCCGAAGGCTGAACTGTTACAGATTTTGCTTGTCTATCCCATTTGGAGGAGGTGAATCAGCAGAAACCATGCCACGCCATAGTATGTGACGACGCCAATCAGGTCATTTACGGTTGTAATCAGCGGTCCGGACGCGACTGCCGGGTCGACATGGATTCTTTTGAAAAACATAGGAACAGACGTTCCTACAATGCTTGAGATGGTCATCGCCATCAAAAGCGCAATTCCGGCACAGAGCGATATCGCAAATGCGTACTGCGGTGTTTTTCCCTTGAGCAGGCACAGGTACGCACCGATGAACACAAAGGACAAAATTCCCAGAATCAGCCCATTGGAAAAACCGATTCTCAGCTCCTTAAAAATCATTCCGACCTTCTGCCTTGTCCCAAGGTTTTCGTCCATCAGCAGACGAATCGTGACGGCAAGCGACTGGGTGCCGACATTTCCGGACATGCCAAGAATCACGGACTGGAAGCTGACAATGATGGCAAGCTGTGCGATGACGCCCTCGAACAGGCTTGTCACGGTGGATACGCACATGCTCAGTCCCAGAAGGACAATCAGCCAGGGCAGGCGCTTCTTGATGCTCTCGCCCAGCGACTCCTCGAACTCCGCCTCCTCTGACATACCGGCAAGCTTTGCATAGTCGTCACCCATCTCGTCATCCACCACCTCCACAATATCCTGCGAGGTGATGACGCCAATCAGTTCATTCTTTTCATTCAGTACCGGGATGGAATCCTCCGCATAATCCTTCAGGCGCTCGATACAGTCCGCTATCGTCTCGTGTGCCCGCACATAGGGGAACGAGTGCGTAATCAGGGACTCCAAGTCCATGTAGTTTCTTGCGACAATCAAATCCTTCAGGTCAATTGCGCCGTAAAAGGTTCCGTCGTCGTCCTCCACAAAGAGCGTGGTGATGTTGTCATTCTCCTCCGCCTGTGCAATCAGGGAGCGCATCGCCTGTTTGATTGTCAGGCTCCTGCCAATCTCGATAAAATTCGTGGTCATCTTACTGCCGATTTCATCCTCCTCGTAGGAACAAATCAGCTTGATGTCCTCTATTGACTCCTCGTCAATCAGTTCGATTAACTGTTTCCTCGTCTCCTCGTCGACTTCCTCGAGAACATCCACCGCGTCGTCGGCGTCCATGTTCTCAATGATATCGGCGGCACGTTCGAGTTCCAGCTCCCCAAGATACTTGCCAGGGTCTTCCAGGTAGGCAAATATCTCCGATATCCTCTCGTCGTCGAGAATATGGTAGAGCACCCGCCGCTCACCCTCGTCCAGCTCGTCAAGTGCGTTCGAGATATCATTGTCGTGGTAATTGGTCAGCTCCTCCGCAAGCTTATCCCTGCTGTCCCCATTGCGGATTAACGCGACCAGCTCCTCGATATAGTTTGGTTCGTTTAAGATTTCATTTTCCAAAATAACATCGCCCTTCTATCATTGTATTCTTTCCAAAACTTTTGGGCGAATCCTCTTTTTATGTAAAAAACAATCTGTCGTTATTTTTCACGCCGCATGTGGCTATGCATAAAAAGAACACTGTCTCCCTAGTGTTCGCCCATATTTCGCTGCCCGTTACCGTCACAACCGTCCATAGAGCTATCACTTCCTCTCCAGTGTTCTTGATATCCATTATATTCTAATTCATTGGCGCTGTCAAACATATATCGAAACCGCCGCACAGCGGATTACACGTCGACAGTCCATCATACATGCCGAAACCGTCCGACCTCGTTGCTGAGCTGCTCCGAGATTTCCTGGTTGCTGATGGTCTGCTGCTGAATCTGCGACATGGATGCGACCAGGCTCACGGCGCTCTCCGCAACATTGGTGACACCCTTGGCGCTCTCATCCACCGCGACGGAAATGTCATTGAGTCCGGTCGTCATCGCGCTGATTGTCTCATGGATTTCCCCAGTGTTCTGGGAGAAGTTTTCAATCAGGCTGTTCATGCTGTCGGCATCCCGCTCGTATTTCTCCACAACCACCACAAACTCATCATAGTCCTGCAACACCTTTTCATCGACAAACTGGAGCATGGTTTCCGCATTTCCTGCCAGCTTCTCCACGGCGCCGATTACCAGGTTGCTGATATTCTGGATATTGTTTGCCGTGTTTGCACTGCTGTCGGCAAGCGCCCTGATTTCGTCCGCGACGACTGCAAATCCCTTCCCCGCCTCGCCGGCCCTTGCCGCCTCGATGGATGCATTCAGGGAGAGCAGGTTTGTCTGGCTTGTGATGTCGAGAATTTCCCCTGTCAGCTGCTTAATCTTCTCCACACTTCTGCTTTCCTCAAGCGCCTCATTGAGCATCTCACGTATCTCAATGATTTTGCTGCTTGTTCTGTCCTTTCCGGCAATTGTATTCTGGTGCATCCTTCCGGCACGGTTTTTAATCTTCTGAACCAGTTCGACACCGTTATCCACACTGCTGTTCATATTCTGGACTTCCCGCAGTACCGTGTCGCTTCCTTCCGCAATCTGCCCAATCGTGGCTGCGATCTCCTCCATGCTTGCCGACATCTGTTCCATCGTCGCCGAAATGTTTCCCGCACTTTCATTAGAATCCTGCACATTTGCACCGATTTTGGAGGTCAGCTCATCCATATGCTCCGACTGTGTCTTGATGATATTCATGATACCCTGAAGCTGCTCGATAAAATTATTGATACCGTCAACAAGCTGTCCGACTTCATTTTTTGACTTAATCTGAATACGTTTTGTCAAGTCCCCCTCATTGTTATGTATCCTGGATATGATGTCTTCGAGCTGTGTTCCCGCACTGGATGCCGGAAGCGCAATATGCGTGATGCTGAACACGCTTGCAATCACCATCACGACCAAAAATATGGCAAGGAATAAAAGGACAGTCCCTGTGTAACTGCGCATGGAGCCAATCGTATCGGTAACCGCCGCATGTGAACGTTCCGCAAGCATTGTGTCAAACACTTCCTCCACATCCGCCAGCACAAGGGACTGTGGGCGAATCTCACTGGAAAGCGCACTTGCCTTCTCAACATCCCCCGCAAGGAAACACGCACCAATTTCAATGGTCTTATCTTCAATGACCTGCGCTTCCCTGCCATAGTCATTTACCCAGGAGGTCAGTTCTTCATCCCCCTCCTGCTCACACAGCAGGCGCATCGTACCAATAACCGCCTCAACCTGCCCTTTGCGTCCCTGCACATCCTGCGCAATGGACGCTGCTGCCTCCTTGCTCGGAATCATGGTAATCAGGTTCGCTGATGACTTGTCATCATCCACAATGCTCACCAGATTTTTGCTCTGTTCCTGCAGTGCCATATAAATATCCGCGGTACGTTTTACCGCGGCTCCTGCATTCTGAAGCGCTCGTATACTTAATACTGAAGTGACTGTAAAAATAGCCGCCAGCATAACCAACAGTGCAATTATTCTTGGTCCCATCTTGCCTTTCATAACTGTTCTCCTTTCAATCCCAACTTCCACCTGTTTCATTGTATAAAATGCACAAATTAATTATAGTACATTCTATTTTTACTGTCAATATGCCATACCCAAGTAATGGAAAACCTTTTCCTTACCAAATCAGTCACAATTTTACAATCACCATTCATACAATTTTCCTGATGTCAAGCAATGTCTCTGCCACTGCATACAGCAATGGCGCAATTTCCTCATCGGGCTGTGTCAAATCAGGTACCATCACCGGCTTGCAGCCTGCCGCATACGCAGCCCTGATGCCGTTTGGCGAATCCTCCACGGCGATGCAGTCCGGCGGCTTCTCCCCAATCTGCGCGCAGGTATGGAGGTAGACATCCGGCGCCGGCTTTCCGTGCGCCACCTGCTTTGCACTCACAATCTTGTCAAACTGCCCCCTGACACCGATTTTTTCAAGGTGCTGCAGGGTCAGCTCAATCGGTGTCGCCGTGGCAACTGCCGTCTTAATGCCCTTTTCATGCAAAAAAGCCAGTATCTCATCAATACCGGGCTTTTTCTCCAATCCATATTTTTTAATCCGTTCTGCCACAAGTCCGCGCCGAACCTCACGTATGGCAAAATAATCAAAGCCTTCGCCAAAAATGTCCTTCATCATTTTTGCCGCAAGCTGTGCATCACAGCTGCGAAGCATCAGCGCATGTTCTCTTTTGAAATCAAAGCCTGCCATACGTGCTGCCTCACACCATGCTGCATTATAGTGCTTTTCCGTGTCAATAAGTACTCCATCCATGTCAAATATTACTGCCTTAACCATATTGAACCCCATATCTCACAACCCTTATATGATTTGCCCCGGACAGCCCCATTCTGTCCGCAGCGCCTGCTTTCCCCTATGCCTGTCTGGCATGGAGAATTTCATCTTTTGATACTTCCTGATTCTGCTGAATCAGGTTCAGCAGCGTGATGTAGTTGCGAATCATTTCCCTTACGGTTGCCTCCTCCCCATCCAGAGCCTTACCGTACTGCTGCTTCAGGAAATAAATGTAGTCATCATGCTCAAGTCCCGGCGTGTAATCATACAATTTTCCATGTATTGCCGCAAGCTTCTCTAGCAGCACATACATTTCGCCCGGGTTTAACGCGTCCAGTCTTATCACGGGGGATGCCATGTCCCTCATTTTGATGACACCCTCCTGCTCAATGCTGGTATCTATCAGGCGTGACTTCAGTGGCGCAAAACTGTACACCCCACGCACAGGATCCTCCATCGCTTCCCTTGTCACGCTGATGATGATGCCAAGATGGGATGCCTTCCCCTGCAGTGCATCATTGTAGATGGACAGAAGCTTGTTGTAATTGTACTCCCTGCCCACACGGCTTGGAATCTCGTACAGCGACGCAAGCTCATCCATGCACACATACAATCCCGCATATCCTGCCTTCACCACAAAATCAGCAAACAGCTTGATAAAATCATACCAGTTGTCATCGGTAATAATCAGATTCACCCCTAAATCCGTCTTTGCCTCTGTTCTGGTCCTGTACTCCCCACAGAGCCATCGCAGTGCTTTTTTCTGCTGGTCCACGTCACCCTTCCGGTGCCCCTTATAATAGGAAGCCAGCACTTTACCGAAGTCAAAACCGTTTACACGCTCTTCCATCGAGGACGTAATCTTGTAAATCTTCTGGCTGACCCTGACATCGAAGACCTCGTGTCCCGGTACAAGTCCCTCAAATTGTACCACTTCGTTTTCCAGAGTGCCTATCCACTTGTCGAGAATAAGCTGCAGCGCTCCGTTATCAGGGCATGCATGTGTCGCCATATTCCGTATCAGTTCCCTGTATGTCGCCAGTCCCTGTCCCTTGTTTCCGACAAAGCGTTTGTCTACAGAGAGCTCCACATCCGTTACCACAAAGTTTTTTTCCATCACATGGTTTCTGAGCGCATGCATGAGAAAGGTCTTACCGCTTCCGTACTTTCCTTCTATAAAACGAAACGCCGCCCCTCCCTGTTCTATGATGGATACGTCCTGCAAAAGCGCCTGAATCTCACTCTTTCTCCCCACCGTGATATATTCAAGCCCAGTTCTGGGAACGACCCCGCTCTTTAAGGAATTTAACACTGTGGCTGCAGTCGCCCTTGATATTCCGTTGTCCATGCAAATCCTCCCTGCTGCCAATCGCTGACCACGCCTCTTTCACAAAGCTTTCATTTCATACAACCCTGAGCTGTGACTGTACAAAATCCGCATCCGCCCTGATGCGCTCAAGGTTCTCAAGGCTAAACTCAAAGGCTAACGACTCCTTCTCATTCTCCCTGTTAAGCCTCTCAAAAGCCTTCTCAATCATGATAACACGCTTCTGCTGGCGAAGTGTGGCATAAATCCTTTTGTGTATCTGGTCGATACTTTTGTCATAGTCCGTCTCATAGTCGAGCAGTTCAATCATCCTGTCTGCATCATACGGATAAAAATCTGTCGAGCACATCCTGCCTACAGCCCCTTTTCCTGTAGGAAAAAATGTTCCCATGGACAGCTCGCCGTCGCAAAGGTAGACCATGACCATCGGTCTTTGCAACAGACCCGCGAACACATCCGTAAGCAAATCCGGTGAAATTTTCTGCTTGAGATTTACCTCGAATATCGACAGCCCGCGCTCCCTGACAAGCTCCATCATGTCCCGGATGCCCTTTTTGTCCACCAGATGATAGCTCCACTCAACACTCACGACACCAGCCTCAAAAACACGGCGGCACTTCAGATTGTCAATTTTCTGGAACAGTGCATCCAGCGGCATTCCCTTATCGACCTTGTACTGCTTTGGAATATTATACCTTCCCTCGCTCATCGCAACAACCACCCTTTCAACCCTTGAACGTTAACCTGTTATGTTAATCTGTTCGAGATTTATTATAATATATTATTTCAATAATTTCTACAATTTGTTTTATTTTCTTCTAATTTTGTGAAAAGTGTCTTACCCACCCGGAAAAACAGGCATAAAACAGAGGAGAAAATTGTCACATTACACATATTCCCTCCTCTGCCAAAGTACGTCATTCAATTGTCTGAATACTGCAAAAAATGTCGCTGGAATTTACATAACTTCGTGCTTTTCCCAATTATTTACTGCATTGTTATGTCATCCAGTTCCTTTTGCAGCCGCTCCAAATCCGCCCTGATGGCAATATGCTGCGGACATGCCTGTTCGCACTTTCCGCATTTGACACAGTTCTTTGCCTTTTTCGCGTCGTCCATCGCTTTTGTCCAGTTCCATCTTGTCTCATTTACATTTTCATAAATGTGGTACTGGTTCCAAATGCGGAAACACTGCGGAATGTCCACGCCCGCCGGACATGGCATACAGTACTGGCATCCTGTACAGCCATTCTGCACCCTGCTGCGCAGCGCATCCGCCACCTGCGCAATTATCTCCTGCTCCGCACTGCTCAGTGGTTCAAATCTGTCAAAGGTCGCGAGATTGTCCGCCACCTGCTCCATTGTCGTCATCCCGCTCAGGATAACCTTCACGTTGTCGAAGCTTCCGACGTAGCGCAGCGCCCAGGACGAGGTTGACGCACCGGGACGCGCCGTCTTGAACCGTTCATCAATGCCGTCATGCGGAAGCCTTGCAAGCGAGCCGCCCTTCACCGGCTCCATGACCACCATTGGAATGCCAAGCTTTTCTGCAAGCGCCACCCCTTTCAGGGTCGCCTGTGTGTCTTTGTCCATATAGTTTAACTGTATCTGGCAGAAATCCCATTTGTATGAAGTGATGATTTCCTCAAACACCTCATAATCATCATGAAACGAAAAACCGATGTATTTTATCTTTCCCGCCGCGCGCAGCTTCTCGCAGTACCCGAGAATGCCAAGCTCCTTCACAACTTTCCACCGCTCGCTGTCCAGCGCGTGCATCAGGTAAAAGTCCACATATTGTTTGTCAAGGCGCTGCAGCTGTTCCTCAAAAATGCGCTCCACATCACCAATCGTCTTTACCGACCAGACCGGAAGCTTTGTCGCCAGGTAGTAAGAATCCCTCGGATAGCGCGCAAGCGCCTTTCCGGTCACGACCTCGCTCTTCCCGTTGTGGTAAGGGTATGCCGTGTCAAAATATGTAACCCCTGCCTGGTATGCCCTGTCTATCATGGCAAGGGCTTCCTCCTCATTGATGCTGCCATCCGTGTTTGTCGGGAAACGCATGCACCCAAAGCCAAGCAGCGAGGTGCTGATTCCCAGGTTCTCCATTTTTCTGTATTCCATATAAAATCCTCCTTTTTCGTATTTCCACACATATTCTGTCTGCGCGCTTTACGGTGATGCCCCGCCGCCATCGTCATACAGCACTGCCATGTCCGCAAGAACCCTGTCCGTGTATGCCATCATCAGCTCCGCCTCTTTCTCTATCAGGCCGTTTTTTTTGTACCGCAGCACGAAATTCGGCGTACCCTTTGCAGAAAATTCCAGAACCCCCTTGTACTTTGCCATCAGCTCCGGAAGCCGCTCGACGTGCACGGGCGCATACGGCTCCATCAGGAATGTAACCTGGCCGACCTTTCCCTTGATTTCCGTCACGTACCGCTTGTGCGCCGTGACGCGTATCAGCGATATCTGAATCAGGTTCTCGACCGATTTCGGCACTGCCCCAAAACGGTCCTTGAGTTCCTTTCTCATGTCGTCGCACTCTGCCTCATTCTCAAGGCTTGCTATACGCTTGTAAATGTCAAGCTTCTGGACTTCATTTACAATATACTCCGGCGGGATAAACGCATCGACATCCATATCAACATACGTGCCGAAGTCCGCATCCACCTTTTTCGTCCCCTTAAGTGTCTTGACTGCCTCGTTGAGCATTTTGCAGTACAGGTCATAGCCGACTGCCTCCATGTGCCCATGCTGGCGCTCGCCCAGCAGGTTGCCCGCCCCCCTGATTTCCAGGTCGCGCATGGCAATCTTGAAGCCGCTGCCCAAATCCGTGAACTCGCGGATTGCCTGAAGACGTTTCTCCGCCACTTCCTTGAGCATCTTGTCTTTTTTATACATCAGGAAAGCATAGGACGTGCGGTTGGAACGCCCCACGCGCCCACGCAGCTGGTAGAGCTGGGAAAGCCCCATCGCATCCGAGTCATGGATAATCATGGTGTTGACATTGGAGATATCCAGTCCGGTCTCTATGATGGTCGTCGCCACCAGGACATCAATGTCCCCATTGATAAAGTCAAACATAATTTTCTCAAGCTCATGCTCCTTCATCTGCCCATGCGCGTATGCCACACTCGCCTCCGGCACCAGGTTCGCAACCTGGTTCGTGATGTCCTCGATGTTGTTCACGCGGTTGTACACATAATACACCTGCCCCTGCCTGGACAGCTCGCGCACGATTGCCTCGCGCACCATCTCCTCGTTGTACTCCATGACATAGGTCTGTATCGGCTGCCGCTCGCCCGGCGCCTCCTCGAGCACGCTCATGTCGCGGATTCCCACAAGGCTCATGTGCAGTGTCCGCGGAATCGGCGTCGCGGTCAGGGTCAGCACATCCACATCATCCTTAATCTGCTTAATCTTCTCCTTGTGGCGCACGCCAAAACGCTGCTCCTCGTCAATCACCAGCAGCCCCAGATCCTTGTAAACGACGTCTGCCGACAAAAGCCTGTGCGTGCCGATAACAATGTCCACCAGCCCCTTTTTCAGTCCCTCCATGGTCTTTTTCATCTCGCCCGCTGTCCGGAAGCGCGACATCATCTCAATGCGCACCGGAAAATCCTTCATGCGCTGCACAAACGTATTGTAATGCTGCTGCGCCAGAATAGTGGTCGGCACGAGATATGCGACCTGTTTGCCGTCCTGAACCGCCTTGAACGCGGCACGTATGGCAATCTCCGTCTTGCCGTAGCCCACATCGCCGCAAATCAGGCGGTCCATGATGCGCGGACTCTCCATGTCGCTTTTTGTCGCCTCGATGGCAAGCAGCTGGTCTCCCGTCTCCTCAAACGGAAACATCTCCTCAAACTCCTGCTGCCATACCGTGTCCCTGCTAAAGATAAATCCCTGTTTCTGCTGGCGGACGGCATACAGCTCCACAAGGTCCTTTGCCACCTCGTTGATGGCAGTCTTTACCCTTGACTTTGTCTTCACCCACTCCTGTGTGCCAAGCTTGTTCAGCTTCGGTTTCTTCGCCGCGTCGGACGAGGCATATTTCTGAATGACATCCAGCCCGGTCGCAAGGACATACAGATTACCGCCGTCGCGGTACTCAATCTTGATGTAATCCTTGACGACCTTGTCAACCTCAACCTTTTCGATTCCCTTATAGACGCCGAGGCCATGGTTTTCATGCACGACATAATCGCCCACCTTGAGGTCCGAAAAGTCACGGATTTTCTGCCCCTCATACGTCTTTTTCTTTTTTTTGCGCTGCTGTTTCCCGAAAATGTCCGTCTCGGAAATCACGACAAACTTTAACAAAGGGTACTCAAACCCTTTCAGGACAGAGCCGTGGTAGGTCATGATTTCCCCCGCCTGCAATGTCCTGTCCGAATCCTCCGAGTAAAAGGCGACAAGCCCCTCGTCCATAAAGTCCGTGGCAAGCCGCTTCGCGCGCGTCGCCGACGCGGACAGTACCAGCACCCGGTAACCGTGCTTCTTAAAATGCTTCAAATCCTTTACCAGCTCTGCAAAGCTGCTGTTGTAGGAAGAAATATTTCTCGCATTGATGCCGAACCGGTTCGCGAACTTGATGCCAAATCCCTTAAACTCCATGGCGGAGAGTGCAAGAATGCGCTCTTTCTCAAGCCTTGCCATAATTTCCTGCACCGGAAAAAGCACCTCCATCTGCCGCGGCAGGATATATCCCTTTTCCGCGCGGCTGGTCATGCTCTCCCGAAATTCCAGCTCCACAGCCCTTGCATGCTCCTCGATACGCAGCGGCTCGTCAAGATAGACGCAGCACTGCCTGTTCCGGAACAGGTCAAGAAACGACATGGTATCCTCGTAAAAATAATTGATATAGCTGTCCAGGTTGACAAGGCTCTGGAACTGTGTCACCTGTTCCGTCAAATCCCGCACTGCCGTTTCCAGCCTGTGCGCCTCTTCCGGCATCGTCCGCTCCCTGAACCTTTTCGCCTGCTCCTTGCAGTCCTTCTCAATCCTGCGAAATCCCGCATCCAGCACGGACTGGCTCAATATCAGCTCCGCCGCCGGATAAACTGACACCTGTGTCATGTTTTCTTCAATGGAACGCTGGCTCAGCACATCAAATGTACGGATGGACTCAATCTCGTCCCCCCACAGTTCAATGCGGACAGGATTCTCGGACGTGAGGTCAAAAATATCAAAAATACCGCCGCGCACCGAAAACTGCCCCGGCGCCTCGACCTGATAATTTTTCTCATATCCCATTGCCACCAGTTTCCGCGCAAGTGCACGCTCCTCAATGACGCTGTCCCTGCCAATGCAGACAATGTTGTCCTCCAGGATGGACAATGGGAGCTGGTGTGCCATCAGGGCGGCAAACGTGGTGACAATCGTGACCGGATTGCCCTCGAGAATCCTGCGCTGCACCTCGATGCGCTCCTTCACCAGCTGGTTGCCGTGCACGTCCGCCTGATAGAATATCAAGTCCTTTGCCGGATAAAAATATGATTCCCGGCAGTACAGGCGGCAGTCCTCAAGAAGCTCCCGCGCCCTGATATCACTGTATGTCACTATCAGCTTCACATCATAGTCCCTGTCGGTGCCGTATACCATATGAAGCTTCTGCGAATCCACACAGCCGCTGACGCTTACCTTCCCACTCTTCTTAGCCAGAACCTTTACAATTTCCTCGTACTCGCCAAGCTCCTTAAGCGGTGCCAATAATGTGTTCATTTTATTCCCCCATGCAGCTTCCAATCTATTCTCCGAGATTTCGCTTTGCGGAATCTCATATCCGGATGAAAAACGCTCGTTTTTGGCGTTTTTCCTGTGTGAGACATAGAACTTCTCCACGAAACAGCCTTTGCTGTGAGTGGCTAGAAGTTCTTCTCACACTATTCAACTTTTGACTTTTTGTTGTACTGATTCATTGCCTCGTCCACCTTGTCCGCAAGCATCAGGTTCACTGCCCCGTCCACTTTCTCAAGGCTCTCACGCATCACTTCCAGCTCCTCCTTGCTGAAATGTCCGAGCACATAGTCCGCCAGGTCATATCCCCTGGGCTTCTCGCCGACACCAATCTTGATGCGCAGGAACGTGTCGTCATTCAGGCTGGCAATGATATTCTTGATGCCGTTATGCCCGCCCGCGCTGCCCTTCTTGCGGATGCGCAATTGTCCTACGTCAAGGCTGACATCGTCGTATATGACAATCAGTTCACTCTCTGTATCCACCTTATAGTAATCCGCCACGGCGCGGACTGCCTCACCGCTTAAATTCATATAGGTGAGCGGCTTCACCAGCACCACCTTGACCCCGTTTATTATGCCTTTTCCTGTCAATGCCTTGTGCTTACAGTCCATCACGCTGATATTATATTTGTCCGCAAGCGCGTCAATCGCCATAAATCCGATATTATGGCGCGTATTTTCGTATTCCCTTGTGGGATTTCCAAGCCCTGCTATGATAACCATCTTCACTCCCCGTCCCTGTGTATCTGAATCCTGACCTGTCTTTACTTTTGTCTCTATTTCTGTCTCGGCCGCCGCAACCGTCTTTTCCGGTATGTCTGTCTTTTTGTCCCGCAGTCTGCCAAATGCCTTAAATCTGTTTCCGAACCACCGCATACTCGTCCCCATTTGTGTAAAAAGGACACTCCTTGTACTGCCGCTCCATCACGCGCACCATGTCGTCCTCGTCCATATTCGCCTCGCAATAATAGCACTCGTCTTCCTCGTCATATACATTATATGCACAAGTGTCACAATTTGAACTTCCCATTTTATTCCATGCCTCCCGAAGCATCTTTTTTGTCATCATGACCACATCATAACCATTTCGGTCATGAACTTGATTCATTATCCGATATCAGTATACACGATATCGGCATTTTAGGCAAATAAACATCGGCACACACCCATTCATTTAATTCGCCCTGGTATCCTTGACGCTGCCCACCTCCGGCACCACCAGGCGCGTGCCTGTCAGAATCAGGTTTTCATCCGGACCGATAACATCCCTGTTTAAATAGTACAGGAGGCTGTAATAGGATGCGTCGCCATAGTTTTTATATGCGATATTGCGGAGGCAGTCGCCCGGCCTGACTGTATATTTGTGGTCATCCACCGTGTCCTCCACGTCCTCGGGCATCAGGTAGTGTTGCTGTCCCATATCTGTTACTTTAAAATAATACAGTTCCCTCTCCACTGTCCCGTCTGCCGCCACTTTCTTTACTGCCGGCTTCTGCCACTCGGGACGAAAATAAATCACACTCCCATCCGCACATTCCAGCTCCCAGTCCTCCTTGACAAGGTAACCGTACTCGTCTGTCAGGCTGCCTTTTTCATCATACTCATAGCAGTGGAGCGTGATGTCGTCCTCCTCCGCAATCACTTTCAGTATACAGTTTCCCGCATCATCATACTGATATACATAATACTTCCACGCCCCCGATTCGTTTGAACCCCAGTAGTCGACACACCACAGCTCCTCCACCAGCCGCTCACCGTCATATTCCGCCTGGTATGCGCGGTCAAAGAACAGTTCCTCAGAGTAGCCAAACTGGTCAGAGCCGACCTCACGGCTGTAGGAAATCTCAGACAAAACCTTGCCGTCCGCCGAAAACTGATAATTTCTGACATCAAACATATAGCGGTGCGCCACATAATATCCGTCGCCATATGGCACACCAGTCGATTTATAGTAAATCTGGCGGCAGGTGCGCGCCTTGTCATCCCACTCATAAACCCGTTCCTCACAATAGCTGCGCTCGCCGCTGAGGATACTGGCAGAATATCCCAGCGCATAGCAGAGACGATTCTTCCTGTCAAAAACCGCGTGCGTGCTCTCGGCGATTTCCTCCTCCGGATACTGGTACAGAATCCCCCATTGGTACTGATTGCCCAGATGACTGTTGACCGGGCTGTGCCTTTCATCATCCGCGGCAAGAAGCTCCAGCCTGTCATCCTTATCATAAACCTCATGCGGTGCCCCGTCCTCCTGCCCTTTTGCCACAGCCTTGTCCAAATGGCTTTCAAAAGTGCACATACAAATCCATAACAGCAGCCCCATACCCATCCATGCCGCCATGCAACGCCGCATGTGAAAATGCCTTTTTTTCATTGGTACCTCCCATTTCTTAACAGTTCCTCAATCAGATGGGAAAAACAAAAGCCATCCACTGTAACGGATGGCCTTTTTACCCACATTTTATAAGCATCAATAATCCTAAACTTCCTCGTCCGGCTCCAGGAGTGCTTTCTCGTAGCTTTCGAGAATCGTTTTCTGAATCGTATCTCTTGTGTTGGAATTGATTGGATGGGCGATATCCCTGTACTCTCCATCCGCGGATTTCTTGCTTGGCATCGCGATGAAAAGACCCTTTTCACCCTCGATGACCTTGATGTCATGAACTACAAATTCATCATCAAGTGTAATAGAAACCACTGCTTTCATTTTGCCCTCTTTTGTAATTTTGCGAACGCGAACATCTGTTATCCTCATTCTTTTGTCCCCCTTTTGCAAGTCTTTCACTTTGTTTATTCTTGTACCTTATAGAACATACCGCTCATTTTTTTCCACCACGACTTTAATGCCGGTCTCCCCGACGTGGTGGGAATTTGCCCGAATCGTATCACGGCTCTCTACAATACAGTTTTCAATGTGGGTGTTATCGCCTAGATACACGTCATTTAAAATGATCGAGTTTTTAATGGTACAATTGTTGCCGACAAATACCTCCTTGAACAGGATGGAATTCTCTACCGTGCCGTTTACAATGCAGCCGCTTGAAATGAGGCTGTTGCGAACCCGGGATCCCGGGTTGTATTTTGCCGGCGGCAGGTCGTCAACCTTGGAATATACGTCCGGATACTGCTTGAAGAAATAATCGCGGATGTCCTTTTTGAGGAAATCCATGTTGGTCCCGAAGTAATCCTCCACGGTCGCGATATTTCTCCAATATGATTCAATCCTGTAACCGTATATTCGCTTTAAATCTTTATAGCGTATCAGGATGTCCTGCACCAGGTCGTGCCTTCCCTCCTCAGCGCTCTTCTCAATCAGTTCGATGAGCTGCCTGCGCCTGATGACATAGATGCCGCATGACACCGTCTTTGACTTTGCCACCATGGGCTTCTCCTCGAACTCCTCGATACGTCCGTCGTCATTCATCTTGACAACACCGTACCTGTCCACATCCGCATCCTCGGGCATCTCCTTCACAACGACAGTGATGTCTGCCTTTTTTGCAATGTGGTACTCCAAAACTTTATTGAAATCCATCTTGTAGACACAGTCGCCAGTCGCGATGACTACATATGGTTCATGGCTTCTCTTTAAGAACAGGAGATTCTGGTAAATACTATCCGCCGTTCCCTGATACCAGTTGCTGTTATCCGGGGTAACTGTCGGTGTAAAGGTGTACAGACCTCCCTGCTTTCGTCCGAAATCCCACCATTTTGAGGAACTCAGATGCTCATGAAGGCTTCTTGAATTATACTGTGTGATAACCGCAACCTTCTGGATGTGTGAGTTGGACATGTTACTCAGCACAAAATCAATACTTCTATAACTTCCTGCTATCGGCATGGCTGAAATCGCCCTCTTATGGGAAAGTTCTCCCATCTTCCTGCTGTTTCCTCCCGCCAGTACAATACCTAATGCTCTCATTTTCCCTCTCCATTCTCGCTATTTCAATCTCCCACCTTTATCAATGTCCTGCCGCTGTCCAGAATGCCATCCGGATAGTCTGCCGCAACGGTCTCACCAAAGACCACGGTGTTCTTACCCACTTTCACATTGGCGGGAACGACTGATTTCTCTCCGATTGTAACCAGTCCGCTATTGTAGATATCAGGTCTTGTGTCGTTTTCCTTTTCAGGGAGCGTGCCTATCTGCGTATTGCTGCCAACCTGCGAATACTCATCTATGATGGCCTTCTCAATCACGCACTTATCGCCAATCTGAGTCTGGTTCATGATAATGGAATTGCGCACAACCGTACCCTCTCCGATTGTGACGCCGCATCCGATAACGGAATTGTAAACCTGTCCATAAATTTCCGAGCCCTCACCGATGATACAGCGCTCTATCACACTGTCAGGCGCGATATACTGGGGAGGAAGCACCTCGCTCTTTGTGTAAATCTTCCAATATTCCTCATAGAGGTTAAATTCCGGAACAATGTCAATCAGCTCCATGTTCGCTTCCCAGTAGGAACTGAGCGTCCCGACATCCTTCCAGTAGCCGTTGAACTCGTAGCAGTACATCGGGCATCCCTTCTCGTGGCAGTATGGAATGACATGCTTTCCAAAATCAAGTGCAGGCTGGTCTGCTTTCGCCAGAAGCGCCTCCTTGAGCGTCTTCCAGTTAAATATGTAAATTCCCATCGAAGCCAGGTTGCTTCTGGGTTTCTCCGGTTTCTCCTCAAAGTCTGTAATTTTCTTGTTTTCATCCGTAATTACAATGCCAAAACGCTTTGCTTCATCAATTGGCACCGGCATGGATGCTATGGTCACTTCCGAACCGCTTTCCTTGTGGAAGTCGAGCATCACTTCGTAATCCATCTTGTAGATATGGTCGCCTGAAAGGATCAGCACATAGTCAGGATTATAGTTCTCCATATACTCAAGATTCTGAAAAATCGCATTTGCAGTTCCCGTGTACCATTCACTCTCACTGCTTTTCTCATACGGCGGTAATACCGTCACACCACCGACATTGCGATCCAGGTCCCATGGGATACCGATACCGATATGTGTGTTCAGCTTCAACGGCTGATACTGTGTAAGCACTCCGACTGTGTCAATACCGGAATTAATACAGTTGCTGAGCGGAAAATCAATGATTCTGTATTTTCCTCCGAAGGCAACCGCCGGTTTTGCCATTTTCGATGTCAGGACACCCAGTCTTGAGCCCTGTCCACCTGCCAAAAGCATGGCAATCATTTCTTTTTTAATCATGTCGTCACCCCTAATTGCTTAATACTGGGTTTTGCATAAGTTACGGTATACAATTACAGTCCGAAATTTGTCGGATTATAATCGTTTTTGCATAAAAGCAGACCCTGATTTATTATAGCATACATTTTTGGTAAAGGGAACAACTTTAACGCGATAAATGTGAATATTTTTATACATTTTTTACGTATACATAACTTATCTCGGTAGTGCCGCAAAAAGATTCATATATTTTACGAATTTTGTTCTATTTTCTGTCTGTTTTGCATAAAATATATCATTTCGCGGCCGCCACGAATCCATTTTGCATGGTTATTCAGAAATCAGTGCGCTAAGGAACTGTCCAAAAATAACTTTTAATATTGCTTGTCTTTTTCTCCGATAGCACCGTTCAAAAATCAGTTACATAGCCCGCTATGCGCCTGATTTTTGAGCGGCACTCTCGAAGAAAAATCCTACGCGCTATTTAAAAGTTATTTTTTTACAGTTCCTAACTATGGAAAATTTGCCGCATGGGGTGTATCATGTATAATATATAGAGAATAACAAAACTGAAAGGAACTATTATTATGTACCAGATAAATTTCGACCATCCAGTCCACGTACACTTTATCGGAATCGGCGGAATCAGCATGTCCGGGCTTGCCGAGATCCTGATTGACGCGGGATTTTGCGTGAGCGGCTCAGACGCCAGAAAATCCCCCCTGACGCAGCACCTTGCCGCCATGGGCGCCAGAATCAGCTATCCGCAGATGGCAAGCAACATAAACGATTCCATCGACCTTGTCGTCTACACCGCCGCAATCGCAAGTGACAATCCCGAGTTTGTCGCCGCCACGGAGAAAAACATCCCCCTGATGACGCGCGCCAGCCTGCTTGGGCAGATTATGAAAAACTACAAAACACCAATTGCAATCAGCGGCACCCATGGAAAGACAACGACGACTTCGATGGTTTCGGAGGTGCTTCTCGCGGCAGACACCGACCCCACCCTGTCCATCGGGGGAATCTTAAAGTCCATCGGGGGAAACATCCGCGTCGGAAAATCCGAGTACTTTGTGACGGAGGCATGCGAGTACACCAACTCGTTTTTGAGCTTTTTTCCGCATATCAGCATCATACTTAATATAGAAGAAGACCATATGGACTTTTTCAAGGATATTGACGATATCCGGCGTTCCTTCCGGAAGTTTGCCGACATCCTTCCCGCGGACGGGTACCTTATTGTCAACAAGGGAATTGACCGGCTTGACGAGCTTGTAGACGGGCTTACGTGTCACATTGTCACCTTTGGCTCGGACAACAGCGCCGACTACAGCTACACGGACGCGTCCTACGACGCGCTCGGGCGCGGCTCCTACACCCTGCTCCGAAACGGAAAAGAATGCGGCACCGTGAAGCTTGGCGTTGTCGGTGAGCACAATATCCTCAACTCGCTCTCCGTCATCGCGCTGATGGACATTCTCGGAATTGATTCCGCCACGGTGCTTGACGCACTCTCTGCATTCCACGGAACCGACAGGCGGTTTGAACACAAGGGGGAAATTGGCGGCATCCAGATTCTCGACGACTACGCACACCATCCCACGGAGATAACCGCAACCCTGAAAGCCGCAGCCAACTATCCGCACAAGACATTGTGGTGTGTCTTCCAGCCCCATACATACACGCGCACCAAAGCGTTCCTGAAAGATTTTGCAAAGGCGCTCTCGCTTGCCGACAAGGTTGTCTTAACCGATATTTATGCCGCCCGCGAAAAAAATACGATCGGAATCAGCTCGATGGATCTGCTTCGCGAGCTGGAAAAAACCGGGACGGAATGCTATTATTTTGAAAGTTTTGATGAAATTGAAAATTTTTTATTAAAAAATTGTATCAACGGCGATTTGTTGATAACTATGGGAGCCGGAGATGTTGTAAAAATCGGTGAAAACCTGCTCGGAATATAATTATCCACATTATCCACATTTTTTGGCGCCCCGAACGGCGAAAAGAAGTGTGGATATTTTTTGCTTTCATCCACAATGCCATCATAAAAATCCACATGTTATATTTGTGGTTTGACAGGCTTTTGTGGAATCTGCGTCTGTGCTATCCACATTATCCACATCATCCACATTGAGAAAAAATCCAGTATTCACAAGGCGCGGGAAGGCTGCGGGGCTTGCTTTTTCGGGCAGTTATGCTACAATACACTTACCTTACGGATGCCGGTGTCTCCCACGCCGGATTCAGACTTAAGGAATTTAGACCAGGACGGGTGAAAAAATATGAATCGTGTCAACATTTACAGGGCTGCCACTAACGGGCAGACAGCCATCTCCAATTTATTCATTGATGAATATATGTCGGATGCAAATGATGCCCAGCTTAAAATATATCTTTTTCTGATCCGCATGATGAACGCAAATCTCCCAACCAGCGTCACTGACATTGCGGACAAGTTTAACTATACGGAAAAAGACGTTCTCAGGTCACTGATGTACTGGGAATCGCGGCAGCTCCTGGCACTTGATTTTGACGCGGCTCACAACCTGTCAGGTATCAGGGTGCTGTCCTTGGAAAATGTATGTGAGGCGCCAAAAACCGCCCCACGCATCACACCAGTCTTATCCTTTATAAGACCAGCATCCATGCAGACGGGCATGACTGCCAGAACAGGAACGACCCAGACTGCTGCGAACCGTACTGTCGCAGCCGCAGGCAGTCAGCCCACAGCTGAGAAAAAGAGCAGACCGGAATACTCACTCGACGAGCTGAAACGTTTTAAGAGCAACGAGGACATCGAGCAGCTGCTTATGGTCACGGAACAGTATATCGGACGGCCGCTGACGCGCAGCGACATGGAGACTGTCCTGTTTTTCTACGACAGGCTTGGTTTTTCCGCCGACCTGATTGACTATCTGGTACAGCACTGTGTCGAGCGCGGGAAAAAAGACTTCCGCTATATGGAAAAGGTGGCGCTGTCATGGCATGAGCAGGGGATTCTGTCGCCAGCCGATGCACAGAACGCGTCGCGCAAATATGACAAGGTGGTGTACACCATCATGAAGTCACTTGGAAAAAACGCAAATCCTGCTCCAAAGGAGCTTGAATACATAAATAAATGGACGAAGGAATACGGTTTTCTGCTTGATGTCATCCAGGAAGCCTGCGACAAGACGGTGCTGACAACGGACAGCCACCGTTTTGCATACGCGGACGGCATCCTCACAAAATGGTACCAGGCAGGCGTGCACCACAAAGCCGACATTCCCGCCGCGGACGCTTCCTATAAACGCTCCGCGCAGAATGGCAGACAGCGCAAAAATGACAACATTGTCACAAATAACAAATTTAATCATTTTGCGCAGAATGCATATGATTTTGATGAACTGGAGCAAAATATACTGAGTAATTGAGGATAATACAATGCCGCTTACAAACAGTCAATACGATGCAGTCATGCGTGCCTATGAGGAAAAACAGCGCACTGCAAGATACAGGCTCGAACAGAATACCCAGAACGTATACAAAAAAATACCTGCCTATCAGGAGCTGGACAAGCAGGCTGCCACCATCTCCGTCGCACAGGGGCGAAAGCTTCTCGACGGAGACAAGAACGCGCTTGCCGAGTTAAAGCAGCTTTTAAGGGAGCTTTCGGATAAAAAAGCCGCGCTGCTGCGCGAACATGGATTTCCAGCCGACTACCTGACACCGGTATATGCATGTGAGAAGTGCCAGGACACCGGTTATATCGGCAGCAAAAAATGCAATTGTTTTCGCGCCGCGGAAATCAATCTCATTTATGAGCAGTCCCACATTAAAAATCTGCTCGAGACAGAGAACTTTTCTTTCCTATCTTATGATTATTATGAGGGAGAAGACCTCGAAAAATTTACAAAAGCTGTACAAATATGCCAAAATTTTGTGAAAAGCTTTTATTTGGACTACCGAAATTTGTTTTTTTATGGTACAGTAGGAACGGGAAAATCTTTTTTATCATGCTGTATAGCGAAAGAACTGATTGATAAAGGGAATCTCGTCATATATTTTAGTGCTTCCCAGCTTTTTGACACACTATCCAGAAGCACTTTTGACAAAGACAGCAAAGAGGCAGTGTCCGGAATCTCCAATGATATTTTTGACTGCGACCTGCTTATTATAGATGATTTGGGAACTGAGCTTACCAATTCCTTTGTTTCCTCCCAGCTTTTTTCATGCCTCAACAACAGGCACCTGAGAAAAAAATCGACGATTATTACAACGAATCTGTCCCTGGGAGAATTGCGGGACCGCTATTCCGACCGGATATTTTCCCGTATCACAAGCAATTATGATGTATGTAAGCTGACAGGCCGGGACATACGCATGCAGAAAAAAACGGCGTCTACAGCCAGATAAGTAACTGAAAAGATTGCGCCTCTTGCGCATCATAATACAGAAAGTGAGGATTTTTTCAATGCCAGTTCGTGAGGAGAAAAGAAATCTTAATTCAATACCTGTAGGATCATTGGGCATCATCCCTCTGCGGGGGTGCCAGGAGCTTGGTGACAAAGTGGACAAGTATCTTGTCAGATGGAGGGGCGAGCGCGAAAGCGAGCATAAGGGGTCGCTTGCATTTGCCGGATACCAGCGCGACTCCTATATCATCCAGACAAAGGTTCCCCGTTTTGGCACGGGCGAGGCAAAAGGGATGATTATGGAATCCGTGCGCGGTGACGACCTTTATCTGCTGGTTGATGTCACAAACTACAGCCTGACATATTCCCTGTGCGGGCAGGAGAACCATATGTCCCCGGATGACCACTACCAGGATTTGAAGAGAATCATTGCTGCTGTCGGCGGAAAATCAAGGCGGATTACCGTCATAATGCCGTTCCTGTATGAAAGCCGCCAGCACAAAAGGAATTCCCGCGAATCCCTTGACTGCGCGCTTGCACTTCAGGAGATGGTGAATATGGGTGTCGACAACATCATCACGTTTGATGCCCACGATCCCCGTGTACAGAATGCAATTCCGCTCAACGGTTTCGAGACAGTCTCCCCGACTTACCAGTTTATCAAGGGGCTATTGAGCAATGTGTCTGACCTGACCATCGATTCTGACCATATGATGATCATCAGTCCTGACGAAGGCGGCATGAGCCGCGCAATCTACACGGCAAACGTCATGGGGCTTGACATGGGTATGTTCTACAAACGGCGTGACTACACAAAAATTGTGAATGGGCGCAACCCGATTGTGGCACACGAATTCCTTGGAAGCAGTGTCGAGGGGAAGGATGTCATTATCATCGATGACATGATTTCCTCTGGCGAGAGCGTGCTTGAAGTTGCCGCAGACCTGAAGAAAAGAAAAGCAAGGCGCATCTTTGCCGCTGCGACCTTTGGTCTTTTCACAAGTGGCCTTGAGCGTTTTGACGAGGCATACGAACAGGGGCTTATCACGAGAGTCCTTACGACAAATTTGATTTACCAGCGTCCGGATTTGCTTGAAAAGGAATGGTATATCAGCTGTGACATGAGCAAATATATTGCCTATATTATTGATACGCTGAACCACGATTCCTCCATCAGCGACCTGCTGAATCCGAATGACAGGATTCACAGTTTTATCAACAGATACAAAAATGGCGAACTTTAAAAGAATCCCCCGCAGTTTTCACTGTGGGGGATTTTTTTAATCTTCATATCCGTTCGGGTTGTTTGACTGCCATCTCCAGCTGTCTGCGCACATGTCCTTAATGCCATACTGTGCTGTCCAGCCAAGCTCCTTCTTTGCCTTTGCGGCATCGGCATAACAGGTTGCGATGTCGCCTGCACGCCTTGGCTTTATCTCATACGGAATCTTCACGCCTGTCGCTTCCTCAAAATTCTTCACGATATCAAGCACGCTGTATCCCGTGCCTGTTCCGAGGTTATAGATGCAGAGCCCTGCTTTCTCCTCAATCTTTTTCAGTGCCTTCACATGCCCAAGGGCGAGGTCTACTACATGGATATAGTCTCTCACGCCTGTTCCGTCGTGCGTATCATAGTCGTTTCCGAATACACCAAGCTTCTCAAGCTTTCCGACAGCCACCTGTGTGATGTACGGCATCAGGTTGTTTGGAATTCCGTTGGGGTTTTCTCCCATTGTCCCGCTCTTGTGTGCCCCGATTGGGTTAAAGTAGCGCAGAAGGATGACATTCCATTCCGGGTCTGCCTTCTGCATGTCTGTAAGAATCTGTTCCAGCATGGATTTTGTCCATCCATATGGGTTGGTACACTGGCCTTTCGGGCATTCCTCGGTGATGGGAATAAATGCCGGATCCCCATACACGGTTGCAGATGACGAAAAGATGATGTTTTTACAGTTATGCTTTCTCATGACATCCACAAGTGTCAGTGTGCCCGCGATATTGTTATTGTAATATTCCCATGGTTTCTGGACAGACTCGCCAACCGCTTTTAATCCTGCAAAATGAATACATGAGTCAATGTTTTCCCTTGAAAATATCCTCTCGAGCGCATCCCTGTCAAGGATGTCTTCCTTGTAGAAAGTCACTGGCTTTCCTGTGATTTTCTCCACACGCTGTAATGCCTTGACACTTGCATTTGACAAGTTATCCACTACCACTACATCATATCCTGCATTCTGAAGCTCTACTACTGTATGGCTGCCGATAAAGCCGGCTCCGCCTGTAACCAAAATTGCCATAATGTGTACCTCCGTTTTTATACTGCCATTCCTTGCGGAACAGTCTTATTTTGTGCATTGCTGCTATTTTTATGATATCGCTTTTACGGTGATAAAACAATAGCAGATTTATTAATTTTTAGCCTATAAACAACCATATTCGGTTACTGCCTGCTCCGTTCCAGTAACAGGTAAAAAT
>DKUL01000010.1:0-21520 GCA_002490665.1 Lachnospiraceae bacterium UBA7205 | reverse complement strand
TGCTCCGTTCCAGTAACAGGTAAAAATACAAATTTTTTTCAATTTATACAATTTTCAATATTTACAATACATTTCTTGTTTCCATTTTTGTGGATATTGTGCATAAATATGTGGATAGTACACAGTTATTCTACGAAACAGGAGAGTTATCCACATATTTCCACCCCTGCTCCCCTATTTGACGAAAAATCCTGCAAGCTTCATCTCCTCGTCAAATGTTATGGTATAGGTCACGCTCATATTGGAGTAAGACACACTGACCTGAACCATTGCATACCGGATGCCATTCTGTTTCGCCTCCGACGCATACATATTTCCGAAAGCAAGAAGCTCCCCGAATTCCTCCTTCATCTGGGATTTGGTATATTGCAGCGTCGCGGCGTTGAGCACTTGTTTCATCTCATCATTCATATATGCCGTGACTGCCTCAAAATTATTGTCGCTGTAAAGCCTTATAATCTCCTCTGCCTGTGCCTTGACCTGTTCCTCACTGAACACGGTGCTTTCACTGATGTCGCTCCACTTCGGCAGCTTCCAGTAAATGACCGCAGCCAGAACCGCAAGAAGCAGCAGGACAATCCCCCATATCTTCAAAGCCCGCTCGCGCTTTGCCGCTTTCCGCTCCGCCTTGTCAAAATTGTCGTTGTACCGGTTCGCATAATCCCATGGGATGCCCATCCGCCCCAGCACATCCTCCAGGCTTTCCCCCCTTGCAGTCGCGTCATTAATCTCTGACAGAAGCTGTCTTTTGACTTCCTTTTTCCTTGATGCGCGGCATTTTAGCAGTTTTCCTACTTCCCTTACATATCGTTCTGCTGTCATCTGTGTTTCCTCCCAAATATATGGTAGGGCATATGCCCCTTTTTTATTATAGTGCCAAACGCCCTTTATTGCAATTCAGATATTTTTCCTCTACCGGATGTCTCTACCGGATGACGCCGCACCCGATTTTCTCTCCGGCATCCCCTGACGGCTGTGTCTTGAAATCGTCCGGCATTTTGTGGATGATGACGCTCCTCCCGATAATATCGGGAATCCGAAAACGCTTGTCATAAAACGCAAGCCACGCATAGCCCTGATTTCCCATGAGCAAAACCATGTCCCCTGCATGGTCTGGATGAGGCTCATTCGTGGGATTATAGTGGTCTCCTGTCTTGTCAAAGGGCATCGTACAGTCGCCTTTTTCATGAATGTGCATCGCATAAAAATCGGATGAAAACTGTGTCGCAATGTTGGGAAGCCCGAAGATTTCCGCCTCAACAAGCACACCGGCATAGGGTGTTTCGTAAAATTTGACGATGCCGCTCAGCTGGGGATTCTGTGCATTTCCACGAATCCATGCCAGTGCGTCAGGTTTTTTGTTTCGGAGTGTGTCCGTAAATATCATTCCCGGGGTAATATCTGCCATAGTGATAAAACCTCTAAACTTTTTCTTTATCATATGTATGGTTTGTAGTGATTGTTCACAAATTGCACCGTATAGATTTATATGATATTTCCGTTGTTTTTGTGATTGTTGTGTGATAGAATTGAAGACCTACCGAAAAAAACAGGGAGAACCTACTTGGAAAGATACAAATGTATAACTATCAGAAGGAAGCAAAATGATTACGATGGAACACGTATGCAAATCGTACAGGATTGCAAAACGAAACGCAGGCTTTGCCGAAGCCTGCAAGGCACTTTTTCACCGGGAGTATGAAATCATTCATGCCCTGAACGATGTCAGCTTCACGATTCACGACGGCGAGATGGTGGGCTACATCGGTCCCAACGGAGCAGGGAAAAGCTCCACCATTAAAATACTAAGCGGAATACTGACACCGGACAGCGGGACAGTCCTTGTGGACGGACGCGTGCCATACAAGAACAGAATCGAGCATGTGCGTGAGATTGGCGTCGTCTTTGGCCAGCGTTCCCAGCTCTGGTGGGATGTCCCCGTCATTGATTCCTTTGCCTTGTTGAAGGATATCTATTCGATTTCTGATATCTGCTACCGGCAGAGTCTGGAAGAACTCACGGAATTACTAAACTTATCCGAGCTGCTGCGCTCCCCCGCAAGACAGCTCTCACTCGGACAGCGGATGCGCTGCGAGATTGCCGCATCCTTACTGCACCGTCCGCGCATCCTGTTCCTGGACGAGCCGACAATCGGTCTGGATGCCGTGTCCAAGCTCGCAGTCCGCGATTTTATCCTCAGGCAGAACCAGACGCACAAGACGACCGTGATACTGACAACACACGACATGCAGGATATTGAATCCCTGACGAGCAGAATCCTGCTGATTGGCAAAGGACAGATTCTGCTGGACGGTTCCCTCGACGACATCCGTACCGGAAACGAAAGCATTGATGCGACGGTCGCCGAGCTATACCGCACCTATAACATTTAAAAGGAGGAATGGATACCCATGAAAAAATATCTGTCCTTCTTTCAGTTACGTTTCGCGATGGGTCTGCAGTACCGCACTGCCGCACTTGCAGGAATTATCACGCAGTTTGCATGGGGCGGCATGCAGATCATGATGTACCGCGCTTTTTACCATACAGATGCAGCAGCATTCCCGATGACCCTTTCCGCAACAGCATCCTATATCTGGCTGCAGCAGGCGTTTCTTGCATTTTTTGCCGTCTGGATGATGGAAAATGAGATTTTTGACTCCATTGTAAACGGAAACATTGCCTATGAATTGTGCAGGCCAGTCAGCATCTATAACATGTGGGCTGCAAGGAGTATTGCGTCACGGCTGGCGCGGGCGGTTCTTAGGTGTTTCCCGATTCTGATTGTCGCCGCGTTTATCCCGCAGCCGTATGGCATCGGCGCGCCTGCAAGCCTGCTGCACTTTCTTCTTTTTGTGCTGTCACTCATCCTTGGACTTGCTGTCACGGTCACATTCTGCCTGCTGATTTACGTGCTGGCATTTTTTACGATTTCTCCCCAGGGACTGCGCATGGTGTTTACTTCCTGCGTGGAATTTTTTTCCGGAGCCGTGATACCGCTACCGTTTTTTCCGGATAAAATCCGCTCCATCATGGAGCTGCTGCCTTTTGCATCCATGCAGAATGCCGCACTGCGGATATACAGCGCCAGCATTGGCACAGACGAAATCAGACGGGCGATTGGGCTGCAGATATTCTGGCTTGTCGCCCTCACTGCCGCCGGGAAACTGCTTTGCAGGCTTGCCGAAAAAAGAATCATTGTACAGGGAGGTTAGCGTCCATGAAAACAATCCGTTTATATCTGCACTATGTATCCATCAATATCCGCTGTATGATGCAGTACAAGACTTCCTTTCTCCTGTCGGCGATTGGGCAGTTTCTGGTATCGTTCAACGTGTTTCTTGGCATCTTTTTTATGTTTCAGCGGTTCTCGAACGTGGAGGGATTTACGTACAGTGAAGTGCTGTTGTGTTTTTCCGTGGTTTTGCTGGAATTTGCGCTGGCAGAAATGGTTGCAAGGGGATTTGACACGTTTTCGGGCATGGTCAGAAGCGGCGAGTTTGACCTCATCCTGGTGCGTCCGCAGAACGAAATCCTCCAGGTGCTTGGATCCAAATTCGAGCTGACAAGAATCGGGCGGATGCTGCAGGCTGTTGTCATGTTCACCTACGGCATTGTGAAAAGCAATGTTGTGTGGAGCATTTCCAAGATATGCACACTTTTGTTTATGCTAATTGGCGGCACTGTGGTCTTTACGGCGCTGTTTTTTATCTATGCGGCGCTGTGCTTTTTTACACTGGAAGGACTTGAGTTCATGAATGTGTTCACAGACGGCGCAAGGGAATTCGGGAAGTACCCGCTTGGCATCTACGGAAAAAAGATGCTGCTGTTTATGACGTTTGTCATCCCATATGCGCTGATACAGTATTATCCGCTCCTGTATATCCTTGACAGGCGGACTTCCATCTTTTATATGCTTCTGCCGCTTGCTGCATGCTGTTTTTTTGTGCCAGCGCTGCTGCTCTGGAAATTCGGGGTGCAAAGTTACCAGTCGAGCGGGTCATAGGCGGACAAAACGGCTTCCCGGTTCCCCGGAAAGCCCCATATCATTTTATTACTTCTGCATCATGCCTGCAAGGATGTCCACGCAGGCATCCAGTCCGAGGCTGCTGGTGTTCAGGCACAGGTCAAACTTGGACATGTCGCCCCATTTCCAGCCGGTATGCGTGTTGTAGAAATTGCTCCTTCTCTTGTCCGACTTGCGCAGGAAGTCCTCTGCCTCCGCGGACGCGATATTCTCTGTCTGAATCGCGCGGTTGATGCGGTAATCCTTGTCAGCATAGACGAATACCTTCAGGCAGTCCGCCCTGTCAAACAGGATGAAGGAGGCGCATCTTCCGACAATCACGCAGTCATGCTTCTCGACATTTTCCTCGATGATTTTTTTCTCTTCCAGAAACAGCTTCTCGGACATTGGCAGGCTGCTGTCCTTCCTGCTGCCGCCGATGGCTGTCTTGGAGAGGTTGAAGATAATGCTGCCCGGTGCCGTCTCCTCCAGGTCACCGATATAGATTGGCGGAATGTCCAGCCTTTTTGCCGCCTCCACCAGAATGTTCCTGTCATACAGCTCTATGCCTAATTTCTTTGCTACCCGTCTGCCAATCTCGTTGCCGCCGCTTCCAAATTCACGTTCCATGGTGATGATTTTATACATAGTACCAGCTCCTTTTCAGTTTGTTAGATATATTTTATCACAATATCGGAAAACATACCAGAAACTTTATGAAAAGAAGCAGAAAATTGGCAAAATTATACAAACCAAGACCATGCTATATATAGTACTCGACCGTTTTTTCCTTTTTCAGGTGCATCATCGCAAACACCTTGTCACGGATGACGATAAAATCATCTGATGTCCTGTCCCGCTCGTGCGGCATTTCCACCTTCACAATGCCCTGCACGCTGCCCGGATTCGCCTCCATCACGACGATGCGGTCAGCCAGAAACACCGCCTCCTCAATGTCGTGCGTGACAAACACGATAGTCTTGCCCTCGTCCTTGCAGATTCGCAAAATGTCGTCCTGCAGCTTCATGCGCGTGATTGCGTCCAGTGCGCCAAACGGTTCGTCCATAAAAAGGATTTCCGGCTCTGCCGCGAGCGCCCTTGCAATCGCCACGCGCTGCTGCATACCGCCCGACAGCTGGCACGGCTTTTTGTCCTTTGCCTGCACAAGCCCTACCATTTCCAGGTATTTCAGTGCCCGCTGCCTGCGCTCCTTTCGATTCATTTTCTTTGCTTCCAGCCCAAGCTCCACATTATGCAGCACGGATCTCCATGGAAACAGCCCATAATTCTGAAAGATTGTGAGATACTTTGGCGATGGCGCTGTCACCTGTCTTTCCCCGATAAACACGCGCCCCCTTGCAGGCTTTTCGAATCCCGCAAGGAGGTTTAACAGCGTGGACTTGCCGCACCCCGACGGTCCTAAAAGGCAGATAAACTCTCCTCGTTCTATGGAGAGCGACACATCTTTGAGCGCCTCAAAGGTACTGCCGCCCTGTTGGTAGTTTACGGACACATCCTCTACACAAATATACATCTGTTTTCTCCTGTCTTTTATGATTCAATTTTTATAAAACAAATTTTTCCAGCCTGCGGATTCCCCAGTCCAGCAGCAGGCCGATGACGCCTATCGTAATCATCGTGGCAAGCAGGGCATCGGAACGCAGACAGTTTTTGGCATCCATAATCAGAAATCCAAGCCCTGACTGTGCCCCCACCATCTCACCCGACACGAGGAAAATCCATGCAGTTCCCAGCGCCAGGCGCAGGCTGTTCATAATCTGTGGAAATGCCGCCGGAAATACGACCTTGTATAAGGTCTGCGCCTGCGACAACCCGAAATTGCGCGCCACCTTGCGGTATACAGGCTCCATATGCTCCACTGCCGCCACCGTGGACAGCAATACCGGAAAAAATCCCGCCAGAAATATGATTGCGACTGCCGGTGCATCCCCGATTCCGAACCAGAGAACGATAAACGGCATCCACGCAACAGGGGCAACCGGTCTGATGAGCTGCACGATGGGATTGACATAGGAAAACACCCTTGAAAACCAGCCAAGCAAAAGCCCCGCCGCGACCGCCGTGACGACCGAGCTTGCATAGCCGGCAGCAAACCGTTTCAGGCTGACGAGAATATGCACGCCCAGTACCACTCTCGAACTGCTGCCGGACAGACCATCCGTCCATAATTGCCAGAACGCATTCCACACGCTTATGGGTGACGGAAACAATACCTCCGGAAAACTGCCAACCAGCACGGCTGCCTCCCAGACCGCAAGCAGCACAAGAAGCGACACGACAGTGCACCACACTTTCTTTCCCAGCTTTATTCTCATCTGTGCTCCCCGCCTTTCTGCCACACAAACGCCTCATAGGATGGCGGGTTTTCGAGGATATTGTCCTTTTTCACCTTCTCCGCAAGAAGTTCATAGTCCGCTTCGCCAATTGCGAGATTGTCAAAAGAAATCCATGTAAGGGATTCCGCAAGCACTTTCCTGTCCTGCCCAAGGTACTGCTCTGCGACAGCCAGCTTTTTTTCATCCGTCAGCGCATCCCCTGCCTGGTTGTAATATTCTGCCAGAAGCGCCGCATCCTCGCCATGGGTGTCGATGAAATCCTCCCGCAGCACCAGCGCGCAGCAAATCGAATTTTCCCACAACTCTTCTGATTTGCACAGGACATGCCCGACTCCGCTCACGACCGCCTGCGCACCGAACGGTTCCGCGACGCAGTAACCGTCAATCGCCTTTCCCGCAAGCGATGAGGGCATCTCTGCCGGCGGAAGCTGGACAACATTCACATCTTCCCGCGCCAGACCAGCCCTGGCAAGCAGGTCGTTTAACAGAATATTGTGCGAGGACTGGTTTGAGGGTATCGCAAAGGTCTTTCCTTTGAGGTCAGCCGCCGACTCAATTTCGTCGGACACTACCACGACATTGCCGTCACGGTGCCCGAGTGCGACCGCCTTTAATCCAATCCCGCGGCTTGACGCGCCCATCGCAAGCTCCACGAGCATCGAGGCGCCGTCAATCTGCCCTGCATTCAGGGCGTCTGTCAAATCCGTCCACGAGCCGAACTTTTGCAGCGCAATCTGCAACTGCGCATCCCCTGCCTCGAGCAATTCCTTCTCCTCAAAAACTGCCAGCGCGTGCGTAATCGGCAGATAGCCAATTGTCACGACAGTCTTCGTGTTTTCCGCCAGACTTTCCTCCACATTGGTTTCCTGCTGATTCCCGGCATCCTGCCATCTGCTGCCGCATCCGGTTATCGCAGCCGCCGCAATCACTGCCGCACCAAGCAGCCCTGTCCATCGTTTTTTTAGTATATGATTATATGGTTTTCTCATTTTTCATAATCTCCCTTTTCCTGTTTTTTGCCCGCACTCTGGCTCACCAGCCAAGTGCTTTTCGTTTTTCCCTGATATCCGCAACGATTTTTTCACCGAGCGCGGCGGGGTCGGCATCCACATACATCACGGCGCCGAGCGTCTCCGCTGTCGTCTTTTTCAAAAAAGTCATGACATTCTGCGAACCATAAATCTGCGCCTCGACACAGTGGTAGCTGTTCACGCCCATCAGGCGGAAGCCAAGTGCCGCGTCAATCCCTTTTTCATTGGACCACTCCGGCGAGGTGAACGCATATGGCATCTCGTATATATTTTTTCCAAGCACTCCTGCGATTCCCGCAAAAATTCCAGACGACCTCGTATTGTCGATACATTCACCCACATGCCATACCGGCGGAAGCTCCGGCTCCAAAAATTTCCTGAGGCGCCCTCCTGTTTTCCCATATGCGGACTCTGATGTCTGGCAGTATCCCAGCTTCATCAGCGGGAAGGATGCACAGCCGTTTGTCAGTATCAGGATATTATTTTTGAGCAGCACATCCGCCACATCCAGGATGGCTTTTTCATACAGCACTTTCGGATTATTGCAGCCGACCATATTGACGATTCCGAGGATATCCCCCCGCACCAGTGCCTCCGCAAGCGGTTTCATGCTGCCAAAATGTTTGTGGACATACTCCACGGAGAACCCGACTTCTGCCTCCACCTCATACGGCGGGATGAACACCGGCATTCCTTTGCGCTGCTCAAAGCTCTCGATTGCGCGCGTCACGATTTTCTCCGCGATTTCATGTGTTTCTTCTATATTAGAATGATGATGGTCATAGCCGATGTGCTCCGCGCCCGGCAGCCGCGCCGAATCACTTGTCGTCACGACGACAGTCTTATAGCAACGCGCCACATCCATAATGGACGGATAGACCTCCTGCACGTCCGCAACCCACAAATCCAGCGCGCCTGTCCCCAGTACCAGCTCCGCACTGACTGCATTGGACAGCGGAATCACGCCCGCGTAACGATACATGGCAGACAGCCCCGAACAGCAGATTCCGTAGAACTGTATGCCCTTTGCCCCTTTTTCCTCTGCCAGCTTCTGAAAGGCTTCGCTGTACCCGGTCTTTACGATTTCCCTGACCAGCACGGGCAGATGCCCATGTACCGCGATATTCACATAGCCCTTTTTGAGCGCGCCGATGTTGGTCTTTGCCGTCACCCTGTCGCCCACGCCGAGCAGTGCGTCCGTCGCGATGGAGGTTCCCACGACGCCGCTGAATGTAAATGCCAGGCCGCAGCGCAGGAACTGTTTCATGATGCTTTCCCAGTCCCCGTCCGTCGCGCATCCTGTCTTGTGATACGCCTCAAAAACCTCGTGATATGCGCTGATGGGCAGTATGTCAAGCTCCTCCCACACCTTCTGCCGCTCGGGCGGCGCACATGCCTTAATGGTCTGACAGGTTTCCGGCTCGGTGCGCGACAAATCGTCAAGCAGAGCATCGGCAAGGTCGATTGTAATGTTTTTGATTTGGCGGCGTTTTGTCGGGATGCCAAACGCCTCCGCCATGCTCCGTATCTTGTATTCGCCGACAATCGGAACGTCGAGCTTCCCCTCTGCCGCCCATTTGAGCGCCAGGATGACTTCCCGCGCATGCATCCCATGCTGTGCCACTCCTGCCGCCGCGCCGCGCAGTAAATTCCTTGCCACAATCAGGTCGGCATCCGCGCCGCAGACGCCGCGGGGGCTTTTCTCCGTAATCCGGCACGGTCCCATGTTACAGATTTTGCAGCAGGTACCGCACATGCCGAAGCTGCACTGTGGTTTCTGTGCGTCGAAACGGTCAAATACGGTATCGTGTCCCAGCTGTTCCATCCGCAGCAGCATTTCCCTGACTGCCGGGTCCGGTGTCTTGTCAATCACATCCTGTTTGGACGGAAATGTTTTGCGGTACTCTGCGACTGCTTTCATATAATCCTGCGTGATGTCGTCCGCATGGGAATGCGCAGTACTGTTTCCGTTTTCATCCGTGTGCGTATGCGTGTGGCTGTCTGCCGGAATCAGTACCTTGGGAATTCCGTTGCGGTCAAATCCTATGATGCTGCGATGGTGGTGTTCCTGTCTTGCTGATTTTTTCATCTTATTGTTCTCCGTTTATTTTATAGTATTCCTACTTGTTATATATGATATGTGGGATATATTACCACTTTCCTTCCCACTTGTCAATAGATGAAAGAAAAAAGTTCCGCATTCTTGAAACTTCAAGTAATGCGGAACTTTTTATCCCGAATCTTATGCCATCGCATCGACAGCGCCCCCTTCAACGACTTCAATCGCATCGGGTGCGGCTTCGACGGGAATATCCACCCCTCCCAGCTGCAATGAGACATTCTCGCTGCCACCACTGCTGCTGTCGGCTCCCATGCCGAAGCTGCTGCCACTGCTGTTGCTCTGTTTTTCTTTCTCAAGCTTGTCGAACATAAATTTCAGGTACTTCATGTCGGCTTCCATAATTTCCCTTAACTCGTCAGCACGGTGTTTTTTCTTCATCAGCTCCAGGTCCTCGGGGTCCATGCTGACTTCCCCGTCGATTCCCATCTCCTCGGAGAGTTCGTCCATATTGTCCAGCTGTTCAAGCTCTCTCATCGCCTCACGCATCATCCGCTCGTACTGCTCCATGAGCTTCTGCATTCGCCGCATGTCAAGCTCTGCCTTCGCATGCTCCTCCTCTTCCTGGTAAATCTGTTTGTCTGTCGCCTCATCTATTTTTTCCTCGAGGTCCGCCTCGCAGAAACCGCCTTTTTTCCCTGCCCGCTCTTCCTCCTCAAGGTGCTTCATGCGCTTCTTTGCCACCCTCGCAATCGCCTGCGCATGCATCAATGCCGCAAAAACCTCGTCATCATCATACACGCCGCCCTTGTACATCAGGCGCAGTGACGACACCTTCTGCTTCGCGCTGAGCAGCACCTGGTGCGCATTGCCGGATTTTTTTGTGTTTAACAGCCTCGTCGATATCTCCTTAAAGCTGTATGGAAGCCTTTTCTTCTTTACCTTCTGCGGCTTGCTCTTCCTGATTGAGACAGAACCGACCACCTTGCCGCTGCCGTCCCTGATTTCCATTCTCTTTCCATTCGTCTTGCTGATTACCAGACTGCTTGTTCCCATCATATTCATGCCATCATCCTCCGTGATTCAGACAGATATTCGTGTCAAACTTGTTTTATTTACTTTTTATATCGAACAATATTCATAAATTGTTAACAAACAGACACGCTTTCGATGAAAAACTTTCCTGTCAGCAAAACTGTCCGGAAATTCCGCTGCCAACGCCTGCGCTGCAGCTCCATTCACAAATGCCAGTATTTATACTTATAATACGCCCTGTTGCCCCTCTTTTCCCATGGAAAGCCCATACATACGCAGATTGTCTGAATTAATCCCGCCACGATGATTCCCATCCGGCTCTCCATCATACTGTCAAATCATATTTCACGATGTCCATGCGCACCGTTCCGTCCGCATAGAAGGAGATGCCGTCCGCAGACTGCCCAGTATACAGGATTGCGCTCAGAACCTGTTCCCCATCGTTGACAAATACCTCAACGCTGAACCGGTCAAGGATAACCCTTAATTTCAGTTCCCCGTTTATGCTGTTCACCTTGCTGCGACGCTGGTGGATAATTGCCCGCCTGGAACCGGAATGTTTCCTGTCCACCTTTAAAATGGACTCTCTCGGGCGGAAGCTCAGCGAAGTCTGGTACTTCTCATTCTGCGCAAAGCGGAATGCAAACTTGTGGTAGATGTTCCCTTCCTCCCCCGGGCGAATCGTCAGCTCGATATCCACCCTGCGCCCGCGGATGCCTTCCAGCTCCATCACGTCCGAAAATGTGACATCCTGATAAGCCACCTTATTGGCGCGGAACGCCTCCAGCTCGCGCAGCGGCGCCTGATACAATCTTCCGTTTTTGATGGAAAGCTCGCGCGGCAGGCTCATCTGCCCGAACCACAATACGTCTGTCGTCCGCTGCTGGCAGGTGTCCCAGTTCTGCATCCATCCCATCATGACGCGGCGTCCGTCCGGCGTGAGCACCGTCTGCGGCGCGTAAAAGTCAATGCCATAGTCAACAGACTGGTCATGCTCTTCCTGAAATGTTCCGGTCTCTTCATCAAACTCGCCAATCAGGCAGAGCGTCCCGTTTCCATTGTGGTACTCAAAGCCTTGCGGGAGCATATCCTGCGGGCTGGTGAGCAGCACCCATTTTCCGTCCAGCCGGAAAAAGTCCGGGCATTCCCACATTTTTCCAAAGCGGTTGTTGTTGGCGGCAAGCACGCTCTTGAACTTCCACTGGAATCCGTCAGGGCTGGTATACAGTAAAATCTGTCCGCTGCCGTCAGCCGGACGGCTTCCCACAACA
Source organism: Lachnospiraceae bacterium UBA7205 (assembly GCA_002490665.1). GTDB lineage: Bacteria > Bacillota > Clostridia > Lachnospirales > Lachnospiraceae > COE1. The sequence goes on along the minus strand of DKUL01000010.1, from coordinate 9,761 downwards.
CAGCAATAGGTGCCGTCCTCATTCTGCCACATTTTGGGGTCCCGGAAATCATATCTGCTGCTGCCCTCCGGTAAATCCTTTTTGTCCAGCACAGGGTTCTTTTCATACTTCTCGTAATCGATGCCATCGCCCACAGCAAGGCACTGTGTCTGCACCTCCCTGGATTCCCTGCCCCGCTGGCGTTCCTTCACCACGCCGGTATACATCAACAGCTGCCTGCCATCCGCAAGCGTGACGGCGCTCCCCGAAAAACATCCGTCCATGTCGCAGAGCTCATCGGGAGCCAGCGCCGTCGGAAGATACTCCCAGTGCAGCATATCCGTGCTGACCGCGTGTCCCCAGTGCATGGGTCCCCAGTGGCAGTCGTATGGGTGATACTGATAAAACATGTGATATTTTCCATTGTAATAGGAAAACCCATTGGGGTCATTCATCCACCCCACGCGCGCGGACAAGTGAAAATCCGGCCGCGCCTCCCTGGCAATCTGCTTCTCCATTGTCTCCTCATATTTTCGTGCATCCCGCAAAATGTGACTCATCATGATAAACCTCCGTTCCGCCGACAGCCTGTAATTTGACCATCAGCTCCTGTTATTTCATTTCTTAGGAACTGTTCAGAAATAACATGTGCAGCTTGCGCAGGATATTTCTTCGAGGGTGCATATCAAAAAAACGCAGGCGTAGCGGGCTACGGCGAGGCTTTTTGATATGTGCAATCGGAGAAATAGACAAGTCAAGATGTACAAGTTATTTTTGAATAGTTCCTTAGTTTTTTATGGATCCATATCGGAGCAGATGTCCTCCGCTCCGATACTGCTTCCTTATGCCCGGCGACAATTCATACCGGTAAGCTGGTTTTACTCTGCATCCCCTGCCGACGCATAGCGGTCATATGCTGCCTGGTATACTTCCTGCAATTTCTCCATACCGCAGTTGTCCTTCAGCGTGGAGAGATAGCTTTCCCATTCCTCGTCTGTCGGGCCGCCTTCCTTAAGCCACAGACCCTCCTGCTCGGATACCGTGCTCTCAAAATCCGCCTTATACCTGTCAATCGTGTCCAGCTCCTCCTGTGTGTACACACAGTCCACCGGATAGGTCACCGCACTGTCCACATACGGCATCCAGAATTCATTTAAGTCTGTCAGACGCTCAATCGCGCGGTCTTCCATTTTGAATGTCGTGCTGTAGTAATCGCTCAGAATCAGCTTCGGTCCATAGACCTCGCACTCACCTTTCAGCTCGCCTGCACTCTTTCCGAACTTTTCCTGTGCCTCCGCGTCCGTGATGCTCATCCATATCCCATTGTCATCCTTCTGTATAAAATATGTGTCAATCGGTCCATACTGCAGCTGCATCACAATTTCAGGGTCATACCACTTGTCAAAGAATTTCAACAGGTTTGCCGGACTTTTGCAGTCCTTTGTGACGCACAGGTTTCCACTGTTAATTCCGCCGCCAGTACGCACGGTGACATTGTGCGTGCCGTCAGGACCGTCAAGAATTGGAAGGAACACATAGTCCTTTGCATGCTCACCCATCACTTCCTCTATGTACCACCATGTCGCGACACCGACATATCCCTGGGAACACTTGGAGATCAGCTGCGTGTCAGACTGGCTGAACATCTCAATGTCCATCAGCCCCTCCTCGTACCAGTCATGGAAATACGTAAGCGCCTGGCGGTAGTTGTCGCTTGCGCATACGAAATCAACCTTGCCGTCGTCATGCAGCACCAGATCGTTGCAGACATCGTTTGGCCAGTTCGTAAAGCCGAATCCCGCATAAAAGATGTTCTGTCCCCAGCACCACTGGTCAAAGCCGGTGCTCATGGGAATCGTGCTTCCCGCATCGTTTCCATAATACTTCGCGCTCATGTCATTGTCCTTGAATGCCTTTAACGCGTCATGGAGTTCATCCAGTGTCGTCGGCACCGCCAGTCCCAAATCATCCAGCCATGCCTTGTTAATCATGGAAAACTGGGGAATTGTGTAAATACTATAATCCTTGTCTGCGCCGATACCCGCCGTCCCCATCTGCTCGCCCGCCGGAAGTCCGTAGATACCGCCGTTATTCATCGTAATCGCACTGCGGATATTTGGATTCTCGTCAAGAATCTTACTTAAATTCGGCATATATTCCTCTGTCAGGTACGGCGTCAGGTCAATGAAAACGCCATCCTCCCCATAGTTAGTCAAGTCATAATTGCTGAATCCGACACCCATAAACGCATCCGGAAGGTCATCACCCGCAATCTTGATATTGACCTGCTCCGCAAGGGAATCACTCATGCAGTTCCAAGCAATCTTCACCCCCGCATCCGACTGCAGCTGTTTCAAAACCTCATTATTATCATACCCCTTGCTCAATGCACTCATGCCGCCCATAACCGTAAATTCTGTCTGCGAAGCGTCGTCATTCGCCGTCCCAGGCTCCACCGTACTCGCCGATTTCCCCCCGCCGCACGCCGTCACCGAAACCACAAGCCCCGCCGCCAACGTACCAGAAACCGCCCTTTTCCAAATCCTTGTCTTTCTCATAATATTACCCTTCCTTTCTATATATAAATAATATAATTAACAGAACCTAAACCATTCAGGAAGAACGCCCCCCGCGTTTTTCCCACGTGAAACTTAGTACTTCTCCGCGAAGCAGCCTTTGCTGCAAGTGATAAGTAATTATTATTAACAAAGCCTAAACCATTCAGGAAGAACGCGCCACGCGTTCTTCCCGCGTGAAACTTAGTACTTCTCCGCGAAGCAGCCTTTGCTGCGAGTGGCTAGAAGTACTTTTCACGCTAACCTTTAACCGCTCCTGCCATAAATCCTTTTTCAAAGTACTTCTGCACGAATGGGTAAATGACAAGCATGGGCGCCGCCGCCACAATGATGGATGAAAACTTAATCATCTCTGTCAGCTTGTTCAGCTCCGCATAGCCGCCGGATATCGTGCTCGCCTGGCTTGCGCTTGCGGAACTTTTTATCAGGATATTTCTCAAAATCAGCGGAAGCGGAGCCTTCTCCTCGCCCGGCAGATAAATCAGTGCCGTAAACCAGTCGTTCCAGTATGCAACCATGCTGAACACCACCATAACCGCCATAATCGAGCGGCTGAGCGGCACCACGATTTTATAAAATGTCGTCCACTTTGACGCGCCGTCAATCCCTGCCGCCTCAATCATTTCCCTGGGAATGCTGTTTTCAAAGAAATTCCGCATGATAATCATGTTGCCGACACCGACGCCGCCCGGCAGAAAGAGCGCCCACATGCTGTTCATCAGCCCGGTCTGCTTGACTACCAGGTACGTCGGGACAAGCCCGCCGCCAAAATACATGGTAAAAATAAAGAAGATGCTCAGAAATTTCCTGCCCGGCAAATCCTTCACACTGAGCGGATAAGCCGACAGATACAACATCAGCACCGAAAAAACCGTACCGATGACCGTATACTTAATGCTGTTTATGTAGCCTGTCACAATGCGGGAGTCCGCAAATACCGCCTTATATCCGTCCAGCGTAAACTGGCTCGGGAGCAGGAATGTCTTTCCCGCATACACATCATATGGATTTGACACGGAAGCAATCAGTATGTAATACAATGGATATGCCACGATAAACAAGGCAACCGCGCAGATGATAACCAGGATGATGTCACTTGTTCTCTCGGAAAATCCCGTTGTATTGTTGGATTTTGTTTTTGCGTTCATACCACACCTCCTATACAAAACTTGTGTCTTCGGATATCTTTCCGGCAATCTTGTTCACAACGATCAGCAGAATGATGTTTACAGCCGTGTTGAACAGCCCTACCGCCGTCGAGTAGCTGTACTTGGCGTTTTCAATACCCTGCTGGTAAACATATACGGCAATGACATCGCTTGTCGCCTTGTTCAAGTCCGTCTGTAACAGCCATACCTTCTCAAATCCGACATTCATCAGGCCGCCCGCGCTCATAATCAGGTTCAGCACCATGATGGAGGTCAGCTCCGGAATGTCAATGTGGAGAATCCGCTGGAACATCGAGGCGCCGTCCACCTTTGCCGCCTCGTAGAGCGAGGTGTCCACATTCGCCAGCGTCGCCATGTACACGATGACGCCCCACCCTGCGTCCTGCCAGATGCCGGAAGCAATGTAGATTGTGCGGAACGCAGAGGCTTCCGTCAAGAAATCAATGGAAGTACCTGCAATCAGGTTAATCAGGCCGCCTGAGGGACTCAGGAAAATCCGTATCATACCACAGATAACCATGGTAGAAATAAAGTGCGGCGCGTAAAGTACTGTCTGTGTCAGCCGCTTAAACCGCTGGAAGCGCAGCTGGTTGAGCATCAGCGCCAGGATAATCGGAATCGGAAAGCCCCACAGCAGGCTGAAAAAGCTCAGTACCACCGTATTTTTAATCATACGTGCACATGTCGGCGCCGAGAAAAACCGTTCAAACCATTCCAGACCGACCCATTCGCTCCCCCACATGCCGCGGCTTGCCTTGTAATCCCTGAATGCAATCTGAATACCATACATCGGAATATATTTATAGATTATTGTCAGCACTACAGGAACCAGAAGCATCACATACAGCTGCCAGTTGTCCAGAATCCGGCGCTTTAGCGATTTGCCCGGTGCAATCTTGGGTTTCACAGTGACCGACATCGCCACAGCCGGATTTCCGGTATTTGATTTTTTGCTCATACTTTCTCTCCTTTCATTATCAGAAACTGTTCATAGATAACTTCACTTCCTATACTAACAGTCAGCAAGGATGGTGCGATACGCACGGCAGCTTTCTGCACCATGCGTGTAACTTATTTATCAGCAGTTCCCTGTTGTTCAGCAAATTTCTATTTCATGAAATTTATAGAATTATTTTGCTTGATTTCAGGAAATTATTTCTTTTTATTTCGTGAAACGTTATTTGCTGTTAAACTTACATTACCATTTTCTTTCTTTTAAGTCAATAGAATTTTAATATATATCTGCGCTTTCTGACTGATTTATCTGTTTTTTACAGTTTATTTTGTGCATATTTTATATATCTTCTCTTTATTTTTATCATGAAACGTTTCGTGATTTTACTTCAAAATCTCTTTACAAAAATTCATTTATGAATTATAATCAAAATAAGAACAGCATAAGCAGAATACCCATGGATAGATAATCAATACCCATTTTCATGGCATTTCATGTATGCTGCACGTTCCAACATATCCGAAAGGGGTCTTATCAATATGAAAAAAGAATCTTCCGCCCCCACGATGAAGGATGTCGCCCGCGAGGCCGGTGTTGCCCTTGGCACTGTATCCAAGGTGGTCAACGGACTCCCTGTAGGCGATTCCTATAAAATCCGCGTGGAGGACGCAATCCAGAAACTAAATTACCAGGTCAACAGTTACGCGCAGGGACTGAAGGCAAACAAAACCTACACCGTTGCCGTATTGGTACCAAACACGACAGAGCCTTTTTTTGCAGCGCTTGCCTACCATATCAATATTGTGCTGATGCGGCAGAAATACCGGATGCTGCTGTGCTGCACAGACTCTGATTCCGCACTGGAGCAGGAGTATGTCACAATGGCACAGCAGAACAAGGTGGACGGAATCATCGGCCTTACCTACAACCCCAACCTGGTCATCGAAGAAAACACGCCCTTTGTCGCCATTGACCGCTCCATCAGCGCCGGTATCCCCTGTGTCGCCAGCGACAACTTCGGCGGCGGACAGCTCGCAGCCGAGAAGCTTGCAGACTTCGGCTGCAAAAACGTCGCTTTCCTGCGGATTGGTTCCTCCCTGTCAAACGAGCCCAACAAGCGGAAAGCAGGCTTTGAAAACGGCTGTCTCTCCCGCGGCCTGAATTATGAAATGAAAATACTCGATGACAGCGAACCCTATGAAAAATTTGAAGCCTTTCTCGAGGAACACATCCAGGGCGGCAGGCTGTCCTTTGACGGCATTTTCTGCGTGACGGACCGCCTTGCCTTTTCCGTGATACAGACACTGCGCCGCCTGAACCAGCGTGTTCCGCAGGACGTGCAGGTCATTGGCTATGACGGCATCCGTCTTTTTGGCAACATGGACTATGTGTGCTCTACCATCGTACAGCCGCTGCCGGAAATGGCGGAAATGTGTGTCGAGCTTCTCCTGCGGGAAAACATGAAGGTGAAGCCCCCCTTAATCTGTCTCCCGGTTACCTACGCCTACGGGGGAACCACATCCGAAAGTGAAAAATGATAACAGTTCAGCCCAGGACTTTGCACTACGCTGCAAAGTCCGTGAGAAAGCATAGTGGCTAAAATGCATCAAGCCACGGAACGTGGCTTTGACACCAACGAAGTGGTTTTGCATGGCTTGATGCTTGTAACAGGAAGCCAAAGGCTGAACTGTTACGAAAAATGATTTTATCAATGCGAGGAGTGATGCTGAATGCGTATCGGAAATATAGAAGATATGGAAAACACAGAAAATGCCGAAACCCTAATCGCGCTTATACAGTCAGAAAAGCACAGGCATCTGAGCAGGCTGGAAAAATGGAAAAACTGGTGGCATTATTATAAGTGGTATGTGATATGCGGCATAATCCTTGCCGGGATTGCCTGCAATCTGGCTGGAAATGCGCTGGGACTGTGGCAGCCCGCCCCTGATTTTCAGATTGCCTATGTCGGCGAAACAGCCCTCCCCGAGGATACCGTAAGCGCCCTTGAAAACGCCTTCGCATCCATGGGACAGGATAATGGTTTCGACCTTGATTTTAACAGGGACGGAAAGGTCATCGTGAAGGTAAACCAGTATGCCGGCAACAGCCAGAGCGCCGACAGCGACGCACACTATTATGGCACAGCCGCCGAAATCACTTTAATCGGCGATATCTCGGACGGCGACAGCTACTTTTTCCTGCTGGAAAATCCTGACAGCTTCCAGCAGACGCATCAGCTGCTCGCCAATCCCGACGGAAGCTGTCCGGACAAAGCAGATGATTCTGTATCGGACAAGGTTCTATTGTGGTCGGACACCCCAGTCCTTTCCGAACTGGAGCTTGGTTCCTACTCCGCCAGTCTGTTTGGACAGCGCACGACCGGGGACAGCCAGGAGCTGCTAGCAAGACTCTACCTCGGACGGCGCTGCTTCTATAACGATACCATGACCGACAATGCAGAACAATGCAGCGCGCTGTGGAACCTGCTCACGGATAGTTAAAAACCAGCAAAAAAAGGAGAATCCGTTTATGAAATTCAACATCAGATTTGTACTATGTTTTATCTGCCTGCTGATGACTGTTACCGGCTGTTCGCTCACCGCACCCGCCTTAGAAAAAGAGCCAATCGAGAACACAGCCTTTTTAAAAATCAGCAGCAGCCTCGAAGTCAACAACACGGACGAAAGCCTTATCCTCTACGATTACAAGGAAGCGCTTGCCGGTGACGGGCTTTACTATGCATCGTGGAGAATCGGGGATGCCACCCCTTACGAAAACAGAGACGGCGACATGGTTGACCTGTATGATGCCCAGCTCTACCTTCTGCTCGGCGAGTTTACCAGCAATGCGAAAGCACAGGAAAACCAGGACGCATGGCTGGAAAGGACAGAATCCAATTACGAGATTTCAGCCGAGGAGGAAATTGTCTGCGATGAGCAGGCTTACCAGATGATAACTTACACCTTTCCGGACGAGGACAGTCCCTATGACCGCGGCATTTCCGCTTTTGGCGTCCACGAAAACAGCGCAGTGTGCATCGAGCTGACATGCCAGAAGGATTTCACTGGGGATTTAGAAGCAATATTAACTGAATTTCTGGGGAATTGCACGTATCATTAGTTGCATCTCCCCATGGGCTGAACTGTTAGTTACTGTTCACTCCGTTCCAGTAACAGGTAAAAATCCATTTGCTTCGCAAATGGATTTTTACTTGCATGCGTAACGTTTTCTTACGGACTTAGCAGTAAATGCTAAGTCCTGTGTGAACAGTAACAACTGTTACTCTTTTCTGTCATCCATTTCAAATTATTCTTTTCAAAACAAAATCTTCATGCTATAATATATTTCATGGAAGCATAGCTCAGCTGGGATGAGCGCTCGCCTGACTAGCGGGAGGTCAAGGGTTCGAGCCCCTTTGCTTCCATTTTTTTATGTCCATAAATATTTCTCCCGACTTTTCTCCCAACCAGCAAAAACCGCCCAGCGCTGACGCACCGGACGGTTTCTGATAGTTATATTCTGAAGAAGATACTATTAATTCACAACCATATTATACCATTTTCAGGAGCAGCCTGCAAGCGTTATTTGCACTGGCTGTTGCATATTTTTGTACCCTTTTATCCGAAAATGGGCATGTGATTCAACATGAAATTGCCAAACGGATGCGCAAGTGGAACCTTAATCAGCACACGCCCTGTGCGAGCATCGCGTTGACAACCTTTTCAAAGCCTGCGATATTCGCGCCTGCCACATAGTTGCCTTCCATGCCGTAGCGCTTTGCCGCGTCATCTATATTGTGGTAAATATTTACCATGATGTTCTGCAGCTTCGCATCCACTTCCTCAAAGCTCCAGCTCAGTCTTTCGCTGTTCTGTGACATCTCCAGGGCAGAAGTCGCCACACCGCCTGCGTTCGCTGCCTTGCCGCCGACAAACCATACACCGTTCTGCTGTAAGTACTCTGTTGCGTCGATTGTTGTAGGCATATTCGCGCCCTCGCAGACACACTTGCAGCCATTTGCCACGAGCTGCTTTGCATCATCAATCAGAAGCTCGTTCTGTGTTGCGCACGGAAGCGCGATATCACACTTTATCTGCCATACGCCCGCACCGCTTCTATCAGCTGCACTGACTTCATGGTACTCTGCACTTGGCCTTGCCGCCGCGTACTCTGTCAGTCTCGCGCGCTTTACTTCCTTCACTTCCTTGAGGAGTGCGACGTCAATTCCTTCCGGGTCATAAATCCAGCCAGTAGAGTCAGAACATGTGACAACCTTTGCACCCATCTGCTGTGCCTTCTGCGTCGCATAGATTGCAACATTGCCGGCGCCGGATACGACAACCGTCTTGCCTTCCATCGACTCACCATGGCACTTCATCAGCTCCTGTGTGAGATAGAGCAGACCATATCCGGTCGCCTCTGTACGCGCAAGGGAACCGCCGTATGTAAGCCCCTTACCTGTGAGGACGCCCTCAAATGTGCCCCTGATTCTCTTGTACTGTCCGAACATAAAACCAATCTCTCTTGCACCGGTTCCGATATCGCCAGCCGGAACATCCACATCCGCGCCGATATATTTGGAAAGCTCTGTCATAAAGCTCTGGCAGAACGCCATAATCTCCCTGTCTGACTTGCCCTTCGGGTCAAAATCCGAACCGCCCTTGCCGCCGCCGATCGGAAGGCTTGTGAGGGAATTCTTGAAAATCTGCTCAAACCCTAAGAACTTGATAATACCAAGATTTACAGACGGATGCAGACGAAGTCCTCCCTTGTAAGGTCCAATGGCATTGTTGAACTGTACGCGGAAACCTCTGTTGACCTGCACCTGTCCCTTGTCGTCCACCCATGGCACGCGGAACATGAGCTGACGGTCGGGTTCCGTGATTCGCTCCAAAATGGCATTTTTCTTATAAAGCTCCTCATTTGCCTCCACAACAGGTCTAAGTGAATTCAAAACCTCTGTGACAGCCTGGATAAACTCAGGCTCGCTTGCGTTCTTTTTCTTTACAAGCTCTAACACTTCATCTACATATGACATTTTTTAATCCTCCTTGGTTTAAAAATAGCCTCTCGGATTCTCCA
>DKUL01000008.1 GCA_002490665.1 Lachnospiraceae bacterium UBA7205 | reverse complement strand
CTATAACTTACAGATTGATGCGCTGGATGAGTTCGCAGCTTCTCTTGAAGAAGCACTCGACAATTCAACGAAATCTGTCGAGGAAATCCTGAAGGAACAGAAGGACATCATAGCTTCTGCAAAGGATTTATACAGGACTTCAACGGACAGTGTTAATGACACGATGGATAAAATCATTGCGTTTTATGCCGGAATGGGAACATCAATTGACGGACTGGACTTGACGCCTGACGATACGAGTGTCACTGATGGGAAAATACTTACCGTAAATACTTCCGTGACAGGTAATAATAAAGTGCCTGATGCCGTAAATAAAATAACAGAAGCTGTTGATAACCTTTCAGAATTCCTACAGGAAACATTCGATGGTGCGATTGATGTATCTGATTCACAGGATACGGAAATTTCAGGACAGATAAGTGATAACACATCAAAGACTGCTGAAATACTTGAGAAGTATGGGCTTGTGCCGGTAAGTCCTGATACATTGTGGAAGAATTTTAACCCTGATTTATTCAACATCACGTCAAGACAGTGTGAAACAATGGTCAGCACAAAACCATATATTCCTGAATATGTCACCAACAGGAATGAACAACAGGTTGTTATCAACAATCATTATGATAACATGATTAATGTGGAAGGCAGTGTTGACAAGAGTTTCAGTAAGGAATTTGAATATAATACAGACAAAATGTACAAGAACTTTACAGACAGGCTTTATAATGAGGCAAAATTGGTTACAGGAAGAAGACCTGTGAGAAAGTCTGTACTTTAAGCATGATATTGTACCGCACTCTGAAATATGGGTGCGGTAACAATAAAAAATGAAAACAGAGGAGAATGATAATGATGTTAAATATAGAAACAGCAACAAACATAAAGTATACAGATGAAATAGGAACACATTATTTATATGAAGGTGATAAAGCAATCTGTCATGTGGGAGAACAGGAATATAATGGTACAATCTCTTGGATTGGTGTATATAAGGAAAATGCGGATTCAGAACCACAGCAGGTCATTTATATTGATACATGGAAAGGTAGGACAAGCATGTCAAGGGAAATGGTCATGCTGAGGGACATTACAGAAATATACAGGAATCCGCTTTATGACAATGAAAAACTGGATAGTGATGAGCAGTATATCTTAAATACATGGATAAAGAAAGGCTATAGCAAAGGGCAGGCGGAAGCTATATGTAATAGAATGAATGACATAACTAAGTTTTGCTATATTCCATATATAAAAGCAACAAAATATGCAATAGAAGCAGTCAGACAAGTAAATACATCCGACAAAAATGATGCCAAAGACATAATCATGGATGCCGCAAAACAGTGCATGGAAGAAGCACAAAAGGAATACTTTGAACTGGTTGATATATATGCCAAAGAGATAGAACAGTGCGACAGGGATATAAACTGTCTGACGGATACCATTAAGATTGCTACAAAATGCTGGAATGACTTAAGGGGCATGAAGGAATGTGATGTGAAAAATTAGAAATGAAGTCTGAATATATGGTATTAAAAATCTGATAGGTATTGGCAAAGTATAGCTGGTAACATATGGTTTAATTTATTGTGGGCAGAGATAATGCTTGATATCTTTGCCCCATATTGTGTTGGTTATTAGTGACTGGTTGATTTTAATATTTTGAATTATTGTTGATTGAAAAGCGAATACAGATTTTGTTTGGAGGCACTGGCATACTCACTGGTGCCTTTTATTATTGATTGAGAATTTTATATAAATTGGAGAGTGATTTTTACAGAAATGACAGAAACGAATCTGGCACAGGAAAAGGTATTATTGAATATTAAAGAGTTTTGTGATTATTTGGGAATAGGACAGACAAAAGCGAGGGAGATGTTAAAAACACCTAGAAATGGATATGCTATAAAAATAGGTTCAAAATGGTATGCCCATAAACAACGATTGGATGCATGGCTTTTGGAGCAGTGTGATAAATATTAAGTTAGAAACATAAGTTTTGGTTAAAATACAATAAGAAAACATAAAATAATTGGATTGATAACTTGACTCGATAATGGTATCATAGATACTGTTATATGAGTCATTTTTCATTCCATTTAGAAAGGAATGGATAAATGGGAAAGGATTTAAAAGGAAAAGAATTAGGGAAAGGTTTGAGACAGAAGGCAAACGGAGTGTATTCTGCAAGATATGTTGACAGATTCGGGAACCGAAAGGAAATCTATGATAGGAGCCTTGCAGAACTGAAGAGAAAGCTGAACACTGCTTTATATGATGATGCAAAGGGTAATAACGTTGAGGATGATTCGGTCACGCTGTCGCAGTGGTTCAAAAGCTGGATTGAGATACATAAATACAAAGTGATCCGCGACAATACGAAAATGCATTATACGCAATTGTATACCAAACATATAGAGCCGTTTTTGGGGAAAAAGAAACTCAAAGACATTACACAATTGAACATCAAGGCATTATTAAAAGAACTGGATCAAAAGGGTTATCATTATGAAACCAAAAATAAGGTGAGAATAATGTTACTGGATATGTTTGACAAGGCAATGGTCGACAACTATGTATTAAAAAATCCATGTAAAGGAATCAGGCTGGCAAGGGACGAAAAGAAAGATATGAGGGTATTTTCCAGGGAAGAGCAGGCAGAATTCTTTGAGTGTTCTAAAGGTACGTTTTATGATAACCTGTTTGTAGTGGCTGTCTCAACAGGGCTTAGACAGGGCGAGATTTGTGCCCTGACGTGGGACGATATTGATTTTGAAAAGAAGGAAATCAGTGTCACCAAGACCCTTCTGTACCAGAAGTTAGAGGGAGATACCCAAAAAGAGTTCCATCTTAATCCACCTAAAACAAGGACAAGTAAAAGAACAGTACCAATCAGCAAACAGTGCGAAATAGCACTGAAAAAGCAGTATATTCAGCGAAACAATGTGATGGCAAGAAAATCTGCAAAACCATTGGAAGGATTTGAGAATCTTCTGTTTACCACAAAATATGGGACGCCTATTTGCAATCAGATACTTCTGGATGCCATTAAGAGGATTATAGAGGAAATAAATCTGTGCAGGGATGAGCTTGAACAGTTCGAGCCATTTTCACCCCACTGTTTCAGGCATACATTCGCCACTCGGTGTTTTGAAGCGGGAATACAGCCAAAGACCGTCCAGACATATTTAGGGCATGCCACATTGCAAATGACCATGGATTTGTATACATCTGTATTAGAAAACCATAGACAGGAAGAGATGCAGAAGTTGGAAAATGTGCTGAACGATGTCCTTGAATGCGGGGACATTAATATAGAAGAAAGATTCAAGCAGGAGCAGGCGAAGAAAGAAAAAGTCGTACCAATAAGAAGATTGGGGTAAAAATGGGGTATACCTGAAAGGTGAGGGGGTAAGGAAGACCTCAAATGCCTATAAATAAGGGATATTTCGATAAGCATGTGGTTATAATGGTATTCCTACTACGTCTACCAGGCGACGCCATACGAGTGGTAGGGAATATCGTTTTCTGGCGGACAGTGTGTGGATGGGAATAATTTTTTTCCTAATTTTAGGTGAATATATGACATTTCTTATGATACTATGATATAATAATCATAACCATTGCATTTTATATGCATCATTTTAATGCGAGTATAAAATAACAAAGGAGAAGATTCATATGGGTAATCAATTAGTTTGGCAGGAGCGATATAATATCGGTGTAGAAGTAATTGATAAGGAGCATAAAAAGCTGTTTAGTGTGCTGAATAAGCTTTTTGATTTCGGCAAGCAGGAAGAAAAAAGCCAGTGGGTCTGCCAGGAGGCGGTTAAATATTTCAGGGACCATGCATTGAAACATTTTGCAGAGGAGGAGGCATACATGCTTTCCATCAATTATGCAGGATTTGAGATGCATAGACGGATTCATAAGAACTTTCGGGAGAGGACACTTCCGACACTGGAAAGGGAATTGGAGCTGACGGGGTATTCGGAGGACGCGGTCAGCCATTTCCTTGGCGTTTGCGCTGGCTGGCTGATTGGACATACGCTGATAGAAGACCATGCAATTGTGGAGAAAGAATCGGTAAGCCAGTGGGTAAATCTGCTTCCGGAGGAGGAGCAGACAGTGATGGGACAGACGATTAACCGTCTCTTAAATGATATGTTTCGTCTCGAGCCGCGGTTGGTAAGCGACTGTTATGGTGGAGAGAAGTTCGGCGATGGAATATACTATCGTTTGATTTACTGTTCAAAAGAGGGCAAGAAGTGGGAATTTATACTGATTTTTGAGGAGAAACTGATTCTTGCCACGGTCGGCGGCATGATGGACAATCAGTCGGAGGCTCTCAGCACAATGCTGATGAATGCTGCCCGGTATATCGCAAGACAGTTTGTGGATCAAATCAGGGCACACTTTCCTGATTCGGCTTCGTTTGAGATTAAGGAAGAGCAATTGCTGACATATGAGCAGTTCCAACATGTATTTGAGAAGCAGAGTCCCCAGTTCAGCCTTCTGTTTGATACCGGAAAGGGTTATTTTGGATACTGTATGATAGCGCCGCATATGACACTCAGGGAGGGCGGAACCGCAATTCTGACAGACAATGCCATGAATGAGGTCGAAAAATACCTGAATAAGAAAAAAGCAGAACAGGCTGTGGTAAGCCAGAAAAAGACAGTGCTTGTGGTAGATGACTCTGATTTTATGCTCAAAACAATGCAGGACCTGCTCTGTGATGATTATAATGTTATGCTGGCAAAATCCGGAATGTCTGCAATTAGAACCATTACGCTGAACCGGCCGGATTTGATTTTGCTTGATTATGAAATGCCTGTCTGCGATGGCGGACAGGTATTGGAAATGATTCGCTCGGAGGAAGAATGTGCAGATATTCCTGTTATTTTCCTGACCAGCAGGGTTGACAGGGAGAGTGTCAAGAAGGTTATTAACTTAAAGCCTGAGGGATATTTGTCCAAAACCTTACAGCCTTCCGATGTAAAGAGGGAAGTGGATCATTTCTTTGAAAGGAGAAGCCGCAGCAAAAAATAGAAAAGTATGAATATTTTTCCTTTCTTGTCCATATAATTTAATACATATAAAGAAAATAACAGTCTGGCTGTTATGGAAATTGTATTATGGTAAGGAGAATGAATATGGCAAGAGGAGTTAAAAAGACATTACAGGAAAAGATTGCACAGAAGGAAGAATTGATTGACGTGCTCTCTACCAGGGTGAAAAAGGAAAGGGATGAGCTCAATGAACTCTTAGAGATGCAGAAAATGGAAGAACTTAATGAGCTTAGGATGGTTGTCCAAAAATCCGGAATGGAGATATCAGATATCATCCAAATGGCACAGATGCAGGCTGCACAGTAGCCAAAAGATCAAAGTGTGGTTAAAGGAAATTGTAAAAAATAGACAAAAATATAAATAAAAAGTCCAAACACAATTGCGTACATAGCCCGAAAAGGGTATAATGGAAAGCAAAGTGAATGGACTTTTTATGTGTTGACAGCCACATAAGAAAATATGCCGTTTTGCGGCTGTGGCTGGCGCAATACTCACATCAAATGCATTTGGCGTGAGTATATAATCAACAAATATGAAAAAGGAAAGGAAAAGCAAAATGATAAACATACGCGAATTATATCATGATTATAAGGAGTATGCGGATAAGGAGGTAACAATCGGGGGATGGCTTAGAAGCAAAAGGGATTCCAAGACATTTGGCTTTCTGGTAATAAATGACGGTACTTTTTTTGAGCCGCTTCAGGTTGTATACAGTGATGCGCTGGATAATTTTGCAGCAATATCAAAACTGAATGTGGGTGCGGCAGTGATTGCCACGGGTGTTGTGACGCTTACGCCCGAGGCTAAGCAGCCGTTTGAGATACAGGCGGCAAAAATCGAGATAGAGGGTGATTCCGCACCGGATTATCCGCTGCAAAAAAAGAGACACAGTTTTGAGTACCTCAGGACGATATCGCATCTGAGACCACGGACCAACACGTTTCAGGCAGTGTTCAGGGTGCGTTCGCTCTGCGCATATGCGATTCACAAGTTTTTCCAGGAGCGGGATTTTGTGTATGTCCATACGCCTCTTATTACGGGAAGTGACTGCGAGGGCGCCGGGGAGATGTTCCAGGTGACCACGCTTGATTTAAAAAATCTTCCGATGGTGGACGGTCAGGTGGATTTTAGCAAGGACTTTTTCAACAAGCCCACAAACCTGACGGTCAGCGGTCAGCTCAATGGTGAGACCTATGCCATGGCATTTAAAAATATCTATACGTTCGGACCGACATTCCGCGCGGAGAATTCCAATACCACGCGCCATGCGGCGGAGTTTTGGATGATAGAGCCGGAAATCGCGTTTGCGGATCTTAAGGATGACATGATGCTTGCTGAAAATATGTTAAAGTACATCATCAATTATGTGCTGGAAAATGCGCCGGAGGAAATGGCATTTTTCAATCAGTTTGTAGATAAGGGTCTGATTGAAAGACTCCAGCATGTGGCGAATTCCGAATTCGGACATATCACGTACACGGATGCCATTGCGGAGCTTGAGAAGCAAAATGACACGTTTGAGTATAAGGTTTCCTGGGGATGTGATTTGCAGACGGAGCATGAGCGCTACCTGACGGAAAAGCTTTTTGGAAGACCAGTGTTTGTCACGGATTATCCGAAGGAGATAAAGGCGTTTTACATGAAACTGAATGATGACCAGAAGACCGTTGCGGCAATGGACTGCCTTGTGCCGGGAATCGGGGAGATTATCGGCGGAAGCCAGAGGGAGGATAAACTCGATGTGCTGGAAAGGCGAATGCAGGAATGTGGTCTGAAGCCGGAGGAGTATGATTTTTACCTCGATTTGAGACGTTATGGAAGTGCAAGGCATGCCGGCTTTGGGCTGGGATTTGAGCGCTGCGTGATGTACCTGACGGGAATGGGCAATATCAGGGATGTCATACCGTTCCCGCGAACAGTCAATAACTGTGAATTATAAGATATTCTGACAGTATGAAAATATAAGGATTGGAGGTGGATTCCATGGAGTCAGGGAGGACAGGAGAATCTATCATTGCGTGTACCATTAAGCATTTAATGGAATCGGGGACAGTCACTTATGAGACTTCGGGGTGGGGAACCGGAGAAATATCAATAAAGTGCAAGTCAAATGCGAAGAGCGAGGAGGATATGACAGATAAGGAGTTTGCTGCACTGAAGGCAAGTGAGAACGAGATAAGCAGGGAGAATGTGGACGAATATGTCGTTAAAATGCTTGAGAAAAAACTGACGGACAAAGAGATACACATTTTTGCCGTGAAAGACAAAAAGTATGGCAGGGCAAAGCGAAAGTTCCAGTTATGGAAGAATCTGTATAAAAAGAAACAAGGTTAAGTGCAATCAAAAATACAGAGCCGGTGTGACGGCTCTGTATTTTTACATTTATCGTTTTTATGCTGATTTATTGTTCGCTTTTTCGTTCTTATTGTTGCCAGCAGCATTTTTGGACTTCTTTTTCTTGGTTGTCGCAGTATTTTTTGCCACATTTTCTGCCTGGTGCAGGTTTTGTTTTGCCGCTTCTTTTTCTGCTTCCACTGCCTTGTTCAGGTTCTTCTGGGCGGTTGAAAGCATCAGCTTGATACGGTTCAGCTGGTTGACTTCCGACGCGCCGGGGTCATAGTCGATGGCGACAATGTTTGCCTCGGGGTGGCGCTTCCGGAGTTCCTTGATGACCCCCTTGCCCACCACATGGTTTGGCAGGCACCCAAAGGGCTGCGTACATACAATGTTCGGTGTATCTGTATGAATCAGTTCAAGCATTTCCCCGGTCAGGAACCAGCCCTCGCCCGTCTGGTTGCCGATGGAGACAATTTCTTCTGCACTCTTTGCCGTCTCGTAGATGTCGGCAGGCGGGATAAAGTGCCTGCTTGCGGCAAATGCCTCGCTCATGGGTTTTCGGAGCATCTGGATTGCCTTGATGCCAAGCCTGCTGATATCGGCGGCTTTCTTGCTGGTGCCAAGGTTTTCTGCCTTGTACAGCTGGTTGTAGAAGCAGTAGAACATAAAATCCATCAAGTCCGGAACGACTGCCTCTGCGCCCTCATGCTCAAGAAGCTCCACGAGCTGGTTGTTTGCCGCCGGGGAGAATTTTACCAGAATCTCACCAACGACTCCGACGCGCGGCTTTTTCACATCAAGCACAGGGATTGCATCAAATTCCGCAATCATCTCACGGCACATTTTTTTGTAAGTATGGAACGACAGGTATTTGCGTCCCAGGAAGTCACAGCATTTCCGAATCCATTTCTGGTGGACTTCGTTTACAGAGCCGGGAACGGCTTCATAAGGGCGCATCCTGTATACACAGCGCATAAAGATGTCGCCGAAATTGACGGCATACACAGCGCGCAGCAAAAGCATTGGCGTGAGCTTGAAGCCCGGATTGCTTTCCAGCTTTGAGAGGTTGATTGAAATGACAGGAATATGCTGGTAGCCTGCCTTTTCCAGTGCGCGCCGGATAAAACCGATATAGTTGGTTGCACGGCATCCGCCGCCGGTCTGCGACATGACGACGGCGAGGTGGTCTGTGTCATATTTTCCGGAAAGCACCGCCTCCATAATCTGACCGACGACTAATAAGGACGGATAGCATGCATCATTGTTCACATATTTGAGTCCCATGTCGATACTGCCCCTGTTGTCATTGTTTAACACAACGAGGTTGTAACCGCATCTGCGGAATGTGGGCTCCAGAAGGTCAAAATGAATCGGAGACATCTGCGGACACAGAATCGTATAGTTTTTGCGCATCTCCTTTGTGAAGAGAACCCTGTTCATACGGCTGGACTGTATGGTGCGTTCCTGGTGACGCTGTTCGCGCACGCGGATGGCGGAGAGCAGGGAACGGATACGGATTCTTGCGGCGCCAAGGTTGTTTACCTCGTCAATTTTCAAACAGGTATAAATCTTGCCGGAACCGGTCAGGATATCGTTTACCTGGTCGGTAGTGACGGCATCCAGGCCGCATCCGAAGGAGTTAAGCTGAATCAGGTCCAGATCCTCGCGTGTTTTGACATAGCTTGCGGCGGCATATAGTCTGGAGTGGTACATCCACTGGTCGGATACGATAAGCGGACGCTCCGGTTTTGCCAGATGCGACACGGAGTCCTCGGTGAGGACTGCAATGCCATAGGAAGTAATCAGCTCAGGAATGCCATGGTTGATTTCCGGGTCAATGTGGTAGGGACGCCCCGCAAGCACAATGCCGCGCGCATGATTTTTTTCAAGGTACGCAATGACTTCCTCGCCTTTTTGGCACATGTCCCTGCGCACATTGGCAAGCTCCTCCCATGCCGCGTCCACGGCATCCTTTAACTCTGTGGAAGGAATCTCTGGAAATTCCTTTGCAAGCGACTGCAGAATCAGCGACGGCTCCCTGAAGGACATAAAGGGATTTTTGAATACCACCTCGCCACGGCCGATTGCCTCCACATTATTCTTAATATTTTCAGAATAGGAGGTGACGATGGGGCAGTTGTAGTGGTTGTTTGCCTCGTCGAACTCGTTTCGCTCATAGAACAGTGCAGGGTAGAAGATAAAATCAACCTTCTGCTGAATCAGCCATTCCACATGTCCGTGCGCAAGCTTTGCAGGATAGCATTCCGACTCGCTGGGGATGGATTCAATGCCCAGCTCATAAATCTTTCTGTTGGACAACGGAGAGAGCACGACCTGATATTTCAGCTTTGTGAACAGCGTGAACCAGAATGGGTAATTCTCGTACATATTCAGCACTCTCGGAATACCGACGCGCCCGCGCACTGCCTCGGCGTCAGGGAGCGGCTCATAGGCAAACATTCTTTTTAGCTTGTATTCAAAAAGGTTGGGCACCAGGTTGTCTGTCTTTGCCTTTCCAAGTCCGCGCTCACAGCGGTTTCCGGATATGTAGCTTCTGCCGTCGGAAAACTTGTTGACCGTCAGGCGGCAGGCGTTCGTGCAGCCTTTGCACTTTACAAGCGATGTGGTAAACGCAAGCGCATTAATCTGGTCAATTGTGAGCATGGTTGTCGTGTGCTCCGGAGCCGCCTGATAGCGTTCCCTGGCGATAAGGGCAGCGCCGAATGCGCCCATAATGCCGGCGATATCCGGACGGATAACCTCACAGCCGGCAATTTTTTCGAAACTACGCAGCACTGCGTCATTGTAAAATGTTCCGCCCTGTACAACGATATTTTTTCCGAGTTCGCTTGCATCAGAAACCTTGATGACCTTGAACAGGGCATTCTTGATGACGGAGTAGGCAAGACCGGCAGAGATGTCAGATACCTCGGCGCCTTCCTTCTGCGCCTGCTTTACCTTGGAGTTCATAAATACGGTACAGCGTGTCCCCAGGTCAATCGGGTGCTTTGCAAAAAGCGCCGCCGTGGCAAAATCCTGTACACTGTAATTTAGGGATTTCGCGAACGTCTCGATAAAGGAACCGCATCCCGATGAACATGCCTCATTGAGCTGAACGGAGTCGACTGTCTGGTTCTTGATTTTGATGCATTTCATGTCCTGCCCGCCGATGTCAATGATGCAGTCTACATCGGGATTGAAAAATGCCGCCGCATAATAGTGGGCAACAGTTTCCACTTCACCCTCATCCAGCATAAACGCAGCCTTGAACAACGCCTCGCCATAGCCTGTTGAGCAGGAGTGCACAATGGTGGCATCCTCCGGAAGCGTCCGGTAGATTTCCTGGATGGATGAAATTGCAGTCTTGAGCGGACTTCCGTTGTTATTGCTGTAAAATGAGTACAGCAGTGTTCCATCCTCGGCAACGACGGCAATTTTTGTCGTGGTGGAGCCTGCATCAATTCCAAGAAAACATTTTCCGTGGTAATTTTCAAGCCTTGCATTTTTAACATGGTGGGAACCATGTCTTGTCCGGAAGCTTTTGTATTCGTTTTCATCGGAAAACAGGGGCTCCATGCGGGCAACTTCAAACTCCATCTTAATGTCGGAAGAGAGCTTATCAACCATCTCGGACATGGTAAAAGAAACATCCTCCTTGGCGTTGAGGGCGGAACCGATTGCCGCAAAAAGATGGGAGTTTGCGGTATCGATAATATGCTCCTCGTCAAGCTTCAGGGTGCGGATAAATGCAGTTTTGAGTTCTGACAGGAAATGAAGCGGCCCGCCCAGAAAGGCAACATGGCCACGGATAGGCTTACCGCAGGCAAGTCCGCTGATTGTCTGGTTCACAACCGCCTGGAAAATGGAGGCTGACAAGTCTTCTTTTGTGGCGCCTTCATTAATCAGCGGCTGGATGTCAGTTTTGGCAAACACACCACAGCGCGCGGCAATGGTATAGAGTGACTTATAATTTTTCGCATATTCATTGAGGCCGGAGGCATCTGTCTGAATCAGGGAAGCCATCTGGTCGATAAAAGAGCCTGTACCGCCTGCGCAGATGCCGTTCATGCGCTGCTCGACATTGCCACCCTCAAAATAGATAATCTTGGCATCCTCACCGCCAAGCTCGATAGCAACATCCGTCTTTGGGGCAAGCTCCTGCAGGGACGTGGATACGGCGATGACCTCCTGCACAAAGGGCACGCCGAGATGGTTGGCAAGTGTCAGGCCGCCGGAACCGGTAATCATAGGATGGAGTGCCAGGTTTCCGAGCTTTGTATATGCATCCTGTAAAAGGGAAGAGAGCGTTTCGCGGATATTTGCGTAATGTCTCTGGTAATCAGAAAAGAGAAGATTGTGTTTCGCATCCAGTATCGCCACCTTTACCGTGGTGGAACCGATATCAATTCCAAGTGTAAAGAATTCTTTATTTTTATTCATGTAAATAACCATACCTTTCTCAAAAACAAATACATGAGTCGATCTTTTTCACACATATCTGCTATTATACGACAGGGATTCCAAAAAGGCAATAAAACAGTTGATTAAAAGTTCTGGAAATGATTATACTTTTTTGGAAATATTAGCTAATAATATGTATATGTATGAGCCCGGAAATCTGTACAATCCGAAATTATTAAAAAAGTATTATATTTCAACTGGTTAAATTTCAATTGGTTTACATTTTTTGCCGTGAATGCTATACTGGATAAGCAGGCGAAAAATGACCGCCTGAAAAATGGAAAGGCAGGAAGAAAACATGAATTTTTTGAATAAAATGGAGAGAAAGTTTGGAAAATATGCGATACCGAATCTTTCCCTGTATTTGATACTGGGGTATGTGCTTGGCTATATACTGGAATTTATCAGTCCGGCGGTCGTGGATTTTCTGACCCTGAATCCGTATCTGATTCTCCATGGCCAGATTTGGCGGCTTGTGACATGGATTATCATACCACCGTCAAGCTTTGACCTGTTCACAATCATAATGCTGATGTTTTACTACTCGGTGGGGACAAACCTTGAGCGGACATGGGGAACATTTTACTACAATGTCTACCTTTTCATGGGCATGATTTTTACGATACTTGGCAGCTTTCTGGTTATGGGGCTTAGCTATGTCCCTGTATTCAATATATATGCCATTAGGGAAGCTTACGGCGAGATGATGTACTTTTTGCTTGTGGCAAGGAGCTTTAGCACCTATTTTGTCAATATGTCCATCTTCCTTGGATTTGCAGCTACGTTTCCGGATGTACAGGTACTGCTGATGTTTATTATTCCCATAAAAGTCAAGTGGATGGGAATTGCATATGGCATTCTTCTTGCAGTACAGTTTTTGCAGGGGGACATCAGTTCGAAAATTGTCATCGGGGCATCGCTGCTCAACTTTGTGGTATTTTTCCTGATGACAAGAAGCGGAATCGGGATGCGCATTTCCCCGCGTCAGGTGAAAAGGCGGCATGACTACAACAGGGAAGTGCGGCGTGCGAAGCCTGCAAATGTGGCAAAACATAAGTGTGCGATATGCGGTAAGAACAGCGAGGATAATCCCGAGGTGCAGTTCCGGTTCTGCTCCAAATGCAATGGAAATTATGAGTACTGCCAGGATCATCTTTTTACGCATACACACGTGAAATAACAGCGGGGTGTCAATATGGAGTTTAATCAGGTGAATTTTGCGCGTATTCTTGAGCAGCTAAAGGACAATGCAAGGCTGCAGGGGAATATGCTTACCAGCGGTGAGATAAGCGAAGCGTTTGATGCGTGGAAGCTTGAGGAGCCGCAGCTTTTATTAATACATGAGTACTTTCATAAAAATCATATCGGTATTGACGAGCCGGGGGATGCCGAGGAAAATCTGTCGGGGGACGACGTGAATTTTCTTGAGATGTATCTTGCGGAATTAAGGGAACTTCCGGATGCATCAGATGGGGAAAAGCGGGCTGTGATGATGTCCGCGCTTGCAGGTGACGGCTCCGCGCAGGCACGGCTTGTCGAGATATTCCTGCCGCAGGTAGTGGAAATCTCAAAGCTCTATGCAGGGCAGGGTGCGCTGATAGAGGATTTAATCGGAGAGGGAAATGTTGCGGCTGCCGCTGCGGTGACGATGCTCGAATGTGTGGAAGGCATTGACGAAGTGGAAGGATTTATCGGGCGCATGATAATGGACGCCATGGAGGAATTTATCCGTGAGGACGCGGACAGCCATCAGATAGGTGAAAATGTCCTTGGCAGGGTCAATGACGTAAATGACAAGGCAAAGGAGCTCTATGACAGCCTTCTTCGGAAGGTTACCGTAAAGGAAGTGGCGGATGAGCTTGGGATTGCGGAGGAAAAAGTAAGGGAGGCAGTTAAATTTTCGGCGAATCATATTGATTATATCGAGAGTGAAGCGTGAATATGGATACACAAAATAAGGACGATTTCAAATATGTGATACAGGATGCGGGCTGCGTTTATTTTGGCAGGGAGCTGACCTACCGTGAAATGATGGACAAGGATGATGTGCCCTTTAAGTTCAAGGCAGTCATCAGCGCCCATATGGCAAAGGACACCAGCCTGGACAGCAGGCTGACAGACCATATATTAAAAATAACAGAGGAGGCTTTTTCCTTCCGCATCTATGAACAGATAAAGCTGACAGTCAGGGTCTGCTATAAGGAGCAGAAGCGCTGTCTCGGCGGAAAAATAAAGGATAAGTGGGTTCACAAATCCTGCCTGCTTGGGCAGTTTTGCAGGGAGTACCGTGACAGGGTGAATGATGGCAGTGTGCTGATAGAGGATGTTTCCATATCCAAGCTGGCGCTCATGGCACTCAGTATCTGAGAACCGGATGCATCATAATATGAAGCAAAAAGAGGAGAATGAAATGAAAAAAATCGAGGATTTAAAAGCGTATGAAGTAATTGAGAAAAGACAGATTGACGACATCGGTTCCATGAGCTGGCTTTTGCGTCATAAAAAGACAGGGGCGAGAATCGCGCTCCTGAGCAATGACGATGAAAATAAGGTATTTTATATTGGGTTCCGCACACCGCCGACGGACTCCACGGGTGTTCCGCACATTATAGAACATACCGTGCTCTGTGGTTCCAGGGAATTTCCGGTGAAGGATCCGTTTGTGGAGCTTGTCAAGGGCTCGCTGAATACGTTTTTAAATGCCATGACCTACAGCGACAAGACGGTATATCCTGTCGCGAGCTGCAATGACAAGGATTTCCAGAACCTGATGCATGTGTACCTGGATGCAGTTTTTTATCCCAACATATACAAGGAAAAGAAAATTTTCCAGCAGGAGGGCTGGCATTATGAAATGGATGACGAGGACAGCCTGATTACCATTAATGGTGTTGTTTATAATGAGATGAAAGGGGCGTTTTCTTCACCGGACGACGTAAATGACAGGGAGGTAGTCAATTCACTGTTTCCTGACACTGCATATGGCGTGGAGTCTGGCGGGGATCCCAAGGTAATTCCGGAACTCACGTATGAGGAGTTCCTTGAATTTCATGGAAGGTATTACCATCCGTCAAACAGCTATATTTATCTGTACGGCAATATGGATATGGCGGAGAAACTTGCGTGGATAGACGAAACGTATCTTTCCCATTTTGATAAAATTGAGATTGATTCAGCGATAAGAATGCAGAAGGCATTCGAAAAGCCTGCCATGGTTTACAAGGAATACCCCATTATAGAAGGGGAGTCGCTGGAAAATAACACTTACCTTTCATATAACACTGTCGTGGGGACGAGCCTTGACAAGGAGCTTTATTATGCAATGCAGATACTGGAATATGCGATATGTTCTGCTTCGGCAGCGCCTTTGAAGCTCGCACTGATACACAAAAATATCGGTACGGAGGTGTATACAATCTACAACAATGGCATCTGCCAGCCATATTTTTCGATTGTTGCCAAGAATGCGGATGCCGCACAGCGGGATGAATTTGTTGCGACAGTCGAGGATGAGCTTTCCCGCATTGTAAAGGAAGGGATTGACAAGAAATCACTGCTTGCGGGCTTGAATTTTTATGAGTTCCGATACAGGGAGGCGGATTTTGGCTCCTATCCCAAGGGGCTGATGTATGGGCTCCAGATGTTTGACTCATGGCTTTATGACGACAATATGCCGTTTGACATGATTGAGGCACTTGAAATATTCAAGGACTTACGGAAAAAGATAGACACAGATTATTTTGAAAAGCTGATAGAGAAATACCTGATCCACAACCAGCACAAATCGATTGTCGTCGTGGCGCCAAAAGAGGGACTGGCTGCCATGGAGGAGAAAGCGCTCGCAGACCAGCTTGCCGCATATAAGGCTGGGCTGACACCGGATGCGGTAAGGCAGATTGTGGCTGATACGAAGGCGCTGCACGCGTTCCAGGACGCGGAGGATGCGCCGGAGAATATTGCAAAAATACCGGTGCTTAAGAGGGAGGATATCAAAAAGAACGAAGAAGGCTTTGTGAATGAACTGCGCAGCATTGGCGACACGGAGGTTTTGTTCCATGATGTACAGACAAATGGAATTGCCTATATTAAACTGATATTTGATGCACGCAATATACCGGCTGATTTGTTTGCGTATATTGGAATCCTCAAAAATGTACTTGGCTTTGTGGATACGGACAAATATGATTTTGGCGAACTGTTTAACGAGATGAATATCCACACCGGGGGCATCGGCGGGACGGTCAATACCTATGTCAATGCAAAGAAGCTTAAGGAATACAGGCTTACTTTTGAGATGAAGACGAAAGCGATGTATGAGGAGCTTCCGGCGGCGTTTGAGATTATGACAGAGATTATGACAGCTTCAAAGCTTGATGACGAGGACAGGATTCTTGAGATTCTTGAGGAGCTCAAATCAAGGAAGCAGGCAAATATGATGGCGTCGGGGGACACGGTGGCAGCGCTCAGGGCGATGGCATATTTTAGTGAGACTGCCCAGATATCGGAGCTTACAGGAGGATTACCCTGCTATCGCATGCTGGAAGAATATACTGCTGATTATAAAGGAAAGAAGGAGGAGCTGATACGGAAGCTTGCAGCGCTTGCAAAATGTATTTTCCGTCCGGAAAACCTTATGGTTGACATTACTGCGGGTGAGGAAGGTTTTGACAGGATAAAGGACCTTGTTCCAAAAATGAAAGCGAAATTGTTTACGGAGCCGGTAAAAAAGGAACCGTTCAGGCTTGTGCCGGAAAAGCGAAACGAGGGATTTTCCACGTCTGCACAGGTACAGTATGTGTGCAGGGCGGGTGATTTTACCAAGGGTACAGATTATAAGTACACCGGGGCGTTAAAGGTGCTGAAGGTCATTCTTGGCTATGATTACTTTTGGCTCAATGTGCGCGTAAAAGGCGGGGCATATGGCTGTGCATGTAATTTTACGAGAATGGGGGACAGTTATTTTGTCTCATACAGGGACCCGAACCTTAGTAAGACGATTGACGTTTTTGAGCGGACAAGCAGTTATCTGAGGGAATTTGCGGCTGACGAGCGGACGATGACGAAATACATCATAGGCGCCATCAGCGACATGGATGTTCCGCTGACACCGGCCGGAAAGGGCGCACGTTCGGCGGCTGCATACCTGACGAATACGGATTTTGCAGAAGTGCAGAAAGAGCGTGACGAGGTACTCTCATGCAGCCAGGAGGATATCAGGGCGCTTGCCGGCTATCTTGATGCCATTATCGGGCAGGATATTGTGTGTGTTGTGGGAAATAGTCAGGCAATAGAGGAAAACAAAGAGATATTTATGAATGTGGAGAACCTCTTTCATTAAATTGTGATACTTTCGGACAGGGCATTTTGAAAAATATGAATGAAAATACATTCCAGAACGGAGAACGATAAAAATATGAATGAAAAATATAAGTCAGGCTTTGCGGCACTGATAGGAAGACCCAATGTGGGGAAATCAACACTGATGAACTGTCTGATCGGGCAGAAGATAGCCATAACCTCCAAAAAGCCGCAGACCACGCGAAACCGTATACAGACCGTATATACTTCCGATGAGGGACAGATTGTGTTTGTGGATACGCCCGGCATTCACAAGGCAAAAAATAAACTGGGCAGTTATATGGTCAATGTGGCGGAGCACAGCCTGCGTGAAGTGGATGTCATCCTGTGGCTTGTGGAGCCGACGGACTATATTGGTGCAGGGGAACAGCATATTATCGAACAGCTCAAAAAAGTAAAGACGCCAATTATTTTAGTAATCAATAAGATAGACACCGTGAAAAAGGAACAGCTTCTCGGATATATCGATACTTACCGGAAGGAGCTTGATTTTGCGGAGGTTGTCCCTGTGTCCGCACTCAAAAGTGACAACACGGAAGTCCTGATTGAGCAGATTATGAAATATCTGCCATATGGACCGGCATTTTATGATGAGGATACCATAACCGACCAGCCCACGAGACAGATTGTGGCGGAGCTTATCCGGGAAAAGGTGCTCAGGAGCATTGACGAGGAGATTCCGCACGGCGTGGCGGTGACAATAGAATCCATGAAATATCGGAAAAAGATTGTGGATATCAATGCCTCGATTATCTGTGAACGCGATTCCCACAAGGGCATTATCATTGGAAAGGGCGGCTCCATGCTCAAAAAAATCGGTTCCATGGCACGCCCTGAAATTGAGGATTTGCTGGAACAGCATGTGAATCTGCAGCTGTGGGTAAAGGTCAAAAAAGACTGGCGGGACAGTGATTTCCTGATAAAGAATTTTGGCTATGACCCCAAAGATAATGAATAAAATTGCCCTATAAGCACACCCTATTCTTGAATACAGATTGAAAATTTATTGTTTTTAATCTGCATAGCATGCAATACAGAAAGGGCGGACGTTAAATGCACGAGGATGGATGGAGCCGGTTTATGCAGACGGGACAGGTACACGATTATCTGGCTTACAAGGGGCATCCTGATATGGAAAAAGCCGAAGGTAAGGCAGGAGAGATACATGAGCATGGGGACGCAAGATTTCGTAATACTGACAGGGATGATTATAAAAGCAGAACCCTTGGGTGAATACGACAGGAGAGTGGTAATTCTCACAAAGGAAAGGGGAAAAATATCAGCCTTTGCCAAGGGCTCACGAAGGCCCGGCAACAGGCTGATGGCGCCGACCAACCCGTTTTCGTTTGGGCAGTTTAAACTGTATGCAGGCAGGAGCTCGTACAATATGCTGGACGCGGACATATCCAACTATTTTGAGGAGCTCAGGCAGGATTATTCCGGCGCATACTATGGAATGTACTTTCTGGAAATATGTGATTACTATACAAGGGAGAACAATGACGAGACAGGAATGCTGAAACTGTTGTATCAGTCGCTCAGGGCGCTGGCATCCCAAAGCTTTGAAAACCGGCTTGTGCGGTATGTGTTTGAGATAAAAGCCATTGTGTTAAACGGAGAGTTTCCAGGAATCATGCAGATGGACAAGCTGTTGGAATCGACGGCGTACGCGATTGACTACATAGTGAAAACACCTGTTGAAAAGCTTTTCTCGTTTCAGGTAAAGCCCGGAGTGCTGCGGGAACTTGGTATTTTTAGTGGGAACTTGTGCAGGCGGGTGATGGATAAGAATTTTAAAAGTCTTGAAATACTTGAAAATATTGAATAAGTTGTTTATAATAAAACGCAGAACTTTTTATGCCTTTTGGTTGTCACAGTAGTATGGATATGGAGATGAAAATGAAGAAATCTATGGGAGCAGGAAAAACATTATTTTTGATAGTGTGTCTGTGCATGATGGGAATTACGGCGTGCGGGGAACGGACACAGGAAGGTTCAGGCGATGATTCCGAGGTGTCGTCTATTTCAGTCAATAAGGACGGCAGCATATCGAGCAGGATTGTTGAGGATTTTAGTGAGAGCTATTATGATGCCGGTGGCTTAAAGTCCATGATTGAGACTGCAATCGCTGACTACAAGGGGCAGGATAGTACGGCGCAGGTCACGTTAAAGAAGTGTGAGGCTTCAGATGGGAGTGTAAATGTCCTGATGGAGTTTGCCGATTACAAATCTTATGCGGGATTTAACGGAGAGGAATTTTTTGCGGGGACGATACAGGCGGCAAACCAGGCAGGATTTGACTTGAATGTCACTTTGCAGGCAGTGTCGGACAAGGCAGACTTGTCCAGCGTTTCCAAGCCGGAACTCTTGGGAATGGGTGACAGCCATATTGTTATCTTTAAGGCAGCAGAATCGGATGGGGCGGAAGCGTCGCCCATGCGCATCAACTGCTATGGTGAGATACTGTACGTGGGAGAAGGTGTCACGGCTGTGGGAAAAAAGAGTGCTGACGTGACAGGTTCTGGCGGGTATGGAATGCTTGTATTTCAATAAAGGATTGGGATTTTAATAAAAATATATAAATGTTAGGAGAGTACGAAATGGAGAAGACATTAGACAAGATCGTAGCACTTTCAAAAAGCAGGGGATTTGTATATCCCGGTTCGGAGATTTATGGCGGACTAGCCAACACATGGGACTATGGAAATCTCGGGGTCGAGTTAAAGAATAACGTAAAGAAGGCATGGTGGCAGAAATTTATTATGGAAAACCCATATAATGTGGGTGTGGACTGTGCAATTCTCATGAATCCGCAGACATGGGTTGCATCAGGTCACCTTGGCGGCTTTTCGGATCCGCTTATGGACTGTAAGGAGTGCCACGAGAGATTCCGTGCGGACAAGCTGATTGAGGATTATGCAGGGGAGAACGGAATTGAGCTGGAGAAACCGATTGACGCGTTTTCACAGGAGGAAATGAAGCATTTCATTGAGGAAAAAAAGATTGCCTGCCCGACATGCGGCAAGCATAATTTTACGGATATCCGCCAGTTTAACCTGATGTTTAAGACGTTCCAGGGCGTGACGGAGGATGCGAAGAACACTGTCTATCTGCGGCCGGAGACGGCACAGGGAATCTTTGTCAATTTTAAGAATGTGCAGAGGACTTCAAGAAAAAAGATACCGTTCGGTATCGGCCAGATTGGAAAATCATTTCGAAATGAGATTACGCCGGGTAATTTCACGTTCCGGACAAGGGAATTTGAGCAGATGGAGCTTGAATTTTTCTGCGAGCCGGGCACAGACCTTGAGTGGTTCCAGTATTGGAGGGGCTTCTGCCGTGACTGGCTGATAAGCCTCGGCATTAAGGAGGAGGAGATGCGCCTGCGTGACCATGCGCCGGAGGAGCTTTGTTTTTACTCCAAGGGAACAACGGATATTGAGTTTTTATTCCCGTCAATCGGCTGGGGCGAGCTCTGGGGAATTGCCGACAGGACAGACTATGACCTGACACAGCACCAGAATACTTCTGGACAGGATATGTCTTACTTTGACGATGAGAAAAAGGAAAAATACATACCGTATGTCATTGAGCCGTCCCTTGGCGCAGACCGCGTAGTGCTCGCGTTTTTATGTGCAGCATATGATGAGGAAGAGCTTGGGGAGGGAGACATGCGAACCGTCCTTCACTTCCATCCTGCGATTGCACCGGTAAAAATCGGTGTCCTTCCACTGAGCAAGAAACTCAACGAGGGTGCAGAAAAAGTATTTGCGCAGCTTTCCAAGAAATATAACTGTGAGTTTGACGACAGGGGAAATATCGGCAAGAGATACCGCCGTCAGGATGAAATTGGTACGCCGTTCTGTGTTACATATGATTTTGATTCAGAGCAGGATCAGGCGGTGACTGTCCGCTTCCGCGATTCCATGGAGCAGGAGCGTATCAAAATTGACGAGCTGGACGCTTACTTTGCTGATAAGTTTGTGTTCTAATAAGGGATATCGTTTGATAAATGTATAGATAAAATTTGGAGGAATGATTGTGAAAAACTATGGAGTAAACGAGCTTCGGAGAATGTTTCTCGAATTCTTCGAGAGCAAAGAACATCTGGCGATGAAAAGCTTCTCGCTGGTGCCGCACAATGACAACAGCCTGCTGATTATCAATTCCGGCATGGCACCCTTGAAGCCATATTTTACCGGGCAGGAGATACCGCCGAGACGGCGTGTCACGACATGCCAGAAGTGTGTCCGGACAGGGGACATTGAAAATGTCGGCAAGACGGCAAGGCACCTTACCTTTTTTGAGATGCTTGGCAATTTCTCGTTCGGCGACTATTTCAAGCACGAGGCGCTTGCGTGGAGCTGGGAGTTTTTGACGAAGGTAGTCGGGCTTGACCCGGAACGGCTGTATCCGTCCATTTACTGTGAGGATGAGGAGGCTTATGATATCTGGGTAAACGAGATTGGCGTGCCGGCTGAGAAGATTACACGCTTTTACCGTGACCCGGAGACAGGCGAATGTGACAATTTCTGGGAGCATGGGGCAGGACCCTGCGGTCCCTGCTCGGAGATTTACTATGACAGGGGCATCAAGTATGGCTGCGGGAAACCCGACTGTAAGGTAGGGTGTGACTGTGACCGTTACATGGAAGTCTGGAATGATGTATTTACGCAGTTTGAGGGAGACGGCAAGGGGCATTACGAGGAGCTTGCACAGAAGAACATCGATACCGGCATGGGACTGGAAAGACTTGCGGTTGTCGTTCAGGATGTCGATACGGTGTTTGACATCAATACGATGAAAGCAATCCGTGACAAAATTTGTGCGGTTGCGGGTGTGGAATACCAGAAGGATGAAAAGAATGACGTTTCCATCAGGCTGATTACGGATCATATCCGTTCTGCAACCTTTATGGTTTCCGACGGCATTATGCCGACAAATGAAGGGCGCGGGTATGTGCTCAGACGAATTATCCGGCGTGCGGCGCGCCATGGAAGGATGCTTGGTATTGAGGGCACCTTTATGGCTGACTTTGCAAAGACGGTTATTGATGAGTGTAAGGATGGTTATCCCGAGCTTGATGAGAAAAAAGATTTTATCTTTAAGGTGCTGACACAGGAAGAGGAAAAATTTAATAAGACGATTGACCAGGGACTTGCGATTCTTGCCGACATGCAGGATAAAATGCAGGCGGCAGGCGAGAACGTTCTTTCCGGGGAGAATGTCTTCAAACTGTATGACACATATGGATTTCCTGTGGACCTCACGCATGAAATCCTGGAGGAAAAAGGGTTTTCCATTGATGAGGACGGATTTCGTGCAGCCATGGAGGAGCAGCGCACCAAGGCAAGGAATGCGCGCAAGGAGACAAACTACATGGGTGCAGACGCGACCGTGTATGAGTCGATTGACCCTGCCATAACATCCTCATTTGTCGGATATGATACATTGACGGCAGCTTCGAGGATTTCCGTGCTGACGACGGAGAGTGAGCTTGTCGAGGCGCTTTCTGACGGGGAAATCGGAACGATTATTGTGGATGAGACACCATTTTATGCGACCATGGGCGGGCAGCAGGGTGACAAAGGTATTATCACTGCTGATTCCGGTGAATTTGTCGTGGAGGACACGATAAAACTGCTGGGCGGTAAAGTCGGACATATCGGCAGGGTGACACGCGGCATGATGAAAGTGGGTGATGCGGTTACCTTGCAGGTGGATGGGACACTCCGTGCAAAAATCTGCAAAAACCACTCTGCGACACACTTATTGCAGAAAGCGCTCCGCGAGGTGCTTGGAACACATGTACAGCAGAAAGGCTCCTATCAGGATGGGGAGCGCACAAGATTTGACTTTAGCCATTTTGAGGCAATGACCGCTGACGAGCTTGCGGCAGTAGAGAAGATGGTCAATGAAAAGATTGCGGAAAACATCGCTGTTGATACACAGGTCATGACGATGGACGAGGCGAAAAAGACAGGTGCCATGGCTTTGTTTGACGAAAAGTATGGTGAGACGGTGCGCGTTGTGTCAATGGGGGATTTCTCCAGGGAATTCTGTGGCGGCACGCATGTAAAAAGCACAGGGGACATCGCCGTGTTCAAGATTGCATCCGAAAGCGGCATTGCAGCCGGTGTGCGCCGTATCGAAGCACTGACAGGGGACAATGTGCTGGAATATTACAGGAATGTTGAGAACCAGCTGGAAGCGGCGGCAAAGGCGGCAAAGACATCCCCTGCAAACCTGATTGACAAAATCGAGCACATGATGGCAGAAATCAAGGCGCTTCAGGGTGAGAATGAGTCACTAAAGAGCAAGGCGGCAAAGGACGCGCTTGGCGATGTCATGAACCAGGTGACCGATGTAAAGGGCGTGAAGCTCCTTGCTGCGAGGGTTGACGGAGTGGACATGAATGGTCTGAGGGACCTGGGTGACCAGCTGAAGGCAAAGCTTGGAGAAGGCGTTGTGGTACTTGCATCAGGCGTTGACGGCAAGGTGAATCTTGTGGCGATGGCAACGGATGGCGCCATGGCAAAGGGCGCCCATGCAGGCAACCTTATCAAGGGAATTGCCGGACTTGTAGGCGGTGGCGGCGGTGGACGTCCCAACATGGCACAGGCCGGCGGAAAGAATCCGGAGGGAATTGACAAGGCGGTTGCGGAGGCAGAAACCATTCTTGAAGGACAGATAAAATAATATTTATGAAAAATAAGTAAAATTAATCCAAAAAAACTATTGACGTGTGCGCGATATGTGATATAATCATAAATGTGCAATTAAGTATACCCGAACAGTCTGGCACACAATAATAGGGCTGGAGGGAGGTTAGGTGTGATAGCATGTCAAATGTAATCGTTAAAGAAAACGAGACTTTGGATAGCGCTTTACGCAGATTTAAGAGAAGTTGCGCTAAAGCCGGAATTCAGCAGGAAATCCGTAAAAGAGAGCATTACGAGAAGCCAAGCGTAAAACGCAAGAAGAAGTCAGAAGCAGCTAGAAAACGTAAATATAATTAATTTTTATTAATTGAATCAAAATCCTTGGCTGTTTCGCCAAGGATTTTTGCGTGAGGAGTGAGGTTATTGGAAAAAATTTCTATGTGGCTGGCAAAGTATCAGGTGGCAGGATATGATATGTACCATATCGTTGCGTGCTTTTTCCTGTTTAGTATTATTGGATGGATGGTCGAGTCTGTCTATATGTCGCTGTGCAATAAGAAGATTACCAACAGGGGGTTTATGACGGGACCGTACTGCCCGATTTATGGTGTCGGGGCGACGCTGGGGTATATCATATTACACCCGCTGGCGCATAATATTGCGGCATTGTACATAGTAGGTGCGCTGCTTGCCACCTTGTTTGAGTTTATCGTGGCAAAGTTAATGATGCGGCTTTTTGGCGAGGTCTGGTGGGACTACAACGACAAGTTCTGCAATTACAAGGGAATGGTCTGTCTGGAAAGCACGCTGGCTTGGGGACTGTACGCGGTGGTCATCATAACGTTTCTGTTCGAAAAGGTCATTCGGTTCGTGGACAGATATCCCAGGGCATGGGGGCTTAAGACCATCGCGCTGGTTCTGGCGATGGGCATACTGGATTTTGGGTACCACTTTTCCATGTCAGTTAAGATTGACGAGGAGATGCGGGAAGAGCTTATCGGAAAGAAGGACGAATTTGTGGACTTCTGCCATCGGTTAATCGGAAGGTAATAGAAAAATGTCTGGGAAAGAATATCGAAAAACGGTATTCTTTCTTTGTAGTGAGACAAAGACATTTTGAAGCAGGCATATACGGCTAAAAGTCGGCATAGACTTCATAATAAGTAAGGTATGAGGTCTGCTTTATGAAAAGTGTCAGGCAAAGGAAACACAATAAAATATATGAAAGAATAAATCAAATCATTTCAGCTGCATTGTGCATTGCGTTACTGTGCGGCAGCATGGTTTTTGCCGAGGAGGATGCGGCACAGGGCAGTGCGGCGAACTCCACGGCTTTGACGCTGGCATCACCGTCCGCGATACTGATGGAGGCGTCAACGGGTACTGTCCTGTTTGAGAAAAATCCGGATGAGATACGCAGCCCGGCAAGCATTACGAAGATTATGACGCTGCTCCTTACGTTTGAAGCCCTTGAGAAAGGCAGGATAAAGCTTGAGGATGAGGTGTGTACGAGCGCCTATGCAAAATCAATGGGCGGTTCACAGGTTTTCCTTGAGGAAGGAGAGATACAGACGGTAGACACGCTCATCAAATGCATCACAGTGGCAAGCGGGAATGATGCTTCTGTGGCGATGGCAGAGTATATAGCCGGAAGTGAGTCGGAATTTGTCAACATGATGAATGAAAAGGCAGCAAAGCTTGGCATGGCAAATACGCATTTTCTTGACTGCTGCGGTCTCAGCTCGGACAGTGCGCACCACACAACGGCAAGGGATGTGGCAATCATGTCAAAGGAGCTGATTACCAGATATCCACAGATATATAATTACACAAAAATCTGGATGGAGGACATTACCCATGTGACAAGGCAGGGGAGCAAGCCGTTTACGCTGTCCAGCACCAACAAGCTGCTCAAACAGTACCAGTGGACGACAGGCTTAAAGACGGGTTCCACAAATGCGGCTAAATACTGCTTTAGTGCGACGGCAAATAAGGACGGTATTGACCTGATTGCTGTCATCATGGGTGCACCGGACTTTAAAATCAGGTTCGCGGAGGCGAGGAGCCTTCTGGAATACGGATTTGCCATGACCAGGCTGTATGTGGATGAAAACAGGGAGCCGTTAAACAATGTCCCTGTGATGGGCGGAAAGGCAGAATTTCTTGCAGTGGAGCCAAAAGGCGCATTTCGTTATCTGGACACGAACGGAGCGGATTTTAGCCAGATTGAGAAGAAATACCAGTATTCGGATGCCGTCACGGCACCTGTTAAAAAAGGGGCAGAGGTCGGGCAGATCAGTTACATCCTTGGCGGCAAGGAGATTGGCAAAGTCGCCATTATCACCTCGGAGGCGGTGGAAAAGGCATATTATATAGACTATCTGAAAAAGATATTTATGAAATATCTGATATAAAAAACATTGCGGGAGCAGGGGAGAATCAATTGAGATGCAAAGTGTATTAGGAATAGGTATTCTTGCCATCGTCATAATGGCTGCTGCGCTTCTTGCAGTCGGGATGATAGACGGAAACCGGTTTGTGACAGTAAAGGAGGAATTCCGACTTTCGGGACTGGCAAAGGAGTGCAGGTTTGTGCTGATATCCGACCTTCACAATAAAGTATACGGAAAGAAAAATGACAAGGTCATTGATGCCATCAAAAAGATCCGTCCGGATTTTATCATACTGGCAGGCGACCTTGTCACATCAAAAGCGAGTGAGGACATGACACCGGGTATCGAGCTGCTGAAGGCGCTGGGCAGGGATTACAGGGTATATTATGGTCTGGGAAACCACGAGTCAAAGCTGCGGCAGTGCCCGGATAAGTTTGGCGACAAGTTTGACAGGCTGAAAGCCGGAGTAAGGGACAAAAACATTATGCTGCTTGAGAATGCGTCCGCCGATATTCCGGAGTTTAATATTAAGGTAACGGGACTGGATTTGGATTTGAAATATTTTGCACATTTCAGAATTAGAAAGATAGAGGAAGGATATCTGCAAAAGGTTCTTCCAAACTGTGATAAAGGCAGATGCAATATTCTGATAGCGCACAACCCTGACTATTTTGAGGATTATGCCCGGTGGGGGGCAGACCTGGTGCTGTCAGGGCATGTTCACGGAGGTATCATGCGGCTGCCGTTTCTGGGTGGTGTCATAGCGCCTTCCTACAAAATATTTCCAAAATATGACGGAGGTGTATTCAAATCGGGAAACTCCGTCATGCTGCTGGGGCGCGGCATGGGTTCACACACGATACCGCTGCGCTTTTTTAATCCGGCAGAGTTATATGATGTAACGTTAAAACCAAAATAATATGCGAATAACAGTTTGCATTGCATTTTCCCCCAAATCTATGTAAAATAAAAAAGATACAGTTATTGCCATTTCTTTTATTTTATCCTGGATTTGGGGGTTTTTATATGGGCTTGTCTGTGAGACTGGAAGTATTTGAGGGACCATTGGATTTATTGCTTTATTTAATAGAAAAAAACAAGATAGATATCTATGACATACCAATTGTGGTTATCACGGAACAGTATCTGGACTATATCCGGAATATGCAGACAGAGGATATGAATGTCATGAGCGAGTTTCTCGTAATGGCGGCGACGCTTCTTGACATCAAATGCAGGATGCTTCTTCCAAAGGAAGTCAACGAGGAAGGTGAGGAAGAAGACCCGCGGGCAGAACTGGTACAGAAGCTCCTCGAATATAAAATGTATAAGTATATGGCACTGGAGCTTCGGGACAAGCAGGTGGATGCGGCGAAGAGCTGGTTTAAAAAGCCCATGCTGCCCAGGGAGGTCATGGACTACCAGTATCCGATAGATTACGAGGAGCTTGCGGGGGACGTGAATCTGGCAAAGTTACATGAGATATTCAAGGCGGTGATGCGGCGTCAGGAGGACAAGATTGACCCCATCAGAAGCCAGTTTGGCAAGATAGAGAAGGACGAAATTAATCTGGAAGAAAAGCAGGGATATATAGAGGAGTACGTCAAGAACCACCGGAGATTCAGTTTCCGGAGTCTTCTGGAAAAACAGGGAAGCAAGATGGAGGTCATTGTCACGTTTATGGCGATACTGGAAATGATGAAGCAGGGGATTATTTCGATTGAACAGGAGGAGACTTTTGCGGATATCATCATCACATCGAGTCTTGCGGCATAAAGGAAAAGATAAAGGTAAGTATTGGTATGGAAGAGAAAAGGATAATGGCAGTGATAGAGGCAGTGCTGTTTGCCATGGGTGATTCGGTGGAGCTGTCGAGACTGAACCATGTGCTTGAGATTCCGGAAAAGGAAATCAGGGAAATCATTGCCAAAATGAACGATAAATATAAACGACAGGACAGGGGAATTTATATTGTGGAGCTTGAGGACGCTGTGCAGCTGTGTACCAAGCCCGAGCTGTACGAGTATCTGATTAAGGTGGCGAAAGCACCCAGGAAATATGTGTTATCGGATACCCTGCTTGAAACGCTTTCGATAATTGCGTACAAGCAGCCAGTGACGCGGCTTGAGGTGGAAAAGATACGGGGAGTCAGCTGTGACCATGCGGTGAACCGTCTTTTGGAATTTAACCTGATACAGGAGCTTGGCAGGCTTGACGCGCCGGGGCGCCCGCTGCTCTTTGGTACTACAGAAGAATTTCTGAGGACGTTTGGCGTCAAGTCACTGGGCGACCTTCCGATACTGAATCCGGAGCAGATAGAGGATTTCCGGAAACAGGCTGAGGAGGAAGCCGGGGAGGCGCCGGAACTGAAGGTAGAGATTTAGCGGTAACGTGTATGGAGGGGAGACTGGCAATGTCGAATCAGGAAAATGAAAGAAACAGAAAAATCTGTGTGCTTGGCGTGGCGGGAGGTTCCGCCTCAGGGAAAACGACAATCATTAAGAAGCTGAATGAGTATTTTGGGAATGACATTGCGGTAATCAGCCACGATAATTATTACAAGGCGCATGATGATATGCCGTTTGAGGAGCGCGAAAAGCTCAACTATGACCATCCGGATGCCTTTGAGTCGGAACGGATGGCAGAGGATGTCCGCAGACTGATAAAGGGGTATGACATAGAGATGCCAACATATGATTATTGTATGCATACACGGTCAGACAGGACAGTCATTGTGGAGCCGAGGCAGGTTATCATCCTTGAGGGAATCCTGGTGCTGGAAAACCGTGAGCTCAGGGACTTGATGGATGTAAAAATATATGTGGACACAGATGCGGATGAAAGGTTAATCCGCAGAATCCAGAGAGACATGATAGAGCGTGGCAGGAGCATAGAGTCCATTGTTGCGCAATACAGTGAGACAGTAAAACCGATGCACGAGGAGTTTGTGGAACCGTCCAAAAAATATGCAGACATTATTATACCCAGAGGCGGGGAAAACGTCCCCGGGCTTGAAATGCTGACAACATATCTGACAAAGATGCTGAAATAAGGACTGGGATGTCAGCCGTTGGGGAGGGCAGATGAAAAGAAAGCATGAATTTTTTGGTTTTTTGCGCAAATCCGGTATACGAAGGCAGCTGTACATTGTTTATATCCTTGCCGTTTTCCTCCCTGTAATATTAATAGGTATTTTTCTGGTAGGCAATACCTATCAACTGCTGACAGATTATCACAGGGATTTGCTGGAATCGGATAATCTTCGTGTGAGGACGATCCTTTTTGAAATAACAACGCAGGCTTACAATATTTCGGAAGAATTGTCTTTCAATGAGGAAGTGCTTTCGATGTTAAAAGGAAAGTATCCTTCGGAGGAAGCGTTTGTTGAGATGGTGAATGCGCATGCCTCGATTGTTGACAATTATATGTATCATTATACAGAAATTGGTCAGATAGATATTTATTGTGACAATCCGGATATCTATACATATAAACAATACCAGGGTGTGGATGGGGTGGCGGAGACGGACTGGTATCAGAGGGCAGTGTCGCAGAACAGTGTTTTCTGGAAGGAGATGAAGAATGTCGACGAACACGGTAATCAATACTGGAGTCTGTGCCTGGTAAGACAGATTCCGCTTGTCAATTCTGATTATAATGCCGTGCTTGTGATACGAATAAGTGACAATTACCTGAAAACACGTATTCGTAGTCAGGAATACAGAAATAGTGCGTCCGTTGATAAGGGTGTTGTATTTTATGCATCGGACAGGGAGGATTATGGTGCAACACAGCTGATAGACATTGATTATGATGAAAATTATTTTCAGTACATCGGGAGTAAAAAGATAAAAAATCACACCTGCTTTGTCGGTGTGTCTACACTTCGGCTGTATCAGTCTGACTCAAGGATTTATATTTGCACGGTCAATGACAAATCGTATGACAATATCAGAAGCATTATCGAAACCTGTCTGATTATCATTTTGCTTGCAATACTGGTTCCTGGGATTCTGGTACACTTTTTCACCACGTACTTTACGGGGCGTGTGTCCGCGCTGCGGCATGTGATGCATCAGGCGAGCAATGAGGACTATGATTTTAAGGAGATTGTCCGTGGCGGTGATGAGCTTTCGGAGGCGTTTGCAGACCTTGAGGTTATGGTACAGAAAATCAAGGAAAAGGATGCGCTGATGTACAAGACCATACTGAATGAGCAGGAGCTTGTCAATGAGCAGCAGAAGATGGAATTTAAGATGCTTGCAAGCCAGATTAATCCGCATTTTCTGTACAATACACTGGAAACGATACGCATGAAGGCGTACACGGCAGGCGACAAGGAGGTTGCGACTGCCATCAAGCTTTTGGGGAAATCCATGCGGTACGTGCTTGAGAACAGCGGGACGGCATTTACGTCCCTTCAGGATGAGCTCAGCCACATAGAAATATATATGAAGATACAGAAGCTTCGGTTTGGCGAAAAGTTTGATTACGCGTTTGTGATTGATGAGCAGATGGAGGTCAGTAAGTGCATTACACTTCCGCTCCTGCTCCAGCCCATCGTTGAAAATGCCATCCTGCATGGACTGGAGGAAAAAGAAACAGGCGGCATGGTTACCATCAGGGTCACGCATTTGCCGGAAGAAGGTGTGTGTATTGCGGTCTCTGATAACGGATGCGGAATGAAGCCGGAGACGCTGGAGCGCCTGCGGACGGATATTGTTACGAAAAATCCGGAGAAAAAGGAGAGCATTGGCCTGTACAATATTAACCAGCGGGTAAAACTCTGTTATGGAAATGCATATGGAATAACGATTGATTCGGTGCGGGATGAAGGGACGACAATTGCCCTGCACCTGCCGGAAAAAGTATATCATGATATTTAAAAGTACTGTGGAATGCAGTACTTTTTTTGCATTTTTATTTTTTGCATAAAAAAAGTGATGTAATTTATAATTAATTTTTTCCGTATTTTTATATAAATTTAACCATTATAATAAAAATATCACAAATGGTTGTGAAGGAATAAATAACAGGAAGGAAGTAGAGATATGAGTAAGGAAAAGATTGCAGATAAACTGTATGTCGTGCTGAGAGTATGTTATATCCTGGCATTTGTGCTGCTGTTTATCCCGGCGCTGAATCCTGCGCGAATCAGTGAACTGATTCCACAGACGGCTTCCGTATTCACCTGCGGCACCTCGTATGGTACACTGACGCAGAACTTTGCCAGAGCCTTTAGCAGGGGCTGGGTAGGGACGCTGACACTGCAGATGGTATTTGGCGGATGCCTGTGTATCATTCTTGGGTTTGTGGCGGCGGGAGCCGGCGGCTGTATGTCACTTGGCACAACCAAGCTGAAGAAAATCGGCATGATACCATCCGTTATCGGTGCAATTGTTGCATTTGCAGGATGCATGATGATTAACTGGGCAGCCACGGATATCAAGGGAACACCAAAGCCCGATCGGATTAATCCCATGGAGCCAAAAAACCTCACATTCTATATTGTTTTATGTGTGGCAATGCTTGTTCTGGCTATCGTGATTTTCTTTTGCCTGCCGAAGGTGGAAGCGGGTGAGAAGTGCTATATCGAGACGAAGTACCAGCTGTTTTTGCTGCTTTTGCCGTTTCTGGCGCTTTGCATCGTATTTGCCTATCTGCCTTTGCTTGGATGGCGGTATGCGTTCTTTGATTACAAGTCAGGAGACACGTTGTCGATGGACAATTTTGTCGGGCTGAAGTGGTTTTCGTTTTTATTCCAGAATGAGGCGACAAGGGCTGACCTGGTGCGCGTGCTGAGAAATACCCTCGCAATGAGCGGTCTCGGGCTTGCCACAAGCTGGTGCTCGATGGCGTTTGCGATTTTGCTCTGTGAGATTAAGAGCCTGAAATTCAGGAGATTTGTCCAGACATTTACCACGATTCCGAACTTTATCAGCTGGGTACTTGTTTATGCCGTTGCATTTGCGATTTTCTCGACAGACGGATTCGTGAGCTCACTTCTGGTAAATGCCGGAACGATGGAGACTGGTACGAATTTTTTGATGGATAACTCGCATATGTGGATTAAGATGCTTGCATGGGGAATGTGGAAAGGTTTGGGATGGAATGCCATCATTTACATAGCGGCAATCTCCGGTATTGACCAGCAGCTCTACGAGGCGGCTTCCATTGACGGCGCAGGGCGTTTCCAGAAAATGTGGAACATCACGGTGCCAAGCCTGATTCCGACCTTTATGGTACTGCTGATTATGGCAATCGCGGGTATTTTGAGCAATGGCATGGACCAGTATCTCGTATTTGAGACACCGTACAACACAGATACCATTACCGTGCTGGATCTCTATGTATATAAGCTTGGTATCAACGGCGGCAGGGTGCCTCTGGCAACTGTAGTAGGTATGTTTAAGT
The DNA here is from genome assembly GCA_002490665.1 of Lachnospiraceae bacterium UBA7205. GTDB lineage: Bacteria > Bacillota > Clostridia > Lachnospirales > Lachnospiraceae > COE1. Next base: position 10,245 of record DKUL01000008.1, on the reverse strand, counting down.
CAATCGTCAGCGTTGTTCTTCTCTTTGGGGCAAATAAGATTTCAAAGGCAGTGCGCGGCGAGAGCATCATGTAAGGGAGGTGAATGGAATGGCAATGACAAAACAGGAAAAGCTCGACAAGAAGAAAGAGAAGGAATATGAAAAGAAGCACCAGAGGCAGTACCGCATGAGTGCCGGGGACTGGGTTTTTGAGATTATCAACCACGCGTTTTTTCTGATATTTACAGTACTTTGTATCTTTCCGTTTTACTATATCTTTATCAATACAATCAGTGATAATGATTTGGTCAGAAAGGGCGCCATCAACTTTTTGCCACAGGGAATCCACATCCAGAACTATGTATCCATGTTCAACGTCAATGATGTCGGAACAGCGCTGGTTGTCACGGTCGGAAGGACATTTCTCGGAACAATACTGATGGTTATGGCATCTGCATTTGTCGGGTACCTGGTGACAAAGCAGGAGATGTGGTGCAAGAAGATCTGGTACAGATGCCTGGTTATCACAATGTATTTCAATGCAGGCCTGATTCCGTGGTATTTGAATATGTCGATGCTGGGACTGACCAACAGCTTCTGGGCATACATCATTCCGGGTATCGTTGCTCCCTACAATATCATCCTTGTAAAGACATACATTGAGTCGATTCCGGGAGAGCTTGAGGAGAGTGCAAAGATGGACGGCGCCACCTATATGACTGTATTCCGGAAAATCATATGGCCGCTGAGCAAGCCAATCCTTGCCACAATCGCAATTTTTGGCGCGGTAGGCAACTGGAACTCGTTTACGGATTCCCTGATTCTGATGCCGGATGCGCCGCAGCTCCACACATTGCAGCACAAGCTGTATACATACCTGAACGCGGCTTCCAACTTAAAGAGCGTCATGAACTCGGGCGCCGGAACAATATCAGGCGCGGCGGCAGCGAATGTGCTGAATGCCAAGACAATCAAATATACAATATCAATGGTTACTGTACTGCCTATCCTGATGGTATATCCGTTTATGCAGCGATATTTTGAAAAAGGCATCATGCTCGGTGCAGTAAAAGGTTAAGACATTGGTGTTACGATACCATGCAGACTGGTATTTTATATAACACGGCAAAAGGAAAAGGAGGATTATTTATGAAATTCAAAAAAGTACTATCACTCGTACTTATATCTGCAATGACATGTTCCCTTGCGGCATGTAGTGGTTCGACAACAACGACCTCGCAGAACAATGCGGGTACTGCAACTGATAACACAGACACGGACAAGGCAGTGGATGCGGACAACGCGGCTGAACCGGATACGGCAGCAGGAACAGCCGATGCGGCTGGCGGGGATGTCAAGGAAGCTGATTTATCCGATATCATTCCGGATGAGACCGTGACACTTACGGTTTACTCACAGCTTTCGAATTATGAGGGCGAGCAGATTGGATGGTTTGCCGACATCATGAAAGAGAAGTTCAATGTCAAGCTGAATATTATCAGCAACGGTGACGGCGTATTTGATACGCGTATGGAGTCCGGCAACCTTGGTGACATCGTGCTCTTTGGTTCTGATGGTGACGAGTATACGCGTGCATATCAGAATGGCATGCTCTTTGACTGGAATGAGGATGATATCCTGTCTGATTTTGGACCTTATATCAAGTCCCACATGGCAGATGCGCTTGATAAAAATGCCAAAATTTCGGATGGAACAGTATATGGATTTGGATTTGACGTGGCTTCTGGCCCGGGACAGTATGGTGAGTTTGACTATCATCCGGATATTCGCTATGACCTTTATAAGCAGATTGGAAGTCCGGAAATCAATGAGCTGGAGGATTATGTCGATGTTCTCAAGCAGATGAAAGAAATCTGTCCGACATCTGATTCTGGTAAGGAGACATATGGCGTTTCCCTCTTTAAGGACTGGGACGGCAATATGGCAATGTTCGTGAAAGCAACCGCGACAAACTTTTTTGGACTGGATGAGTTTCAGTTTGGATTCTATGATGCGGACACTGGCGAGTTTGAGGACTGCTTAAAGGAAGGCGGTCATTATGAGAGGTGCCTGAAGTTCTACAATACATTGTACCAGCAGGGACTGCTGGATCCGGACTCCATGACACAGGGATATGACGGATGCATGGAGGATTATCAGGATGGCGGCGCATTCTTCTGTATCTTTAACTGGATGGGTGCGACACAGTACAACACAAACGAGCATATGGCTGAAGGCAAGAAGCTTCTTCCTGTTGTGGCAAAAAATCAGGACACACTGGTTTACGGTCTTGGACAGAGCGGAAGCAACCGTATCTGGTCTATCGGTGCAAAGTCGCAGTATCCGGAGCTTTGTATGGCAATCATCAATTACCTCTGCACACCAGAAGGAAGACTGGACTATGAGTATGGTCCTCAGGGCGTATGCTGGGAGTGGCTTGACAATGGCAAGGCAGAACTGACAGACTTCGGTCTGGACTGCAAGGCGCTTGCGGCAAGGGAAGACAAGGTAATGCCGGCTCCGTATTCAGGGCTCTGGGATGATGGCTGTCCGCAGATGAACAATACGACATGGTCGCTGAACACAACAATTCCTGATGGTGTTGATGGTCAGACATTCAACTTCAAGTACTGGGATAAGTATCTGGCGCTGGATGTCGACAAGGCAGAGCAGGAGTGGAGAACAGACATGGGTGTAGAGACCTATACGGACTACATGACGCAGTTTGATTACTCTATTTCTCTTCCGCATACTTATGCAGAAAGCGCAAAGTCTGATGAGCTTGCGACAACATGGGAGCAGGTAAAGACATGTATCCAGAACGGTTCATGGCAGGCAATCTACGCAAAGGATGATTCTGAGTTTGATTCTGTCGTTGCAAAGATGCGTGCAGACGCTGACAGCTATGGCTATCAGGAGTGCATCGAGTGGTGCGAGAATGAGGCAGCGCTCAGAAAGGCAGCAGAGTACGAATAAGATTTATATTCTTATTGATAATTTTATGGGGCTATCTGAAAATGATAGTCCCATTTCTGAAAAAGGAGTTTTGGAATGAGTGGATTTTTTAGTGTTGACGGCGGATTATATCGTTTTCTCAGCAAATTCTGGGATTTGGTCAAGTTAAATTTTATGTGGCTTCTGTTTTCACTCCCCATTGTCACAATTGGCGCGTCGACCGTTGCGGCTTATAGCGTCGCGATGAAAATGGTCGATGATGAGGAGGGCTATGTTGCGCGGAGCTTTGTCAGTGCATTCCGGGAAAACTTAAAGCAGGGTACTGTTTTGGGACTCATATTTCTTGTGGCGACATATGCCATTTATCTTGACTATGAGATTAACCGGGTGTCTGAGGAAGGCTCCATCATACTGATTGTGGTCGGAATCGTGTCCGTGTTTGTGTATGTGACGGCCATGCTCTATGCATTCCCTCTTCTTGCAAGGTATGAGAACGGTATTGTCGCCACAATACAGAATTCCATGGAAATTTCAAGAAGGTATTTTGGCAGGACGCTGATGATAGCGGCACTGCTCTTTGCCGAGTATGTATTATTTCATTTTAATACGGTTTTGATGTGTTTCGGGCTGTTGTTCGGCGCGGCGTTTGCGATTTTTACGGTTGCAGCGTTTTCCAAGAGAATATTTCAGGAACTGGAGAAAGAACCGGGGGCGGTAAGGTAAGCCTCCGGTTCTTTTTGCGTGTCTTCCTGATTACACGGAATCATCCGGCTTTAACTGCTTGCGGTATTCCGCAGGGCTGATGCCGACATATTTTTTAAATTTTTTATGGAAATAGTCAACATTTTTATAGCCTACTCGCTCCGATACCTCATATACTTTTATATTATTCTGGGCAAGAAGCTTTTTGGAATGCTCGATACGCCTATGGTCGACATAGGAATTGAAATTTTCCCCGATAGCCTTTGTAAAAAGCTTGCCGAGATACGCGCTGTTGTACCCGAAAAGCGGGGCGATGGTCTCGAGCTTGATATTGTTCTGGTAATTGTTGTCAATATAGTAAAGGATGTCATCGAGGATGGAATCCCTTGGGGAACTGTCGCTGCTGTCCATGATGGCCTTTACCTGACCTGAAATGTACAGGATAATTTCGTATAGGTAATGGCAGTTGTCAATGTAGTCGATGATGACAGAGTTGGAGGGCAGTGACACGCGCGAGCTGTTGTATATTTTATGGATATTTTCCTTTAGCTGCAGGAACAGGTCGGTGAGAAAAAGCCTGACAGAAGCAATGGAGCTGTCCACATTGTAAAGGTATTCTTCAAGGGAGAAGAACGTGGCGGCAATCTGCTTGCGGTTATTTGCCTGCAGATAGTTAATCAGGGCATCGCAGTATTCGTGAAGCTTGTCGTCATGAATCTGGTTGTTATGGGAAGGGATGGCGGGCAGCTCCTCATAGCCCAGCGTATGCTGTCCCTGAATACAGAAAAAGCGTCTCTGAATCAGGGTATCGGCTTCCTCATAAGACAGATAGATTTCGTCCAGGCTCTCGACAGGACGTCCGTATGCGAGAAAAAGCGAGTCCATAGGGCTTCCTTTCTGAAGTTCGGCTTTCTCATAATGGTGCAGAAACTCTTCAAAGCGCCTGAGTGCAAAAGCTCCCTTTAACAGAATCACGTTTTTATGACCCTCCTCGAAGGACTCAAAGGAGTGGTTGCCGTTGTTGGTGATGTTTAGCAAATCGGCAAAATGATAGCTTTGGTCTTCGGGGGACAGTCCGAACTTTTCGTAAATTACAACCTGGTATTTGTCAAAGTCAAGCTCCATGCTCTGGAAGTCCGCGGAGGAGAGACCGGTGATGCCGTCTCTTTTCCAGATGCCTGTTACCAATTCGTGGAGAATTACATTTTTTGCCTTCTCACGGTAAAGCGCAATGTTATCCGATTCCCTGTGCTCCTGCTCCAGACTTTCCTTTATCGTGTTGATGGCATCAAGCAGTTCATCCTCGTCAATGGGTTTTGTCAGGTAATACTCAACGCCGTAGCGGATGGCAGACTGTGCGTAGGAAAAGTCAGAGTAGCCGCTTAAAATGATAAACCTTCCGCTGTAATCCTGCTCGCGCGCAATCCGGATAATGTCTATGCCGGTAAGCTTCGGCATCCGGATGTCCAAAAGAACGAGACTGGGTTTCTCCTTTAGGATGCATGAGAGCGCTTCCTCGCCGTTTGCCGCTTCCCCGCATATTGTAAAGCCAAGTTCTTCCCAGTCAAGGATGCATTTGAGACCGTCTCGTATATTTTTTTCATCATCGGCTATCAACAAAGTTTCCATCAAATTTCCAGCCTCCTATATGTAAAATGTATTGAATTGTTCCATAAATTTGATATAGTATTATTATATAAACGACAAAAATATCTGGCGTTTACTAATAGTATAAGTGAGTAAAATGGGATTGTCAATCCGGGAAGAGAGTGCTTCAAAATGAGAAAAAAACAGCGAAACCGAATGATTTCATTCTGTCTTTTAGCAGTGTTCTGCCTGAACCTTTGCGGCTGTTCTGACATGAAGGGGAATTCCGACTATCTGACGGCACTGAATGCCAACGATTGCCCATATGAGGATTTCATCGTCGTGGATGTATTTGATTTTTCTGCGAATTATCAGGGAATCCAGTCAGGCTGGTTTGGCGAAGTAGTCAGAAAGAAGTTTAATATGGAGCTGAATATCATTTCTCCCAACATTACCAAAGGAGGAGACACGCTTTTTGAAGTGCGGGCGGCGGCAGGAAATCTGGGCGACCTGATTATATGTAAGGGCGTGAACGGACAGCTGCAGGACTTGGTCAATGCAGAACTGATATACAACATGGAGGATGAGCTGCAGGATAAAAATATCATGCGGTACAGGGAGGCAATTGAAAACCTAAATAGCAGTGTATGGCAGGAGGGCATCTATGCAATTCCGTCCGAAGTGTCTTCTAATGGGTCGGATGTGTCGAGTGAGGGAGTCGAGCCTGTGTATGGCCCTTATATTCGCTGGGATTTATATCAGGAGCTGGGTTATCCCGAAATTGACACGCTCGAAGATCTGCTGCCAGTGCTAAAAGAGATGCAGGAACGGTACCCGGTGGCAGAAAACGGAGCCAAAACATATGGTTTTTCTTTTTTTAAGGACTGGGACGACAACATGATGAACGCAGTCAAACAGCCTTGCTGCATGTATGGGTATGATGAGTATGGGGTGGTGCTTGCAAAGGCGGATGGCTCGGATTACCAGAGTATAATTGAAGATGATTCGATATATGTCCGTATGCTTAATTTTTTCTATGAGGCAAATCAGATGGGGCTGATTGACCCAAAGTCGGCGAATCAAAGCTACGACCAGTGTTTTGATAAGTACAGGGAGGGGCAGATATTGTTCTCGCCATGGCCGTGGCTTGGTAAATCTGCCTTCAATACAATTTCTAATGTGGAGAAGGGGAAGGGCTTTATGTTAGCTCCCGTCAAGGATTTACAGATTTATTCATATGGCTGTTATCCGTATGGAAACCAGGACAGTATCATAGCAGTCGGTTCACAGTCGGCAGACCCGGCAAGGCTTGTGGACTTTATTGACTGGCTGTACTCGGAAGAAGGGATCATGATGAATGGCGCCAACCTGTCTGGTGCGGCGGCGGGACCTGAAGGACTGACCTGGGAAATGCGGGAGGATGGTCCCTACCTGACGGATTTTGGCAGGGAGGCATTGATGAACGGTGGTGATATTGAAGTTCCGGAAGAATATGGCGACGGGACATGGGAGTCCGGAACTTCCGCATTGAACTATAAGGCGGTTGTCCAGTGTGAGAAAAGCGAGCGCGGGTTTCATTATTACTATGAATTATGGGACAGCGTGAGGGCGCTTGATACATCTTCCCTGATCGAGGACTGGAGAGAAAAAATGAATGCAGATACCACAATGGGTTATCTGCAGAAAAATGACATGCTCCTGGTTGCACCAGGGATGCTATACACTGCATCCGTGGAGACGGCAGAACAGACGACCATTCGGCACCAGTGCAAACGTGCAATACAAGATTACTCGTGGGAAATGGTTTTCGCCCCGGACCGCCAGCGCTTTGAAGAACTTCTTGATGAGATGCAGGCGACAGTCAAAAGCTATGGATACGATGTGATTCTGGAATATGACATGACACATGCGAAATTAAAAAGACAATCTTGATAGGATTCAAAATGTTAGGAAAGGAGCTGATAGTATGCTGGAAAAAATTGATTTGACGAAGAAATTGGACAAAAAGACGTACAAGGAGCGCATGAATGAACTTGAACCCCGAATCGCCCTTTTGCAGAGGGAGCTGAAAAGCAAGGGCGTTCCAGTCATGATTGTGTTTGAAGGATTCGGTGCGGCGGGAAAGGGCACACAGATTAACAGGCTGATTCAGACGCTTGACCCAAGGGGCTTTACGGTGTATTCCACGGATGCGGAGACGAAGGAAGAACGGCTTCATCCGTTTCTGTGGCGTTTTTGGACGAAGACACCAGAGAAGGGGCGTATTGCGGTGTTTGACAGAAGCTGGTACCGAAAGCTCCTGGTGGACAGGTTCGAGAAAAAGACACCCCAGGAGGAAGTGCCGACAATTCTGGAAGACATCAATATTTTTGAGAAGCAGCTGACAGATGGCGGCACATTGATTATCAAATTCTTTCTAGACATTTCAAAGCATGAACAAAAGAAACGTTTTAAAAAGCTGCGGGACAACAAGGCGACAAAATGGCGGGTGACAGAGGAGGATCTGGACAGGAACAAGCATTTTGGCGATTATTTCAGGATGGCGGACGAGATGCTGATAAAGACGGACAGCGAGTATGCGCCATGGACAGTCATAGAGGCGGAGGATGACAATTTTGCCACGGTTAAGATTCTTTCAAAGACAGTGCATGTTTTGGAAGAGCGCTACAAAAAGGAATGCAAGGCAAAAGAAAAGGAGATTGACGGCAGGTTTGACAATGCGGACTGGAACGAGAGCGTACTCAAAAGGACAGACCTTTCCAAAAAGCTTGACAGGAAAGAATATGACAAGAGACTGTCTGAGTTACAGAAAAAGCTCCGGCTTCTCCACGGCGAGCTTTATGCCAGGAGAATTCCCGTGGTGCTTGCCTTTGAAGGATGGGACGCAGGAGGGAAAGGCGGAGCGATTAAAAGGCTTACCAGGGCGCTTGACCCGAGGGGGTACACCGTAAATCCGACCAGCTCTCCCAACGACATTGAGCGGGCACATCATTATCTGTGGCGTTTCTGGACGAAAATGCCGAAGGACGGGCACATAGCCATTTTTGACCGGACATGGTACGGCAGGGTCATGGTGGAGCGCATTGAGGGATTCTGCACCACGCAGGACTGGCAGCGCGCATACCGGGAAATGAACCAGATGGAGAGCCAGCTGGTTCACCACGGCGCGGTGGTGCTGAAGTTCTGGCTCCATATTGACAAGGAGGAACAGGCAAAGCGCTTTAAGGACAGGCAGGAGAACCCGGAAAAAAGCTGGAAAATTACAGATGAGGACTGGCGGAACAGGGAAAAGTGGGACTTGTACGAAAAAGCTGTCGACGAGATGATCATAAAGACATCCACATCAGATGCCCCATGGATTATCGTGGAGGGAAACGACAAGTACTATGCGCGTATCAAGGTGCTTGAGACCGTGGTGGACGCACTGGAAAAAAGAATGAAGCTGTAATGCGTGAATTGGGATAATTTACAAATGTCATAACATATATTTTTATGGAGCCTTGTATATAAGGAAGATAAAAATTTATGAAAAATAGAATCATTTTTCCGCAATTTGTTAAGGTTGTAACGGCAGTCATTGTGGCAATTGCAGTCATCCTTGCGCAGCAGCCGCTAAACGTCCGGGCTGATGAGCCAAATCTCAGGCTCTATGCGAAGGCGGCGGTACTCATGGATGCGGATTCGGGCAGGGTGCTGTATGACCGCTGCGGTGATGAGCAGCTTGCGATGGCAAGCACCACGAAGATTATGACCCTGATTGTGACACTGGAAAATGCCAGCCTGGAGGATACCGTGACAGTGTCCTCCTATGCATCCTCCATGCCGCCGGTGCATCTGGGGATGCGCAATGGGGAACAGTACCGCTTAAAGGATTTATTGCTGTCCCTTATGCTGGAATCGCACAATGACTCCGCAGTTGCGATTGCAGAGCACGTAGGCGGGGATGTGGAACAGTTTGCGGCGCTCATGAACCGCAAGGCCGCCGAGATAGGCTGTGAAAATACATATTATATCACGCCAAACGGACTGGACGCGGCAAAAGATGACAAGTTTCATTCGACAACGGCACGAGACCTGGCGCTGGTAATGGCGTACTGTGTCGCGAAATCCCCGCAGAAAGAGAGTTTTCTGGAAATTACAAGGACACCGAACCATTCATTTACAGACGTTTCGGGCAAAAGGAGTTTTTCCTGCGTAAACCACAATGCATTCCTTGGCATGATGTCCGGGGCGCTGACCGGAAAGACAGGTTTCACCGCGAAAGCAGGCTACTGCTATGTCGGCGCGCTCAGGCGGGACGGAAAAACGTTTGTCGTGGCGCTTCTGGCATGCGGTTGGCCAAATCACAAGACCTATAAGTGGAGCGACACCAGGGCGCTTATGGAATACGGGCTGGCAAACTACAATTACCGTAGCTTTGACGAAGTGGAGATTCCTGCCGCGGCAATGGATAAAGTGATTGTAAGCAATGGGCAGACTGGAAAAATAGGTGAAAAAATATATATGCCGGTAGAAATCGTACCGGATGGGGAATACGCAAATGACGGACTGCTGATGCGTGAGGATGAGAAGGTGACCGTCACACTACAGAAGGTGAAAGCCCTTACAGCACCGGTGCAAAAGGGGCAGACAATAGGATACTTGAGCTATATGGTCGGCAATAAGGAATGGAAACGCGTTTGTCTTGTGACAACAGAAGATATCAGCGCGGTTGACTTTCAGTGGTGTGTTCGCCAGGTAGTGCAGAAGTGGCTTTTCGGCGGCAGTCAGTAGGCGGGAGGGACATTCCCCTGCCCGATTGGAAAAAACGAATGAAAAATCAAAAAATTTACTAGGCGGATAGAATAATATATGTTATACTAAAATAGACGTAATTTTCATATAATTGATACAATATATAAAAGTTGCGCAAAAAGAGTTATTTTATTTTAAAAGTAATTAAAAAATATAAAAATGGAGGTCATAAAATGAGTACTACTTCAAGTTTGGCAAGTAAACGAATCGAATCTTTACTTGATGAAA
>DKUL01000018.1:125039-146533 GCA_002490665.1 Lachnospiraceae bacterium UBA7205 | reverse complement strand
AATCAGTATGCAGGATATTAAAAATGGACATTGCCTTTCGAAAAAAGGTGCGTTAAAATGGTTTCAAGGTGGAGGGAAAGAAAAACTACCGAATAGATAAAATTCTATGGAATATATGGTATTTAATGGAAAAGAAAGCCCTATATGGAGTGGCTGGAAAGCTTAAAAAACAGGGATTTCCGGGAAAAACTACCAAAAAGAATTTTGGGAGATTTGGGAACATTTTTTCAATGGTGCCAGCCAGTGACATAGAGATGACAAGGCAAAACGCAAAAGAATACTGGAAAATCAATACTTGTAGAACATGATGACAAGATGACAGAACTTTTTAAAAATGAATAGAGTATGAATGTTTAGGGGTTTTATTCCATATGGGATAAAACCCCGATTTCGTAAGAGTGACAAGGAATGACAGGGAGGTGACAAGGCAGAACAAACAAAAACGTAGGAAAATCAAGGCTTGCAGAGAAAGATGACAAAATGGCAGCAATTCGATTAATAGCTTGTAGTTATGGGAATGACAAAGCAGACAACATAGAAGTTATGAAGAACATAGAAGAAACAAGTATTGTTGAGGAAACGACAAGCATAGAGGAACAGACAAGTGCCAAGAAAACAACAACAAGCATAGAAGAACAAACAAGTACAGAGGAAACAACAAGCATTGAAGAAACAAGTAGTGCAAATGAAAACAATGGAGTTAATTCGATAGGAGAGGATACGGAATTAGGAGAAGGAGATTACAAGGAAGATGATGCAGAAATAGACATGACATTGAGTGAGGACTTACAAAAGATATATGACAGCTTTTCAGAAGAGGATAAAGCATTATATAAAAAATGATGAAAGATGTAGAAACATCAGACACAACGCAGCCATCAACTGGAACAACACCACCATCAACTGGAACAGCATCAAGTACAGGAACTGGTGGATATGGACAGCCCAAAAGGGTTGTCATGATTAGTTTAAAAGAGCAACTTAACAGAAGGAATACAGCAATGACCTTGTTTGAGTATATCACGGAAAAAGGCATATAATTATAATATAACGCATCATTATGAGAAAGAGTACAAGGAAGAAAAAGGAAAGGCATGGATTCAATTGCCGAATTGCCAAAAATTAAGAGCGGTATACAATAAATAATGCAGGGAGAAAGACGGAAAACGGAATACATCAAATAGTAATTGATATATATGTTCGTGTGCATTATAATAAAAAAAGGACTGGGATAAAATTTTGATTGATATATGGAAAGGATGATATGCATGGAAATATTAATGTTGACAAGATATTTCAAGAGTTTGGTTTAGAGGTACAGCAAGTAGAACCTTATGTGTACAAGGTATTGAATACAGAAAAGGAGATTAGCGTAGAGGAATTGCAGGATTCATTGGTAAGCAGCATATTAATAACTTCTGAACGTACTGGCAGAAAAAGACTAAGTATAGAGATGATACAAAAGAAAACCAATAACGTTTCTCATGCTGCATATGATAAAGACATAAAACCTTTGCAGGTGCACTGACAAAGTACTTTTATTGCTGGAAGCAAAATCAGTATACAGAAAATTAAAAAATGGACATTGCCTTTTGGAAAAAGGTGCGTTAAAATAGTTTTAAGGCAGATGGACAGATAAACTGCCAGACGACTACCAAAGTACCTGAAATAAGTGGAAAAACAGGTAATATATGGAATAGATAAGATTAAAATTGGAAAGGAAAGTATTAAATGGAGTAAAAAGTATGAAGGGAATGAGCTGCAAGCTCGAGGCATGGAGACAGCAGGTAAATTTATGAAACATTCTATAAAGCGGGAGATTGCCCTTATATTTATGGCTGTTATGGCGGGTACCATTATTTTATGCCTGATTATCAATAACAGCTTTCTGGAAAATTTTTATATACAGAATAAGAGACATGCGCTTAAGGATGCCTATTCAAGAATTAACGAGGTTGTCGCAAATGGCGACATCACGTCGGAGGAATTTGACCTTGAACTGCGCAAGACCTGTGATATGTATAACATTGGTCTGCTGGTAATTGATGTCGGGTCGAATATTATTAAGTCCAGTACAAGGGATGCGGACAAGCTCCTGCGCAGGCTGTATGACAATTTCTTTAAGCCGTCCAGTGATATTGTGTATCTGGATGAAAACTATAATTATTGTCTGGCAACTGTTATGGACAAGTCGACAGCTACAGAATATTTGGAAATGTGGGGAATTCTTGACAATGGCAATTTATTTCTGATACGCTCGCCGCTCGAAAGCATACGGGACAGTGTTAAAATTTCCAATCAGTTTCTGGCGTATGTGGGACTTGCGGCTGCGCTGGTAAGTGCAGCGCTGATCTGGTTTGTGACGACGAGAATCACAAGGCCGATTATGGAATTGAAAAAAATATCTGAGAAGATGACGAAGCTGGATTTTGAGACAAGGTATAAAAGCCGCGGGCAAAATGAGATAGACTTGCTCGGGGAACATATCAATGAACTTTCAGGTGCACTGGAAAAGACAATTTGTGAGCTGAAAACCGCAAACAATGAATTGAAACGCGATATCGAGAAAAAAGAACAGATTGACGAAATGCGCAAAGAGTTTCTCTCCAACGTGTCCCATGAGCTGAAAACACCAATAGCGCTGATTCAGGGGTACGCGGAAGGACTGAAGGAAGGCATCAGTGATGACGATGTGGAGAACCGGAATTTTTACTGTGATGTCATTATGGATGAGGCAAGGAAGATGAACACACTGGTCAAAAAGCTTCTTGACCTGAACCAGCTTGAATTTGGCAATGATGTTGTCACAATGGAGCGGTTCGATATTGTGGCGCTTGTCAGTAATTTTATCACGTCGGCAGATATTTTAATTCATCAAAAGGATATTGAATTAAGGCATGCCAGCCGTGAACCGATTTATGTATGGGCAGATGAGTTTAAGACAGAGGAAATTGTTCGAAATTTTTTTAGCAACGCATTGAACCATGTAAACGGTGACAATGTGATTGAGATAAAATACAGACTTATTGAAGATGAAAATGCTGACAGGGTGCGTGTGAGCGTGTTTAACACAGGCGAACCGATACCGGAGGATGCACTTCCGCATATCTGGGAGAAATTCTATAAGGTAGATAAGGCAAGAACACGTGAGTATGGAGGCAGCGGAGTAGGATTATCTATCGTAAAGGCAATCATGGAATCCATGAATCAGCAGTACGGTGTTATCAATTATACCAATGGTGTAGAGTTCTGGTTTGAACTTGAGACCAAATAAATGGAGGTGTTTCTTTGAAAAAGGGGAAAGTTTTGGGGCTTTTTGCCATGTCGGCAATGCTTTTGACTGGCTGTGTGGACTCCATGCCGGAGCTCACGGCAGAACAGTCTGAAATGGTTGCGGAATATGCGGCAGGGCTCATATTAAAATACTCACCCAAATATGACTATAAAATTGTCAGTGAGGAGGAAGTGGCGGCAGCGAAGGCGGCTATGCAGGAAACGGATGAGACGGTGGCTGGCGGGGAAACGGAGACGGAACAGGCACAGACGGAAAGCGCGGATAATCCGGCATCAACTGGCGCGCAGGAGGAATCCCCTGCCGAGACGGAAGAGACGGTCGTGGCAGAAGTCGTATCGTCGGCAGACATTGATTTGGCGGCAGAGCTGGGAATCGATGATGTCATTATCAGATACCAGTCGTTTGAACTGTGCGATTCTTATCCGCAGAATAATACAGGATTTTGTGTGGATGCTGCCCAGGGAAAGAAACTGCTGGTTATTCATTTTGACATCGAAGGTTCGCCGGAGGAGGACGTCAACTGCAGTTTCTTTGAATATGGACTTGGGATTCGCATGAGAATCAATGATACAGGCTCTGTGCCGGCGCTGAGTACCATGATTCCAAATGATTTGATATCTTTTATGGATGCTGTTCCGGCGGGGGAGACTGTTGACACGGTAGTAGTGGCAGAGGTAGAGGAGACTACAGAGCAGGAAATCCAGACGCTGATCTTACAGATGGTATCCTCAAATGGTCAAAACTGTACTGTGAAATTAAAATAATCCTATGGCAGGAACCCAAAGGCTGAACTGTTACAGAAATTGTTAAAAATTTTCTGAAAATATTTGTATTTATTCCTATACATATGTTATAATTAGAAAAAGATATACACTCTGCAAAGCAGTGATAATAAAGAGATTGAAAATATGGACAATAACTGGAAGTATTTTCAATTGTCTGGTAGAATGGAGGTTTAATATGGAGACTAAGATTCTCTTGGAAAATGGAACAAATGAGTTGGAAGTATTAGAGTTTGTGGTGGACGGAAACTCATACGGTATTAATGTGGCAAAAATCAGGGAGATTATTCCGTACTCACCCGTAACACCCGTACCCAACGCGCATCCCAGCGTAGAAGGTATATTTATGCCGCGTGATGCGATGATTACAGCGATTGATTTGCGCAACTGTCTGCAGCGCGGGCAGTCTCAGCCGGGCGGTTTATTTATTATCACGAGCTTTAATAAACTGGATATTGCGTTTCATGTTGATTCGGTAATTGGCATCCACAGGGTTTCATGGGTTGATATCATCAAGCCGGGGGCAACAGTTACCACGGCAGAGGATGGTATTTCGACAGGTATTATCAAGATTGACGGCAAGCTGATTATTATTCTTGATTTTGAGAAGATTATCACGGACATTAATCCGGAGACGGGATTAAAAGTCACGGAGATTGAGGCACTCGGGGAAAGAGAAGGAACGGAAGTTCCCATTCTGATTGCGGAGGACTCCTCTCTTCTTAGAAAGCTCATCATTGACTCGCTCAAGAAAGCCGGATATGACAATGTCATCAAGGCAGAGAACGGCGAGGAAGCATGGGAGTACATAGTAAAGTGCAGGGATGCGGGAACGCTGGAGCATGACGTCAAGCTGCTTATTACAGATATTGAGATGCCTCTTATGGATGGACACCGCTTAACGAAGCTTGTCAAATCTGACGATGCGACAAAGCACATACCGGTAATTATTTTCTCATCACTTGTAAATGAGGAAATGAGGAGAAAAGGCGAAGATTTAGGTGCAGATGCACAGTTATCAAAACCTGAAATTGGCAATCTTGTAAAGGTCATTGACGAATTGCTTGCGAGATAAAAAGATAGAGCCGGGATAGATGCCCGGCTCTCATAAGTTAGGAGACGGCATGGACAGGACAGAAATGACTGAGAAGCATAAATTATTATTGGAAAAAATTGCAGATGCTGATATGGTTCTGGTAGGTATCGGGGAAGAATTTAACGAAAGCTTTGGAGATATTGGCAAATTTCCAAGGCTTATGTCTGCGTTGGAGGAAGTGGATATCAATCAGACGCTGGAATGGACTGTTCCTTTCCTGGAGCATCGATTTTTAACAGAACATAATGATGGTAAGCTGATAGAGGCATACAGAGCGCTTTGCGAGATGGTCAAGGATAAAAATTATTTTGTGATTTCAACCTGTATTGATGAGAACATTAAGAAGGCGGCTTTTGATGTGGAAAGAATCGTTGAGCCGTGTGGAAATTATAAGATGTTACAATGCAGCGCAAAATGTACCAGCGAATTATATCCGTCAAAAGAGTTTTCGGATCTTGTCAATCAGGCTATTTTGGATGGGGTAGGGCTGGATTCGCTTGAGATTCCGACATGCCCTGTATGCGGGCAACCGTTGGCTTTTAATAATATATTGTGTGAGGGTAATTATATTGAAGATGGCTATCAGGTACAGTGGGGCAGATATACAAAATGGCTTCAGATGACGCTGAATAAAAAATTATGCATTCTCGAACTGGGAGTGGAGATGAATCTGCCAAATATTATAAGATGGCCGTTCGAAAAGGTAGCATTCTATAATCAGAAGGCTAGTTTCTTTCGGATAAACAAGACATTGTACCAGCTGACAGAGGAGCTGGGTGAAAAAGGGGTCAGTATAAACGAGAATGCAGTTGAATTTTTACTGGAATGCAGGGGGGGATTCACATGAGTTCAGAGGAGAATTATTTAAATGATTTGTTAAATTCCTTGTCGGAGACGGTACATGCGAAATCAGGGGAAGCAATGCCTGCGGATGCTGCAATTGAAAATGGGGATGCAGGCATATCTGATACGGATGGGAATCCATTGGTGTTTGAAAATGAGATACCAGCAGGAGACATGATACCGATGGAAACACAGTCGTTGGATAAAGATTCTGAGGTAGAGCGTATTGTGGCAGAAGAACCGGCAGCGGAAGAACCAATATTATTAGATGATATCAATCTTGACTCAATCGAGATACCAGAAATACCGGAAATTCCCGACATGGAACTGCCTGACATGGATATAAAGCTTGAGGGTGATTTGGATTCTTTGGAAATCCCAGAACTTCTTGGAAGTGAGCCCGATATCGAACAGGAGAAAGAACCGGATGCGGACGATTTTCCAGAAACAGGGGACGAGTTCACTTTAGAGGATATCATGATGCCTGAAGAAGAACCGGCACAGCTGGAGGAGACGGAACTAGAGGATATCAATCTAGAGGATATCAATCTGGAGGATATTGAACTGCCGGATTTAGGGACGGGACTGCCGGAACAGTTTGACACAGGGGAACCGTTGCTGAATGAGCTGGAACTGCCAGAGATATCAGAAGAGGAACCAGAGCCACAGCCGGTGGGGACGGAGCAGCCAGAATCAGCCGGTGTGTTACAGCCAGAAGATATCGAACAGCCGGATTTACCACAGCTGGAGTTAGGGGAACCGCTGCAATTGGAGGATACAGGGCTGCCGGAGACAGCAGAAGAACCACAGCCGGTAGATATAGGACAGCCAGAAGTAACGGAAGAGATACAAGAAATTCCGGAGACAGGTGAAAATCTTGCATTGGAGGATATAGGAATGCCAGAGTTGGATGAGGAATTGAAACTGGAAGATTTCGAAATGCCGGAGATACCAGATGATAGTTCATTGATGCAGAACGACATGAATATAGACGGTCTTGAGGAAGCCATTCAGTCGGAGACAGAAACGGCAATGGCAGGAGAACTGAATATAGATGAATTCGATTTTGGTGATACCTCGGATTTAGGTTCTTCGATGGAATCACAGAATGATCTGTCCTTATCAGATGACAGTGGTGAGGATATCTCTGCCGGAATGGATGACAGCCTTGAGGATGTATTGAATATGCTGGATGATGATGCGGAGCTTGCGGAAATCAATGACATGTTAAAGAAGTCGGACAATAATGAGCCCATTCAGGATGACATGATGGATATTTTGAACCAGATGGCAGACGATGAGGCGGCTTCAGTCAATGCGGGCGTGAAGCATGTTGATGATGAGGATGATGGCGGAGTGCCGCTGCCAGTCATTCCGGAATCCATCTTAAATCCGGATGGGGCGGGCATGTCACACGAAACATCGGATGACAGTGACGCAAAGAAAAAGGGCAAGAAGAACGCGAAGAAAAAGAAAAAAGGCGATGCGGAGGAAAACGAGGCAGAAAGCGCGAAGGAGCCGGGAAAATTAGGCAAATTCTTTAATCTGCTGACAGAAGAACTGGTGCCGGAGCCGACTGAAGCGGAACTTGCGGCTGAAAAAGAGGCGAAGGCAGCAAAAAAACAAGAGGAGCAGACGAAAAAAGAGGAAGAAAAGCTCGCCAAGGAAGAAGAGAAAAAGGCCAAGGCAGAAGAGAAAGCGGCTGCGAACAAGGCGAAGCAGGAAGCAGCTGCACAGAAGAAAAAAGAAAAGAAAGCGGCGAAGGAGGCAAAACTGGCGGCAAAGCGCGCGGCAGAGGGACCCAAGAAGCGGATTCCGCCGAAGAAGATTGCAGCAGCAGCGGCCTTTGGCGCGTCCGTGGGCGGAGCAGTCATTCTGGCAACCAATATCTTATCGGCTCAGGGATACCTTCAGACAGCCAGGAATGCATTTTATGACAAGGATTATAAGACTGTTTATCAGGCAACATTTGGCATGGAGCTTGATGAAACCCAGGATGAAGGTCTGATGAAGGCGAGAAGTGAGGTGATTCTCAAGATACAGCGGAGGTATGATTCTTATGTGGTCAACCTGAAAATGGGACGAGAGATGGAGGCGCTCGACGCACTTCTTCAAGGAATCGCAACCTATGACTATATCAATGCAGATGCGGAAAAATATGGAGTGGCAGCAGAGGTCGACGCGGTCAGGGATACGATATTAAGTACCCTTGCTGATAAGTACAATGTGGATGAAACAGAGGCGAGGGCGCTTATCAATACAGAAGATGCGCTGACTTATTCGATAGCGCTGAGTGACATAATAGCAGCCAATTAGGATACCGTTTTGTGGTATCCTTTTCAACAGAAAGGCAGGAAGCAGAGGATGGTGGCAATAATTGACTATGATGCCGGAAACATCAAAAGTGTGGAAAAGGCACTGATATCACTGGGAGAATCAGCGGTAATCACACGGGAGAGGGAGAAAATTTTAAATGCGGACAAAGTGATACTTCCGGGTGTCGGAGCATTTGGTGATGCCATGGATAAGATTCGGGGATATGGGCTGGAAGCGATAATCAAGGAAGTCATTGCCAATAATACACCATTTCTTGGCATTTGTCTTGGACTACAGCTTTTGTTTGAATCAAGTGAGGAATCACCTGACACAAAAGGACTTGGCATCTTAAAAGGAAAAATTGTGAAAATACCGGATGACAAGGGATTAAAGGTGCCCCAGATCGGATGGAATTCCATTCAGTTTCCAAATAGTGGCAGGCTTTATAAAGGGATAGCAGAGAATTCTTATGTATATTTCGTGCATTCCTACTATCTACAGGCAGAGGAACCAGAAATTGTGACGGCATCCACTGAGTATGCAGTACATATCCATGCGTCTGTCGAAAAAGAGAATGTATTTGCCTGTCAGTTTCATCCGGAAAAAAGTTCGGATGTCGGACTGCATATACTGAAAAATTTTATGGAGCTGTGACGAGATACAGGAAAGGCTGCCGGAATAGAGCGGGCAGTAACGGATAAAGGGGTGACAGGCGATGATTACAAAAAGAATTATTCCGTGTCTGGATGTAAATAACGGGCGGGTTGTCAAGGGTGTAAATTTCGTAAATCTGATTGATGCGGGCGATCCTGTTGCAATTGCGGCGGCATATGACAAGGCTGGCGCTGACGAGGTTGTTTTTCTTGATATCACTGCATCATCAGATAACCGCGCTACCAAGGTTGATATGGTAAGACGGGTTGCCGAAAAAGTGTTTATACCGTTTACGGTAGGCGGCGGCATCCGGACTGTGGAAGATTTCAAGGCGATACTCCGTGAGGGAGCAGATAAGGTTGCAGTGAACAGCGCAGCGATTATGAATCCGGAGCTAATCAGCGAGGCGGCAGACAAGTTTGGCAGTCAGTGTGTCGTAGTTGCGATTGACGCAAAGAGAAGGTCAGACGGAAATGGATGGAATATTTATAAGAACGGCGGGCGTGTCGATATGGGGATTGACGCGGTAGAGTGGGCAATCAGGGCAAATCAGCTTGGAGCCGGAGAAATTCTCCTTACCAGTATGGACTGCGATGGGACGAAGAACGGTTATGACATTGAACTTACCAGGACAGTTTCGGAAAATGTGTCCATTCCGGTCATTGCTTCAGGCGGGGCAGGAAAGCTGGAACACTTTTACGACGCATTTGCTGATGGGAAAGCGGATGCAGTACTGGCAGCCTCCCTGTTCCATTTTAAGGAGCTGGAAATCAGGGAAGTTAAGGAATATTTACAGGGCAGGGGCATTTCGGTAAGATTATAGGATTTAAAAGGAGAGATGATTATGGCAATGTTGACAGACGACTGGCTGCAGGCGGTACAGGAAGAATTTCATAAACCATATTACAAGGAGCTATACCAGTTTGTAAAAGATGAGTATAGCAAAGTGGTAGTGTATCCGCCTGCTGACGATATTTTTAATGCAATGCACCTGACTCCGCTTGGCAAGGTAAAAGTGCTCTTGCTGGGGCAGGATCCGTACCACAATGTAAATCAGGCACATGGCTTAAGCTTTTCGGTTCTTCCAAGCCAGCCGGAAATACCGCCATCACTGCAGAATATTTATAAGGAATTAAATGAGGACCTGGGCTGTTATATTCCGAATAACGGTTATTTAAAGAAGTGGGCAGAACAGGGCGTGCTGCTGCTCAATACTGTTCTGACCGTGCGCGCACATCAGGCAAATTCCCATCAGGGAAAAGGCTGGGAGAAGTTTACGGATGCAATTATTCAGGCGGTAAATGCACAGGACAGGCCGATTGTCTATCTGCTGTGGGGAAAGCCGGCACAGAGTAAGATTCCGATGCTCACGAACCCCAGACACCTGATTTTAAAGGCACCGCATCCAAGCCCCTTATCGGCATACCGTGGATTTTTCGGATGCAGACATTTCAGCCAGGCAAATGAGTTCCTCAAGGCAAACGGTGTTTCTCCCATTGATTGGCAGATTGAAAATATTTAATTTCAAGAGCGCGTTTTATGCGATATATTGCCTTTTTATGCATTGTGCTGCATAAAAAGGTGAAAAATGCGAGATAACTAATTATAATTATGCAAAAATGACGATACCGGAACCTATTGACAAACGTTTTGATTATAAGTATAATTAAATATGTCGTAAATATAAGCATATTTTAGCATGAGGGCACATGCTTATATTAAAATGGTAAGTAAGTGCAGTGGACAAGGGCGTTCATGTGCACTTTTTATTTTTTAAAAGATATACACATAAATGAAGTACTGGTATGAATGCCCGATGGGTATTTATATAGATACAAAACAGTAACTATAAATACAAAAATAGTTACATAAAAATTTCTTAAAGGAGGAAACATTATGAAAAGAAAGTTACTGTCCGTACTTCTGGCTTCTTCCATGCTTGTCTCGCTGACGGCATGCGGTGGCAATAATGATAGTGCGGTCACAAACAACGAAGATGCAGCGCCACAGACGCAGGCTCAGACAGAAGCGCCGGCTGCGACAGATGCAGCGGAACCGTCGACGGAAGCATCTGACGACACGCAGGCAGGTGAAAGACCTACAACTCCGCAGGGACAGCTGATAATCGGAGCGATAACAGATTTGGAACAGGATTTTTATGATCCTACATTCAACAGCAACGCTACAAATTATAAGATAACTGAGAATGTTTTACATGGCTATACAACAGTTATCACAACAAAAGAGGGCGAGTGGATTACTGATCCCATGGTAGTATCAGCACTCGATACAGTGGAGAATGAGGATGGAACCAAGACATTCACAATCACATTAAATGATGGTCTGCTGTGGAGTGACAATTCGGCGGTTACTGCAAAGGATTATGCGTTTGCCATGCTGCTTGAGTCCTCGCCGGAAATGATGGGCGTGGACAATTACAGCGCGACAAGATATACATATCTGGATGGCTATGATGAATTCAATGCTGGTGATACAGAGGTTTTAAAGGGTGTGCATCTGATTGACGACAAGACATTCTCTGTTACAGTCAAGGCAGACGAGCTTCCTTACCACTATGACCTTGCTTATGCATCTGTAACACCCAGACCGATTGCAGTCATTGCTCCTGGATGTGATATCGAGGATTCAGAAGAAGGCGCAACGATTATGGGAGACTTTACAACAGATGTGCTCTTAAAGACGATTGGTGATCCGGACACTGGTTACCGCTATAATCCACAGGTAACATGTGGACCGTACAAGCTCGTAAGCTATGACGCTTCAAGCAGACAGGGCACTTTTGAGGTAAATGAGAATTATGTCGGCAATTATGCAGGCATCAAGCCGATGATTAAGACGCTGATTATCAAGACGGTAAAGAGCGAGACACAGATTAATGAACTGAAGGCTGGAACAGTTGACCTGTTATTTGAAATCGGCGAGGCAGAGGGAATTGAACCCGGACTTGACCTTGTTGATGAAGGCCTTGTACAGAAGCATACATATTTCCGTTATGGATACGGACTGATTCGTTTTGACTGTTCGCAGTTCCCGACTGATTCACAGAGTGTACGCCAGGCAGTTGCGTACTGTCTTGACAGAAATGAATTCGCGAGACAGTACAGTGGCGGATATGCGACAGTAGTACATGGCGAGTACGGACTTTCACAGTGGGAGTATCTTGACTCCAAAGACTGGATTGATGAGAACTTAAATACTTATGAAAAAGACATTGAGAAAGCAAAAGAAGTGCTTGCTGCAGATGGCTGGACGCTCAACAAGGATGGCGGAGAGTATAAGGATGGAGACGGAACACGCTATAAGGATGTGGATGGAGAACTGAAACCGCTTGTAATTGAGTGGTGCAACACTGAAGGCAATCCGGTTTCTGAACTTCTCAATACGATGCTTCCGGAAGCAATGCAGGATGCGGGAATGGAGCTGAAGACTACCACGACAGACTTCCCGACCCTTTTGACAGCAATGGATCATGAGGGGGAGACAATGTACAATATGTACAATCTGGCTACGGGCTTCTCCTTACAGCATTCACCATGGTATTATTATTCATGTGATGACAAGTGGATGGGCGGCGGATATAACTCCAGCTGGATTAAGGACAAGGATCTTGAAGCGTCAGCAGTGGCTTTGAAGACGATTCCTTTTGATGACAATGATGCATGGCTTGAGGCATGGCGTACATTCCAGAAAACATGGAATGAAAAGCTGCCGGTAGTTCCTCTTTACTCAAATGAGTACCATGATTTTTATACCAATAAGGTTCATGACTGGGATACTTCATCCATCTGGGACTGGAGTGCTGCCGTGACTGAGGCATGGGTAGAAGAATAAAGGGCTTTACACATTAAGCATAAAATGATAATAGGGAAGTATGTAAACGGTACTTCCCTATTATTAATAGATATAGGAGGACTCCTAATATGCGGACTGGAAGATTTTTGTTAAAAAGACTGGTTTACATTATATTTGTATTTTTTATCATTTCCATTTTAATGTTTGCCATTTATAAGGCAATGCCGGGCGATCCGGTAAAGATGATGCTGCAGGGCAATATAAAGCCGGAGGTTTATCAGCTGCAGTATGACAATATGAAAGAAAAGCTTGGACTTGACAAGCCCGTTCCTGTGCAATATATGAAATGGATTACCAATATGCTCAGGGGTGATTTTGGCTATTCTACTGAATACAGAAGACCCGTGAAGGACGTCATCGGCGTTCCGATGCGCAACACGGTGCTTTTAAATATATTTTCAATGATTCTGGTATTTGCGATTTCCATACCGCTTGGCATTACCACGGCGGTTAAGAAAAACAGTATTTTGGACAAGGTGGTGCAGGTTGTCACGATTGTCGGCTACAGTATTCCGAGCTTTGTCATTGCACTGCTTGCCATTTATGTGTTTGCGATACGGATTCCCCTGTTCCCGATTAGCGGTGTCAGGACGGCAGGTTTTACAGGAACAGGTTTTGATGCGTTTGTTGACACGGCAAAACATATGGCACTCCCTGTCCTTGTCATGTCGGTCGGCGGGATAGGAAGTATTACACGCTATGTGAGGGCTTCCATGATAGAGGCACTCCGCATGGATTATATCAGGACAGCACGCTCGAAAGGATTGCGTGAAAAGGTAGTCATTTATGTGCATGCATTCCGAAATGCCCTGATACCGGTAGTGACTGTGACAACGTGGTGGCTGATTGGACTGTTTGGCGGCTCCGTTGTAATCGAGACCATTTTTGTATGGGATGGTCTTGGGAAAATGATGATTTCAGGGCTGAATCAGAGAGACTTCTCCGTCGTGCTTGCGATGCAGATGTTTTATGTTATATTGTCGCTTGCCGGAAATGTCCTGATGGACATTGCTTATACTCTTGTGGATCCAAGGGTGAAACTGGAAAACTAAGGAAAGGTGGAAAGTATAATGAAAAAAAATAAGAAATCCACTATGGGTAAAGCGACACAGAGAATGCTTGTAGGCGGCATGATGTCGGAGGAACAGGAAGCAGTACTGACTCCGATACAGATGGTATTCTTCAGTTTCATTAAGGATAAAATAGCCATGGTAGGTGTTTTCTGCTTTCTGCTCATATTTGCCTGCTGTATGATACTGCCAGTCTTTTTCCCGATAGATATGTATTATCAGGATGTGACGCAATCAAATGTAAAACCCGGTTTTGGTATGCTTAAGGTGCCAAATGTGCTTTCGTCAGATGCCGGACAGCTTAGTCTGGGAAGTACTTTTTCCGTTGGCATAGACAACGAAGGGCATGTTTATGAATGGGGGAATTTTCCAACGGACAAGCTTAAAAAGCTTCCGAAGGATATGGGAAAACTGACGCAGGTGTCGGCAGGGCTTGACCATATTCTTGCCATCAATGAGAATGACGAGGTTATCACATGGGGAAATGACCGTATGGGTCTTGAGGCGATTCCAATAGAGCTTCGCATGGGTGAGAAGCCCGTGGAGGTGTACGCGGGGTATCAGATGTCGCTTGCACTTACGGATAAGGGCAGGCTTTACAGCTGGGGAAACAGCTACATTGTCGATATCAAGTTCCCAGACGGTGTGCAGGGACATATCACGTCATTTGATGCGAACAATGATATCGTCATTGCGCTTACCGATTCAAAGGAAGTGGTTCCACTCACGAAAAAGTCGACAGCATATGCAAAGGTTCCGGACGGTGTGCAGGGGCATGCAGTTGCCATGGCAATGTCAGATGAGAGCGTTGCGGCTGTCACAGAGGATGGACATGTATATGCATGGGGAAATAATATCAAAAAAACATGTAATGTTCCCGATAAAATTCAGGGACATGTAAAGGCTATCGAGGGCGGACGGTACCATTATACGGTAATCCTGGACGATGGCTCGGTTGTCTCATGGGGAGACGGAACATTTGGACAGAATCAGGCACCGTCAATTCAGGAACCGGTGAAAAAAATCAGCGCTGGCTACTATGGAAATTATGCAATCGGCGAGAGCAATACGGTATACAGCTGGGGACTTGACGGATATCTGATGGGAACGGACGATTTAGGACGTGACGTGTTCCGGCGTCTGTTAAAAGGCGGACGCATGACAATGACAGTCGGTGCGATTGCCGTTATCATTTCCACTATTATTGGTGTGGTGGTTGGCGGTGTTTCCGGCTATAAGGGTGGAAAGGTCGACAATATTATGATGCGTCTGACCGAAATTGTTTCTTCTTTACCGTTTCTGCCGTTTGCCATTATCCTGTCGGCGATTATCGGAAACAGCATTACAGAGACACAGCGGATTATTATGATTATGGTAATTCTCGGATTTCTTTCCTGGCCAGGCATTGCAAGGCTGGTGCGGGGCAGTGTCCTCGCGGAGAGGGAGCAGGAGTTTGTTACCGCGGCAAAGGCGCTTGGCGTTAAGGAATGGGGAATTATTTTCCGCCATATTTTACCGAATGTTATCACGGTTATTATAGTCAATGCGACGCTGGATTTCGCAACCTGTATGCTGACGGAATCATCGCTGTCGTTTATTGGTTTTGGTGTAACAGAACCGAATGCAACGTGGGGAAATATGCTAAACAGTGCCAGAAATGCCACGGTAATTGAAAAGTACTGGTGGAGATGGGTATTCCCGTCTATCGTTCTGGCAATCAGTACGATTAGTATCAACTGTATCGGCGACGGTCTGCGGGATGCCGTAGATCCGAAGTCCAAGGAAAGGTAGGTGGGGTTGTATGAGTTTACTGGAAGTGAAACATCTGCGGACTTTTTTTAAGACGAAGCGCGGTGTGGTAAAAGCAGTCAATGATGTCACCTATTCATTGGAGCCGGGGGAGACGCTTGGAATTGTAGGTGAAAGTGGCAGCGGAAAAAGTGTTTCTGCCATGAGTATATTAAAGCTTTTGGATGGAAACGGTTATGTCGAGGGCGGTACCATCACGTTTAATGGCAAGGACGTGGTAAACTGTTCGCAGAAAGAGATGTATGCAATCAGGGGAAATGAGATATCCGTTATTTTTCAGGAACCGATGACATCGCTCAATCCGGTGTTTACAATAGAGAAGCAGATTGGTGAAGTATTCCGCGTGCATCAGGGGATGACAAAAAAACAGGCAAAGGCAGAAGCGGTACATATGCTCTCGGAAGTCAAAATTCCAAATCCTGAGCGTGTGGCAAAGCAGTATCCGTTCCAGCTTTCCGGCGGTATGCGGCAGCGTGTCATGATTGCGATGGCGCTTGCGTGCAAGCCAAAGCTTCTGATTGCGGACGAACCGACCACTGCGCTTGACGTTACCATTCAGGCACAGATTTTGAAGCTGATGAATGATTTGAAGGAAAAGATGGGAACAGCGATTTTGTTTATCACGCATGACCTCGGTGTCATTAATGAAATGGCGGACAAGGTTGCCGTGATGTATTGCGGGCAGGTTGTCGAGATGGCAGATGCAAAAACAATCTTTACGGACGGCGTGTATTCTCATCCATATACAGAGGGACTGATGATTTCCATTCCAAGACTGGATACCCCGAAAGGAGTCCGGCTTGACCCGATTGACGGTGCAGTGCCCAACCCGCTTTACCTGCCGAAAGGATGTAAGTTTGCACCGCGCTGTAAGTACTGTACGAAAAAATGTATGGAGGAGGAACCGGAACTCCTTGAGGTGGAAGCAAATCATCAGGTAAGATGTTTCTATGCCGAAAAGGCTGTCAGGAAGGAAACACCCCTTCAGAATGGAGGACAACATGCAGACTGAAAATAAAAAAGTACTGATTAGCATTCGCGATATCAAACAATATTTTCCTGTCAAAAAATCAAGTTTTCGTGAAGAACAGAAGTATGTCAAGGCGAATGACGGAATTTCACTGGATATTTATGAAGGGGAGACGCTGGGACTTGTGGGGGAGTCCGGATGTGGCAAATCCACGTTTGGCAGAACCATTTTACAGCTTTATCCTCAGACACATGGTGACATTTTTTTTGAAAAAGATGGGGAAATGATAAATTTAAAGGAACAGCCGGCTGAGAAGCTCCGTGCACTGCGGCGCGAAATGCAGCTTATTTTCCAGGATCCGTATTCTTCCCTGAATCCTAAAATGACGGCGGGGCAGATTATCGGGGAAGGTCTGACGGCGCATGGGCTATATAAAAAGGGTGACACGGCGCTTCGGGATTATGTCATGGATGTGATGAAGAAGTGCGGACTGGATACCTATATGTTTGGGCGTTACCCGCACCAGTTTTCCGGTGGTCAGCGTCAGCGAATCGGCATTGCGAGAAGCCTTGCACTGAAGCCGCGTTTCGTCGTCTGTGACGAAGCCGTATCCGCGCTTGACGTTTCCATACAGTCGCAGATTCTGAACCTGTTGTCAGACCTGAAAGAGCAGGAGCATCTTACGTATTTGTTTATTACGCATGATCTGAGTGTGGTGAAATATATCAGTGACCGAATCGGTGTCATGTATCTGGGAAATCTGGTGGAACTGGCGAGCACGGAGGAGCTGTTTGAGAGGACACTGCACCCATACACAAAGGCGCTGCTGTCAGCGATACCGACGACAGATGTAAATGACAAGAAGCGTGACAGAATCCTGTTAGAGGGTGATATCCCCAGCCCTGTCAATCCGCCGACAGGTTGCAAATTCCATACAAGGTGCTACAGGTGTCAGGAAAAATGCAAAAAAGAAGTACCTGTAATGACGGATATGGGGAATAATCATATGGTAGCGTGCCATTATCCGCTGGAAAAATAAGGAGCACTGAATTGGGGGTGCGGTATGTTTTTTAATAACAAGATAAAACGTGTGCTGGATGTGGAGAAATCAGAGGCTGAGTTTGAGGAACAGATGGAGGGTGTCGAGCTTGAAAAAACGGACCGTCCGGCTATGCTGATAGCGGCGTTTCTTGTGTTTATTCCTGCATTACTGCTGGTAATCGGGTTCTTTTTGCTGGTAATCTGGCTGTTTTTTGGCAGGTTTGTCTGAGTTGGAAAGGTTCACTGTATGAAGAAGGTTATAAGAGGAGTATACGAATGGTCAAAACTGATTCTGCTAGCCCTCGCAGTCGCGTTCGGATTAAAGAATTATGTCGTTGCGAGCGCACTGGTACCGACAGGCTCCATGGAAGGAACCGTAATGGCGGGAAGCAGGATTGTAATCAACCGGATAGCATATCTGTATGACACGCCGCAGAGAGGAGACATTGTCTGCTTCTACTATCCCGATGACGGAAAAACAAAGTATTTGAAGCGTGTGATCGGACTTCCGGGGGAAGAAATTGAAGGCATTGACAGCAAGGTGTATATTGATGGAAAGGAAATCACGGATTTTACCAACAATGCTTTCTATGAAGACTTTGGACCATATTCCATCCCTGCTGACTGTTATTTTATGATGGGCGACAACCGCAGCAATTCATGGGATTCCAGATACTGGATGAATAAATTTGTACACATAGATGACATTGTGGGGAAGGCGGAATTTGAATATTATCCGGAGATGAAAGTGTTATACTAAGCGTCGAAAAGACTGACGCTTAGGAACTGTCAAGAAATAACTTTTAAATAGTGCGCAGGATTTTTCTTTGAGAGTGCCGCCCAAAAATCAGGCACATAGCGGGCTATGTAACTGATTTTTGGGTGGTGCTATCGAAGAAAAAGACAAGCAATATTAAAAGTTATTTTTGAACAGTTCCTTAGTATAACATTATGCACACAGCCGCACAAAGGAAAATTGCCGCATGGCAAAGCCGTGCAGTATAAAATAGCATGACATGAAAAAATCGAGTTTTCATACTCGATTTTTTCATGTCATGGGGCATGTCCGCAATGCGTTATCGTGCCAGCCATCCGCCGTCGACGGCGAGTGTAAAGCCGTTTACATAATCGGAGGCACCGGAAGCAAGGAAGATGGCAGCGCCCATGATGTCCTCCGGCGTTCCCCAGCGTCCTGCGGGAATCCGGCTGAGAATTTCATCGCTTCTCTGTTCGTCACTTCTTAGGTTCTGTGTATTGTTAGTCGCCATATAGCCTGGGGCAATCGCATTGACATTGATGTTGTATTTTGCCCACTCATTGGCGAGCGCCCTGGTAATCCCCATCACGGCGCTCTTGCTTGCCGTATAGGAAGGCACGCGGATTCCGCCCTGATAGCTCAGCATGGAAGCGATGTTGATGATTTTACCGCCCTTGTTATCGGCAATCCAGTTTTTTGCAAATGCCTGTGAGAGGAAAAATACCGTTTTTTCATTGAGGTTGATGACGGAATCCCAGTCTTCCATGGAGACGTCTGCCGCATCACATCTTTTGATGATTCCGGCATTGTTTACAAGGATGTCGACACGCCCGGCTTTTGCGGATTCTGCGAGGACATGCTGGATTGCATTGATATCCGAGAGGTCTGCGATAATCTCTGTAAAATGTTGTCCTTCAATTCCAAGGGCGGCGATTTTATCTGCTGTTTCCTGACAGCTGCGTCTGGCAACACCAATGACGTTTGCACCTGCACCTGCATAGGCGACACAGATTCCCTGTCCCAGTCCTGTGTTGGCACCTGTCACAAGGGCAGTCTTTCCTTCAAGCGAGAACATATTTAGATTCTTTGGCATAGTATTGATTCCTTTCGTATAATTATTTTTTCCATTATAACATACCGCAGCCGCTGACTGCAATCAAACTAAAAAAAGAATTATTCTTGTAACTTATTCTTAATGACAGTGTTTCCGGTATCAGAAAATTGATAGACTTTGCAGTCCGGTTATGCTATACTAAGACTAATATATAATCACGGCAAATGAGATCTAACGTGTTTCATAATTGGGGGCGATGCAATGCCGGATACAAATTTGGAGATTACACAAAAAGCTATGGAAGACTTTAAAAAAATCCAGGAGTATATGCTGTTGGCAAAGGAAGAAAATTCTACAAAAACATATGCAAAATTAAAAGATGAATATGTATATCTAAAAAGCTTTCTAAATATTGCCGGAGTTAATCTTACAGAGCTGGACAAGATTAAGGAGTAATGATGGATACCCCCGTTTTACATGGGGGTATTTTGGTGTAAAATCAGGGATTTAGTTGCTGGCTTTGGGAAGAGTGGGGATAGTTTGAAAAATAAATTTTTCAAACGCAAATTTGTGCCTGCGGCCCAAAGTTTTCAGGCTGTAAGAAAGGCATGGAGATTAACATGGTAAAAAACATTGTTTTTGATATGGGAAATGTCCTTACCGTATACAATGCAAGGGAATACATATACGGCTATGTGGACAATGAAGAAGATTTCAGGTGGATAAAAAATCATCTCTGCGGTTCTGTGGAGTGGTTACAGATGGACAGGGGGACGATTTCGGATGAAGAGGCCGCCGCTTCCGTATGCAAAAGGGTGCCTGCACATCTGCATGAAACGGTGGAACGATTTATAAGGGAATACAGGATGGTTCAGCCGCCAAATCCTCCGATGGAAGCACTGGTGGCGGAGTTATCCCGGAATGGATATGATTTGTACCTTCTTTCCAACACTTCCCATCGTTTCAGGGAATTTAGCAAGTACATAAAATCAGTCGCATATATGAAAGGCATCTGGACATCCTGCGAGCATGGGCTGCTGAAGCCGGAAAAGGAAGCATATCTTGACTTTTTCAGGATGTTTGCATTAAAGCCGGAGGAGTGCTTTTTTATTGATGATACCCCGGCAAATGTGGAGGCGGCAGGAAATCTCGGAATGGACGGCTGTGTGTATTATGGTGACGTAAATGAGCTTAGGGGATGCCTGAAAAGAAGGGGCATCAGGGTGGCAGATTCCATGGAATGATATGAAAGTGCGGGAAAACAGATGAAGAAGAAAACGATTGAATTGTCAAAATTGCAGGTAGCTGCGTTTATCCTTTTGGGAGGAGGGATACTTTTTTTGCTGGGAGGAATTTTAGCACTGGCTAAATTTCGGGCAGCGCTGAACCTCTCAAGACTGGATACGGAGGATTTACGCTCAGGGAAATACGTAAAAGGTGAGATAA
Source organism: Lachnospiraceae bacterium UBA7205 (assembly GCA_002490665.1). Taxonomy (GTDB): domain Bacteria; phylum Bacillota; class Clostridia; order Lachnospirales; family Lachnospiraceae; genus COE1. The sequence continues at coordinate 125,527 of DKUL01000018.1, read as the reverse complement.
GACAGTATTCAGGTAAAAAATCGGAATTTGGAGATGTTTTTCTGGGTGTAAGCAGCTCTTATGGATATGGTCTTGCATTTTATGATGCGTATACGATACCGGCTGAGGATGGGAAATTTGTGGAAATATTAATTAAGGACGATGAGCTTCTGGATCAGTTAGAAGCATATGACAGGGGAATCGGAAGCGGTGCTTTCTTTGTCGGAAGGGTTGAAAAACCAAGATATGAATATAATTATGACTTTTGGAAGGATTCGTCCGTGTTTGCGGGTGTGGATGATGCAAAGGCGAGGATTTGCAATAAATATGTGATTCGCCAGATACATTCGGAGGGAATACGCTACCGGATCTATGTAGGATTATCATTGGTGCTTACCGCATGGATTATCATCAAAGGATGCGGCGGCGTGAAGGTTACGTCCGCTGATTAGTTTATTTTTTCAGAACTGAAATTTTCCTATTGACAAAACAGGTCTATGGGTATAGAC
>DKUL01000018.1:61495-124748 GCA_002490665.1 Lachnospiraceae bacterium UBA7205 | reverse complement strand
GTCTATACCCATAGACCTGTTTTGGTTATCGCAATGGAAAGGAGAGAATGATGGAATATTTAAAACTGTGTGACAGCGACTATCGATTTATGTTGATTGTGTGGGAGACGGCACCAGTGAATTCCGGCGAGCTGGTCAGGCTGTGCAACGAAAAACTGGGGTGGAAAAAGTCAACAACATATACCCAGATTAAAAAAATGTGCGACAAGGGATATATAGAAAATGTACAGGCAACGATTCATGTCCTGATACCAAAAGAGAAGGTACAGGCAGAAGAGAGCGATTATTTTGTCGAGCGGACTTTTGACGGTTCACTGCCGGCATTTCTGACCGCATTTCTGGGAGGAAAGACAATATCAGAGCGTGAGGCTGAAAAAATTAAGCGCATGATAGATGAACATGTTGAGAATTAAGAGTTCAAGAGGGAGTCATTATGGATGTATTGTCAACAGTGTTTCTTAAGGTCGTTGAAATGGGTCTGTCAGCCAGTCTTGTCATTTTGGTTGTCCTGCCAGTAAGGCTGCTGATGCGAAGATTTTCGGCAGGCTTTGCCTATCTGCTGTGGATTGTCGTGGCAGTCCGGCTGGTAATTCCGGCAACGATTGCGTCCCCTGTCAGCATATTTAACCTTGATTTGCAGGCAGCTGGTACTTGTCAAAAGGCGTTTAACATGAAAAGCTATCAGGATGTGGCAGAAACGGTTTCATATGAAGATGATGTGCCAGTACCGACATGGAAACAGGTTCCTGTCAGTGGGGTGGCACACGATATTGCGGATGAAAATCTGATAAATGATTTTACCAATACAGAAAGGATAGCGGCAAAGAGGATGAAATGGATGGACATTTTGGCAGTCATCTGGGCAGCCGGAATTGTGACACTGGTGTCATTTATGGTGGCTGTGCATATTCATATCAGACACAGCGTCCGGTATGCCACACTGCTTTGTGATGTGCTGCCCCATGCAGGGGGAATGTGCCGCCGAAGCGGAAAGATGAATCTTGTAAAGGTGTATGAATGTGACAATATCCGGTCTCCATTTATATTCGGGCTGCTGCCACCAAGGATTTACATTCCATACCGGTTAAATGAGAACGCGCGTCAGTGCGTCCTGATGCATGAGCGGATTCATATCGCAAGGGGCGATTATTTTATCAAATATATGGCGTATCTGCTGGCGGTTATCTACTGGTTCCATCCGCTGGTATGGATGGCGTTTCATCTGATGTGTGCCGACATGGAAATGCGCTGTGATGAGTGTGCCCTTTCCAAAATGGACGCGGGCATGAAAAAAGAATACGGGAATGTCCTGCTTGCATTTGCCGCAAATAAACGGCAGATTTCCGCGGGCTTCCTTGCCTTTGGAGAGGAGAATGTCATGAAGAGGGTAAAACATATTTTAAATTACAGGAAGCCATCCCGTTGGAAAACGGCGGCAGGGATTTTTGGGCTTATGCTGATGGCAGCAGCGTGTGGGACGGATGCCGACGGGAACAAGGCGGCAAATATTTCTGAGGCAGATTTTGAGATTACGGAGTCCGAAACAGTCCTCTCAAAAGAGCAGGAGTCCGAAACCAAGCCGATAGCGGCATCAGAGGACGGGATGTCGCATCGCGCCGCACAGTGGGCAGTAAATACCATGATGGACCATGAGTTCTGCACATTGGACTATGCGGATGAGGATACTGTTATTTTTCATATTTCAAGCGGGCTGTTTCAATATGATTTACAGCAGCAGGGCATTTCTCGCAGCCTTGACTTACAGGCGCTGAACTGCCAGAAGGTTCAGACGGGCGGCGAGTGCCAGATTCAGATATATAAGAGTGAGGAGGATAAATTTTGTGCGGTAATTAAGCCGTACCCATATACTGACACGGACAGCTATATCTATGATTTTGATACGGACAGGCTGGTTTCATATGATGCCGCGCTTTTGGGAAATGACACGCTGTATGACGCGGAGCATGGGGAAGGCTATGTGCGGTATGACGGTCTTGCTTCAAAGTGGGATGTGGAGAATGGTCAGGAGCTGAACAACTGGCATTATTCCGAAAATGTGCTGCCTTTAGAGGATGGCGGCTATGGTGTGCTGCATTTTGATTCGATAAAGCTCAGCACGTTGAAGTATCTGGCAGGAGGCAGAGAATATGCGATGTTTCGCGGCGAACAGGCGACCCTGCCGGAGCTTTTGAAGCAGGATGACAGCTTTTACCAGTCATTTGTCCTGAATGCCACAGAAAATGAGGCACAATGCATTCTGGAATATGTCGGCTTCTATAACAGTCATGATTATGCTGGTATGTGTGCACTTTCGACGGGACTTGACTATTCCGATGAGCTTCAGAAGGAGTGGGGCACGCACAAGGATTTTATAGGCGGAGGCGAAGTTTTGATGGAAAAAACTGATGAGGAATACGTAATGGAGGAATGTTACTATTATGCGGACAAGACAGATTACGATTCCGATGAAAAAATCTATATTTCTGCCAGATATATAGAAGGGCAGGGGTGGCGAGTGGATGGGCTTCCGTCATTTACATTGCCACATGATTTTTGAGGGAATTGCTTGTTGACATTTTCAATCATTCATAGTATAGTGTTTCTAAAGAGTACTACTAAATATGGCGAATGGTGGTGAAAAAATGGATAATGCCGCATTGGGGGCTTTGACGGAAAAGCTGGTGCCGTTTGGTCTGACAAGACAGGAGGCTGTCATATATCTGTGCCTGCTGGGAAATAGCGAACTGTCAGGCTATGAAGTGTCAAAGCTCACTGGAATATCGCGTTCCAACGTGTATGGTGCACTTGCCGGTCTGGTAGAGAAAGGCGCAGCATACTTATTGGAAGGGGAGACCAATAAATACACAGCGGTTTTGGCAGCTGATTTTTGTGAGAACAGGATTCGACACCTGGTTCGGCTGAAACAGGAGCTTGTGTCACAGGTTCCACAGATAGGGGACAACTCTGAAGGCTATATCACAATTAGCAGTCACCGCCATATTATGGATAAGATATATAATATGCTTGAACATGTGGAATACAGGGTGTACTTATCCATACCTGTTGAATATCTTGAGCGGTTCAGACCGGAGCTTGAGAAGCTGACAGCGAAAGGGAAAAAAGTGGTACTTCTTATCAGTGAGTTTCCGGCTGAAGAAATACAGGGATGCATCATATATACGACCGGGAAAAAGGACAGACAGCTGAGGCTGATTGTCGACTCCAGCTATGTACTTACAGGAGAGCTGACAGGGGATGTAACAGACAGTTGTCTGTACTGTGGTCAGAAAAATTTTGTGAATGTATTTAAGGAATCACTGAGAAACGAAATAAAGCTGATTGAACTGACAAAAGGAGCATGAATACGAAAAATGAAAAAAGAGGCATTTGTAACAAAAGAACAGATTGAGGAAATCGTAAAGACATACCCTACACCGTTTCATATCTATGACGAAAGGGGCATCAGAGAGAATGCGCGTGCGTTAAAGGAGGCGTTTTCCTGGAACAAAGGGTTTAAAGAGTATTTTGCAGTAAAAGCAACACCCAATCCGTTTTTGATTGATATTCTCCGCGAGTACGGCTGCGGCTGCGACTGTTCTTCCCTGACGGAGCTTATGCTGAGCAAGGCAATGGGGATAGGGGGCGCGGACATCATGTTTTCCTCCAATGACACGCCCGCGGAGGAATTTGAATATGCGGCGAAGATAGGCGCCACAATCAATCTGGACGACATCACGCACATTGATTTTCTGGAAAAGACGATAGGGAAGCTGCCGGAGACCATTTCCTGCCGCTATAACCCTGGCGGGCTGTTCAAGATTACGACGGACATTATGGATAACCCGGGGGATGCAAAGTATGGCTTTACAACGGAGCAGCTGTTTGAGGGATTCCGGATTCTGAAGGAAAAAGGCGTAAAGCATTTTGGAATCCATGCGTTTCTGGCTAGCAACACCGTCACCAACGAGTATTATCCGACGCTTGCAAAGACCCTGTTTGAGGTAGCCGTTAGACTCAAAAACGAAACGGGCGCGGATATCCGCTTCATCAATCTGTCCGGCGGCATTGGCGTTCCGTACAGGCCGGATCAGGAGCCAAACGACATCCGTGCGATTGGCGAGGGTGTGAGAAAGGTTTACGAGGAAGTGCTTGTTCCGGCAGGAATGGGGGATGTGGCGATTTACACGGAGCTTGGGCGTTTTATGATGGCACCATATGGTCACCTTGTAGTCAAGGCGATTCATGAAAAGCATACCCATAAGGAATATATTGGCGTGGATGCCTGCGCGGTCAATCTTATGAGACCTGCCATGTATGGTGCATACCATCACATTACGGTACTGGGTAAGGAGAACCAGCCCTGTGACTGCAAATATGATGTTACAGGCTCGCTGTGTGAGAACAATGACAAGTTTGCGGTGGACAGAATGCTGCCAAGGATTGACATGGGGGATTACCTTGTCATTCATGATACGGGGGCACATGGTTTTTCAATGGGCTATAACTATAACGGAAAGCTCAAATCGGCAGAACTCTTGTTAAAAGAAGACGGATGTGTGCAGCTAATCAGACGCGCCGAGACGCCAAAGGATTACTTTGCGACATTTGACTGCTTTGACATCTACAATAAATTCGGATTTTAGCAGATGGGAAACGGGTAAGGAAGCTTACCCGTTTTTAGGTTTTTTGATTGTCATGAGCGTGCCCGTGGATTCGCGCACAATCAGGCCTGGCCTTAGCAGTGACCTTGATATGGGAACCTTTGCAATTAGCCAGTAAAGCGATGCATAGGAGTTGCGCCCGAGGTCTATGCGGTTCTGGCTAATCGTGGTGAGGGACGGGGATATTTCTTCCGCAATAGGGAGGTTGTCAAAGCCCACGACGCTCAGCTCCTGCGGAATCCTGATATTAAGCTTTTCGCATTCCCGGATGACGCCGACCGCAAGCAGGTCATTGCCGCATATGATGGCGGTCGCGCCATTCTTGACAAGCGCAGGCAGATGGTATTTGGCACTGTCCTCGACATAATGGCCGTAGGCGACCAGGTTTTCGTCGATTTCCAGCTCATGACCCTGCATACTGCTGACATACGCGTCATATCTGTTGACGGTGACCATGGAGTCAGGAGAGCCGTTTAAAAGCGCAATTTTGGTGTGCCCTAATTTTGTCAGGTGGTCAACTGCCAAATCAATGCCTTCAAAGCTGTCCGTTCCCACATAGGCGACATTTGGATTTTTTCGGATGTAATTATCGAAAAGGACAGTCGGGATGGTAGTGGATGCAAGCTGGTTCATCCACGGATCCTTCAGGGCAAAGCCAATCAGGAATCCGCCGTGGAAATTATTTTTGACCATATACCTGTCATAGGGGTCGTGCAGCTGCAATAATGGGTTCATGGGGATAATTGTGACATCCCAGTTGTCACGCACTGCTGCCTGCTTAAAACCTAGTATGATATCAAATCCGAAATCACCCGGCATTTCATACTTCATGTTTTCAACAAAAATGCATAGGCGCTTTCTGGTTTCCTTTTTCATCCGCTTGGTGACATACCCCATTTCAATTGCAGTGTCAAGAACCAGTTTTTTTAGTTCAGGACTGATGTCGTTTGCGTCGTTTAATCCCTTGGAAACCGTGCTTGGGGCAATGCCAAGACGGTTTGCAATGTCCTTTATTGTTATCATATTTATAACTCTCTTTCGCAGAAATTCGTTCTATTAGAATTAGTTTACATGATAATGAAAACGTTTTCAACCGATTCGAATAAAAACATCTACTAAAATTATCGGTGAAATATAATAAAAATGTCACAAAAACAATGGCAATTACAAATAAAGCTATTTGCAAAATATGTTTTATGCGGTATAATCTTACATGTAGGTAAAAGCATGACAGCAGCTGCAAAAGAATGAAAAGGAGTACATGACAATGGATAATGCATTTAACACACCGGCACAAGTGCTGGACGCAAATATGAGGGCAGGAGAAGGCAAGGCAAAGCTTCCTTTGCTAAAGTGCATTCTGCTTGGTATGATGGCAGGTGCATTTATAGCGTTTGGCGGGGCATCGAGCAACGCGGCAGTACATAATATTGCAAACCAGGGACTTTCCAAGACGCTTGCAGGATGCATATTCCCGGTAGGACTGATGATGATTGTTTTTGTCGGCGGAGAGCTTTTCACGGGGGACTGCCTGATGATAGCAGGTGTGGCTGACAGGAAATTCAGCGTACTTGCCATGATTAAGACACTTCTTATTGTTTTTTTCAGCAATATGGCAGGAGCTGTCATTATAGCAGCGCTTGTATATTTTAGTGGATTACTGGATTATACAAATGGGGCGCTCGGCGCATTTACGATTAAAGTGGCATACGGAAAGACGACAATCGCACCGTTTAAGGCAGTATGCTCGGGGATTCTCTGTAATATCCTTGTGTGTATGGCAGTGCTTATGGCTACCGCGGCAAAGGACATTGCAGGTAAGGTGTGGGCTATCTTCTTTCCAATCTGTGCATTTGTCATTGGCGGATGGGAGCACTGTGTGGCAAATATGTTTTATATTCCTGCCGGTATTTTTGCAAGCATGAATGGCAGCTATGTTGCAAAGGCGGAGGAACTGTATGGCATTACGGCTGACCAGATAGCGGCAAATCTGAATATCGGTGGTTTTATATCGAACCTGATACCGGTTACGATAGGAAATATGCTTGGCGGCATGGTGTTCATCGCATTGCCGCTGTACGCAATCCACAGAAGCAAAATCGTCAATAAAACGAAATAAGGAACCGGGGCGTGTTGGCAGGACACGCCCTGACTTTTTGGGGAGGTATATATGAACGACAAACTGACAAAAAACGATATCAGGAAGATGGAGGAGGAGATTGAACACAGAAAGCTTGTCATACGCAAGGAAGCCCTGGAGGCGGTCAAGGAAGCGAGGGCGCAGGGGGACTTGAGCGAGAATTTTGAATATTATGCGGCAAAAAAATTTAAGAACCAGAATGAAAGCCGCATCCGGTATCTCGAGCGCATGATAAAGACCGCGCAAATTATAGAGGACGACACGAGGGAGGACGAAATCGGTCTGAACAAAACAGTCGAGGTAGAGTTTGTGGAAGACGGAGCGGTCGAGACATACCGTCTGGTAACGACAGTGCGGAACAATCCGCTGCAGGGGCTTATCAGCATTGAATCACCGATAGGGAAATCGCTCGTCGGGCATAAGTGCGGCGACACCGTGCATGTGCAGGTGAACAGTGACTTTGGCTATGACGTGGTGGTTCGGTCGGTAGTCAATACGCCGGATGATGACTCGATTGCGCTGCGGAAGTTTTAAAATGATATCTGTCATGCCTGGCTGTTTTTCACTTCCACTCGAAAAGCAGTAAGGGCAGTTTGCATGAAAGAGGAAGCAACATGAATTTGATTAATATAGAGAACCTGACAAAAGTCTATACGGAAAGGAAATTATTTGATGGTGCATCGTTTTCCATGCAGGATGGGGAGAAGGTTGGTGTCATTGGCATTAACGGAACCGGAAAGACAACCTTGCTGCGAATGATTATGGGGGAAGAAGAACCGGATGAAGGAACTGTCACGACCGCCAGTCATGTGGTGCTTCGTTATCTGCCACAGCATCCGGAATTTGCACCGGATAAAAGCAGCCTGGAATGCGTACTGGAAGGAAATGTAACTGATGAAAACCGTTGGTCCATAGAGAGTGATGCCAAGGCAATGATGACACGTCTTGGAATGAAAGATTTCATGCAGCCGGCGGGACAATTATCCGGCGGGCAGAGAAAACGTCTGGCATTGATATCCGTATTGCTTTCACCGGCAGACATTCTTTTGCTGGATGAGCCTACCAACCATTTGGATAATGATATGGCAGACTGGCTGGAAGACTATCTGAAAAAATGGAGAGGGGCTCTTATCATGGTAACCCATGACCGCTATTTTTTAGATAGCGTGACAAACCGAATAATAGAAATTGATAAAGGGATGATTTATGCCTACCAAACAAATTATTCGGGATACCTGGAACTGAAAACACAGCGTCAGGAAATGGAATTAGCTGCTGAACGAAAACGCCAATCCATATTGCGGGTAGAACTGGAATGGATACGCAGGGGGGCAAGAGCCCGTTCCACAAAGCAGAAGGCACATATTCAGCGATATGAAGAACTGCGCGATCGTCAGGCTCCGGTGCAGGACTCACAGGTGGTGTTAAGTTCTATTTCCACAAGACTTGGAAAAACCACAGTAGAACTGGAACACATCTGCAAAACATATGGGGAAAGAAAACTGATAGATGACTTTTCCTATATCTTTTTAAAAGGTGACAGGGTTGGTTTCATAGGACCGAACGGTTGTGGAAAATCCACGCTGATGAAAATCATTGCAGGCATTATCCCGCAGGATTCCGGACAGGTCATTATAGGCCAGACTGTAAAGATGGGATATTATGCACAGGAAACAGTCTCGGAAAAAACAAAAGATGTTAATGAGACTGACTTTTCATATATGAACCCGGAGCAAAGGGTGATTGATTATGTGAAGGATACGGCAGAGTATATTCATACGGCAGACGGAGTGATGTCTGCATCAGTCATGCTGGAGCGATTTTTATTTTCTCCGGAAAAACAATACAGTCCTATCGGGAAATTATCCGGCGGGGAGAAGAAGAGATTAAACCTGCTTCGTGTACTGGCTTCATCCCCGAATTTCATTTTACTGGATGAGCCGACGAATAATCTTGACATAGCAACGTTGACCATACTGGAGGATTACCTGGACAGCTATGAGGGAATTGTAGTCACGGTATCCCATGACCGTTATTTTCTTGACAGAACCATGAAACGTATCTTTGCTTTCGAGGAAGACGGGAAACTGAAACAATATGAAGGAGGCTATACGGATTACGCCTTGAGGAAATTTTCAGAGAAGGAGGGAATGGAAACAGAGCCGGTAAAGAAAAACGGTATCACATCAAAGGCGGATTCGCAGGTGACGCAGAAAGGACAGCGTACGCGTGGACCCCAGAAGCTGAAGTTTACCTATCAGGAACAGAAGGATTATGAGACGATTGAAAGCGATATTGCCGCGCTGGAAGAAAAAATAGGAATGCTTGAAGCAGAAATGGTGGCAGCGTCAACGGATTTTGTAAAGCTGAATCAGTTAATGACTGATAAAGAATCGGCAGAAAATATGCTCGAGGAAAAGATGAATAGATGGATGTACCTGGAAGAACTGGCGGCAAAGATTGCCGGGCAATAAAAGGGAAAGAAAGTGGCCAAAGGAAAACTGGCTGCTTTTTTTATGCGCAGCCCCATGCAGAGGAAGTATGCCGCTAAGGCGGCGCATGGGGCGCGCGGCGAGTAGTGGAGAAGGTCATTCCCCTACTCGATTGCACATGGTTTTGTCTCATTTTGTGCATGTTTTGTCTCATTGTGGTTATGGTAATTGGGCGTGGCTATGCATTACAATTGTAATGCAGGTACTGTATATCATTTATCTGGGAAGAAATGGGGGTAAGACCATGTCAGACATATGCGTCATGATAAAACCGGCTTCGGGGCAGTGTAATATGAAATGCGAATATTGTTTTTATGCGGATGAGATGAACAATAGGCAGCAGGCTTCCTTTGGAATTATGCAGCCGGAGATCATGGAGGAGGTCATCAAAAAAACAATCAGATTTGCTTCTTCGCGATGTACTTTCATTTTTCAGGGAGGTGAACCTGTCTTGGCAGGTCTTGCTTTTTACCAGCAGTGGTTAGAATGTGAGAGAAGGTACAATGTAAATAACATAGAGATATCTCATTCCATACAGACGAACGGACTTTTGCTGGATGCAGAGTGGTATCGATTTTTAAGAAAAAACAATTTTCTGGTTGGATTATCAATTGATGGGATTGAGACAACACATGATGCATATAGAAAGGATTCGCAGGGAAACGGTACATATAAAGAAGTGCTGGATGCCGCAAGGAAGCTGCAGCTATGGCAGATTGATTTTAATGTCCTCACAGTAGTAAATAAGGAGACGGCACCCCAAATCCGCCATATATATGACTTATATAAAGAAAGCGGTTTCTTATGGCAGCAGTATATTGCATGCCTTGCGCCCATTAACGCCAAGCCGGATGCAGTGGATTATTCAGTTTCGCCGGATGCATATGGTGATTTTCTGATTGCGCTATTTGACCTGTGGGAGAACGATTTCTGGAATGGCACACAGCCTTATATCAGACAGTTCGAAAATTATATCGGGATATTGCTTGGAATAGAACCGGAGTCATGTGAACAGAAGGGTGTCTGTGGTTTTCAGATGATTGTGGAAGCGGATGGAAGTGTATACCCATGTGATTTTTATGTCTTGGATGCGTATAAGCTTGGGCATTTGTCAGTTGATGATTTTGATAGCTTAGGGCAGGCAGGAAAGAGGGTCGATTTCATAAAACGTTCTTATAATCATGCGCAAACCTGTCTGAAATGCGAATATCACTTCATCTGTAGGGGTGGCTGCTGCAGAAACCGGGAACAGTTTGGCGAAGTGTATGGTAGAAATATTTTTTGCACTGGTTACAGGAAGTTCTTTGAACACAGTCTGGAGCGGATGAAAAGGATTGCGGAATGGGTGAAAATTACAAGAGGAGATTATTTATGGAATTGTTAATGATTATGGCTGTATGTTTTGGGTCTTCTGTTATTGGTTCTATTTGTGGGATTGGTGGCGGCGTGATTATTAAGCCGGTGTTGGATTCAGTTGGAATAATGGAAGTGACTACAGCATCCTTTCTCTCGGGCTGTACGGTTTTGTCTATGTCAGCAGTATCCTTTTTTCGAAACATAGGCGGAGAAAGAGATTATAATTTTGATAAATTCTTTGCCGGGATACTTACGCTGGGAAGTGTGATTGGCGGTGTGTCAGGGAAGGCTGTTTTTCAAAACATAGTTGACGGGTTGGATGACAAAAATGCAATAGGGGCAATCCAGGCTGCCATACTGCTGATAATCACCGCGGGTACATTCATATACACTGTAAACAAAAAGCATGTTGCCACCAGAAAGATAGACAGTAAAAGCACGGTTTTTTTCCTGGGACTCATGTTGGGAATGATGTCCTCTTTTCTGGGAATTGGCGGGGGACCCATGAACCTAATTGTATTATATTACTTCTTTTCCATGGAAACAAAAGAAGCAGCATTATATTCCATATGTATCATTATGTTTTCGCAGCTGTCCGCATTGTTTTCAACATTAATAAGCGGCCAGACTCCAGAGTTCTCCGCCGGAATACTGGCTCTGATGGTGGGGTGCGGGGTATTTGGGGGTATTGCAGGAACCAAAATAAATAACAGGATAACAAATAAGACCGTGGACAAGTTATTTGTAGGACTGATTGTGGTCATCATGCTGCTGAGTGTTTACAATATTGTCAGGTATGCATAGCCTGGAAAAGGATTCATAAATGAAAGGCCGGTCGGCAGAGATAGGATTTATCTGTCGGCCGGCTTTGGCGTTAAAAACGCTATGTATGAGCCGTGGTTTCATAAAACCATGAAGGGGTGTTGGAACTGGAAAAACTCTGGTAAAACTTGTGGGGGGCAATACCTGTGCTGTTTTTGAAGACACGGCTAAAGTAGAGTGGGTCTTCATAACCGACAAGCCGTGCAACTGTGTTGACAGACATCGTGTTTGCGGTCAGGAACTCTTTTGCTTTCTCGATACGCAGGGCATTGAGGTATTGCATGGGCGATACATCCATTCTGCGCTTAAATGAATGGGCAAAATGACTGCTGCTCAATTTGCAGAAATCGGCCATGGCAGAAATTGTCCAGGTGTCCATGTATTTGGTATTCAGTTCGATGATTAACCTGTCAATGGAGAAGTCATTTTCGACAGGGTTCAGCGCAGCGTGGAATGAGCGGTGGATTTTTGACAATATTATGTAAAACAGATCAACCACAACGTCTTCATAATGAAGTTTTTTGAGCTGGAGTTCCAGGATGATATCCTGAAACAATTGCTTAATGGACATATTTTCGCCAATATTGCCATTTTGAATAGAATATCTGTTCAAAATGGCTTCACAGGAGCTTCCGGTAAAATGAATCCAATATATTTCAGGATTCTCCCTGGCATAATAGGAGTAGAACTGGGGGACTGACGGAGGAAATAAAACGATGTTTCCGGAAGATAAAGCAGTCCATTCGCCGTCAAGAAAAAAGTGGCCGGAACCTTTGTATATATAAATCAGCTGATAATCAAGGCGGCCGTTTTCACGTTTTAGGAAATAGTCCTGGGTCTGAAAAATCTGCATTCCGCAGCAATTGACCAGAAGCGGCGAGTTTTCGTCCAAAAAACCGGAAGTCCTCCGCTCGTTTCGTAAATGTCCACAAATGTTAATCATATGTATCCTCCTGAAAATGATCGGGTTACAAGTCAAGGATATCATATAAAAGCAGAAAAATCCATATTGACAGCATGAATTTGAATGGAATTCGGCTATATATTTTTATATTATATGCTTGAAGAGGAGCATGCCCCCGGAAAAATAAATTTTCACATGTCAAATTTGTGCTTACATCCGGATTTGCAGGATTTGGCAGGATTGGAGGATTATGTATGTGCAAGAAAAGACAAGTCATCTTTTTGATGACAGACACAACAAGAAAGGATATGGTAGGTTGCTATGGGAACAAGAAAATGTCTACCCCGAATCTGGATATGCTGGCAGCGGAAGGGATTCGGTATGAAAATGCCTATACATGCCAGCCAGTATGCGGACCGGCAAGAAGTGCAATCTTCACCGGCACATTTCCCCATTCAAACGGAATGGTAACAAATGGCGTTCCATTGAGGGATAATGTCAAGACGATTGGACAAAGGCTGTCAGAGAGTGGTATCCGATGTGGCTATATTGGAAAATGGCATTTGGACGGAGGAGATTATTTTGGGCTTGGAAAATGTCCTGAAGGCTGGGATGAGGAGTACTGGTATGACATGAGGACGTACCTTGATGAACTGACGGAGGATGAGAGAGTGCGTTCCCGCCAGTCCCGGGAATCATTCAGGCCGGATTTCTCAGAAGACTTTACATATGCCCACCGATGTTCCGACAGGGCAATTCACTTTTTGGGGCAGTATAAAGAGGAAGATTTCTTTTTGACGGTATCCTATGATGAACCACATGGACCCTCGCTGTGCCCTGCTCCATACAATAAGATGTATGAAGGTTTCAAGTTCGATGCTTCTCCGGCATTTCGCGATGACCTGCGTAATAAGCCGCTGCTGCAAAGGCTCTGGGCGGGTGATAAACTGGATGCGTCGGAAGATGAAATAAATTGCGCATCCGAATCGCTGTCCTTATTTTTGGGATGCAACTCTTTTGTGGACTATGAGATTGGGCGCGTGCTGAAGCTGATTAACGAGCAGATACCGGATGCATTGGTTATTTTTACATCTGACCACGGCGATATGCTCGGGGCACACAGGCTATTTTCTAAAAATGCGTCGGCATATAAGGAAGTTGCCAATATTCCTTTAATCATCAGAGGGGGTGAAAGAGGCAAGGTGGTAAATGCGCCAGCCTCGCATATTGATTTGGTTCCGACCATTATGGATTACTTTGGATTGCCGATTCCAAAGCTGCTGGAAGGAAAAAGTATGCTGCCGCAGATTTATGACACAAGCCAATCAATAAATGATGTGGTGCACACAGAGTTTACGCGCTATGAAATTGACCATGATGGTTTCGGTGGTTTACAGATGATGCGGGCTGTCATTTCGGATAAATACAAGCTTGTCATTAACCTGTTGGACAAAGACGAGTTCTATGACTTGGAGCGTGACCCTTATGAAACAGATAACTTAATTGACAATCCGGCATACTTTGACTGCATCAAACATTTTCATGGTCTGCTGATTAACCATATGAATGAAACACGGGATTTGTATAGAGGATACCAATGGTCCATGAGACCCTGGAATAGGGATTATGTTCCGGACTGGAACAATGAAGGGTTTACCAGACAGAGGGAAAATGAAGAATGCGAACCAAGACCGTTGGATTACGACACGGGACTGCCAATGACTTCAGCAGTCAGAAGCAAGTATTTATACGAAATGGAGGGAAAAAAATGAAAAGGGAAAAGCGGTGGAAAACTCAAAAAGTCAGTAAGAAACAGGTGATTGAGCAATTAAAGGTGAATGCGTGGTGCTGGTTGTTTATGGCATTGGCAGTTGGGTTTTACATCCTTTTCCAGGGGTACCCCATCATCTGCAGTATTCAGTATTCACTGCTGGACTGGTCCGGAATGACATCAAATGCAACGTTTGTGGGACTGGCTAATTATACAGAATTATTACGTGATGAGCTGTTTTGGAATGCATTTGCCAACAGTTTCAAATACATGGGGATGATAGTACCGTTAGAACTGGCAGTATCGCTGTTTCTCGCATATATGTTAAATAATGAAAAGCTGAGAGGACGTTCGCTTTACAGAACAATGTATTTTATACCTGTAATCACTACGGCTTCTGTTGTCGGCATTATCATGGTGTTTATATTAGGAGTACAAGGCCCGGTAAACCATGCACTGGTAGCACTGAATATCATCGATAGTCCGGTTAATTTTTTAGGAAATGCAAAGTATGCCTTGCTGACGCTGGTAGTCATTTCACTGTGGAAAGACTGCGGAACATATATGATTTACTGGCTGGCTGGATTACAAGGAGTTCCGAAAGACGTGTATGAGGCTGCAACAATCGACGGCGCGGACAGAAGGCAGACCTTCTTTCATATCGTATTACCGCTGATTGCGCCTACAGGAGGAATTATCGCAATCCTGTGTGCCATAAATTCGTTAAAGGTATTTGATATCGTTAAGACCATGACGGAAGGTGGGCCATATTATGCGACGGATGTAATTGCAACCTATGTATACCGAACAGCTTTCTCAAGCGAGATAGGGATGCCACGGTTAGGTTACGCCAGCGCGGCAGCGCTGTTCTTTGGAGGAGCAGTTATTGTTATCGGGCTGGGATTAAATGCAATTAAGAGCCGTTTGAGTAAGTATGTGTAGGAGGATGAAGAATGAACAAAGAAAAAACGCTTAGAAAAATAAGGACATCGTTTACGCATGTATTACTGGCGGGAATTGGTCTGGCATGGATTTATCCGTTTTTATGGATGATTGCGGCGTCATTCAAAAGTCAGCCGGAATTCTTCAAAAACAGGCTGGGACTGATGCCGGATGATCCTACCATTGACAATTTTGTACGCATCTGGAATAAGGCGGATTTTGGTACATACTTCATCAATACCATTGTAGTGACCGTCTTTTCAGTGGTCATTGTTCTGGTGATGACGATGATGGCAGGATATGCGATGGGAAGATTTAAATTTGTCGGAAGAAATCTGTGCATGGCGATATTCCTGGGAAGTATTGCAATTCCTTTGGTCAGTACAATTATTCCTACTTATGAAGTGGTTAAGAGCATGAATCTTGTAGGAACGAAGCTTGGGCTGATTTTGTCGCAGGCGGGCGGGGCGCACGTAATCTTTCTACTCCTGTTTACCAGCTTCTTTGAGGGCGTGCCGAAAGAGCTGGAGGAAGCATCCAAAATAGACGGATGCAATTATTTCCAGACGTTCTTCCATGTCATGATGCCGTTGTGCAAGCCTGTGGCTACGACCGTAGTAATTATGGAGACCATATGGGCCTGGAATGCTTTCATGCTTCCGCTGGTATTAACCCTGAATAACCCCGCATCCAGAACCCTGGCAGTTGGCTTATATGCGTTTAAAGGAGAGAACACAGTGGATTGGACAGGTATCGCTGCTGGAGGAACAATAGCAGTAATTCCGGTAATTATTCTCTTTATATTTATGCAGAAGCACTTTGTTGAAGGAATTGCAGGAGCAGTAAAGAGTTAACCAAACATATAAAAACAAAAGGAGGATTTTTATGATGAAAAGAAAAATTTGTAGTGTTGCAATGGTGGCTGTATTGTCAGTTACTTTACTGGCAGGATGCGGCGGGATGCCTTCTACCGGCGGTGAGGGCGCCGAGCGTGTTGATACTCCGGCAGCGGCTGATTCAAATGATGTACCTGAGGATGGAAAGATTACTTTGCGCGTGGTGGACTGGAGTGACGGTTCTTTGAGCCAAAGGGAAGCATTCCATAAAAAATATATGGAAGAACATCCGAACGTCAATATTGAATATACTATGCTGACTGTGGACCAGTTTAAAAACACAATTGTAACGATGATTAAGTCAGGTGAAGGACCGGATGTTTTCCCGGTTCCTGTAGGACTGACATTAAAGACAGCCGTGGAGGAGGAATGGTATCAGCCGATTAACCAGTATGTCACGGACGATTTTGCAGATCAGTTTGATCCCCTTTCATTTGCGGAAGGTGTTACCCATATTGGGGAAGACTGGTATACAATCACAGAGGTTATGCCGACGATTCAGAGTCTCTTTTTCTACAATAAGGATGTTTTGGCGGAGGCTGGCGTAACGAAAGTACCAAGTACATATTCTGAATTTTTGGAGGTATGTAAAAAAGTTACTGAAAATGGGAATGGCAATGTCTATGGCTTGATTGATGGCGGAAAACAGACAAACCGTATGGATGTCCTGGCTCGTTCCCTGGCAGCCGCCGCGGGAGGAAAGGTTGCTGCAACGACAAAGGTATTGGTGGATAATGGCGTTGCGCCTTACAATACGGCGGAAATGAAAGCTGCCATGGGATTTATCCAGGATCTGGCAGAAGATGGAAGCATTCATCCGGATACGATGAATATCAGTGCTCCGGAGGCCAGGGAGCTATTTGCACAGGGACAGGCGGTATTTCTCTGCCAGGGTATGTGGTGCATTCCTTCCTGGGACACAAATTACCCTGATTTAAACTATGGCGTTATGGCAGTTCCGGTACCGGATGGCGTAAGTGACACCTATGTCCAGGCGGGGGAATTATCTCCCTGGATAGGCATCTACAAGCAGTCTAAACACCCGAAGGAAGCGGCAGAGTATTTAATGGCTCTGTACAGTGAGGAGTATGGGTACCAGTCCAGCTGTGTGGAGGATGGCACGTTTGTTTCGGTAATCCCTTCCATCAATGAAAAATATATGACAAATGAAGTCATGAAGGATTATTACACGATAGCGGAGGAAACATCCAGGGTAGTTCCTACAATTGTTAAGAGGGATGCGAAGGCAAACAATTTCTATACGGAGGTGAAAGATGTACAGCCTAGTCTGGGGGCTATTGTACAGGGCATCATTTCGCAGAGCATTGCTGACTATGAGTCCGTTCTGGATAAGCTGTCTGAAGAAGCTACAATAGAATGGAAACGGGCATGCGAAGCGGTCGGAATGGATTATGGTGTTCTTGAGTTCCCTAACTGGGATACGGCAACCGACTATACAGATGCCGATTATGAAGCATTAAAATAATGAAACCGAAAGGACATGGCGTACGTTCATTTTGCTATGTCCTTTTTTCATTCCGCCTTTTTGCATTTGATGGCTTAAAAATGTGTAAAATTTGTGAACTCATAAAAAATGGGTTGACTATTCTTTTTTAATAGAATAGAATGTTAGCACACGAACAGTTCATAGACGAACAAACTGATAAATCTGTTATAACTCACACCGCAATAACTTATATTTTGATAATAATTGGCGTAGGTGTGAATTGAAACTGGAAAGGCGGTGAGGGTAATACGGAAAACGGTAAAAAACATAATTTTGATGTGTCTGACGGCAGGCAGGTCGGGCATATCATAAAAGAGCTGAATGGTGCATTCAGAAAGATGTTCCTAAGCAGCGGGACAGAGGCAGGGCTTGATGAAGTGACACTGATGCATGGCTGGATAATGGGCTATCTGCATCACAACCAGGATCGTGAGATTTATCAGAAGACGATTGAGTCGGAATTCAATATCAGGCGCTCTACCGTGACAACAATACTGCAGCTCATGGAAAAGAAAGGGTATATCAGAAGGGAGGCAGTGGCAGGAGATGCCAGGCTGAAAAGAATTGTACTGACACAGCAGGGAACGGAAACTGCTGTGCGTACAAAGTCCATGATTGACAATATGGAGAAAAGCCTGACCGAAGGCATCGGGGAAAGGGAGCTTGCCGTTTTTCTTGAAGTTGCCCAAAAGCTGCTGCAAAATATGGGACAATAACCGGCTGCGGTTATAAGCCAATAAAAGTATTACAGGAAAGGAAGATGACTATGCTGAAAATTTTGGGCGCACAAATTAAGGAATTCAAAAAGGATTCCATCCTTACGCCTGTTTTCATGATTTTAGAGGTTATCATGGAAATGATTATTCCGCTGCTGATGGCATCCATCATTGATGACGGTGTCGACGCGGGAGACCTGAACCACATTTACAAAGTCGGCGGAATTATGATTGTGATGGCACTGATTGGCCTGTGGGCAGGGCTTATGGGGGCGAAGTACGGGGCGAGGGCTTCCACGGGCTTTGCAAGAAACCTCAGAAAGGCAATGTACGAAAATATCCAGACGTTTTCATTCTCGAATATTGACAAGTATTCCACGTCAAGCCTGATAACAAGGCTGACGACAGATGTGACCAATATGCAGAACTCCTACCAGATGATTCTGCGTATGGCAATGCGGGCGCCGGCTTCCATGATTACGGCAATGGTAATGGCATTTTCGATTAACGCCAGACTTGCAAGTATTTACCTTGTCGCTGTCATATTTCTTGCGGTCTGCATTTCATTTATCCTGCCAAGGGCAAACAGGTATTTCAGGCAGGTGTTTGAGAAGTACGACGACTTGAACGCAAGCGTCCAGGAGAATGTATCCGCAATCCGTGTTGTAAAGGCGTATGTGCGTGAGGATTACGAAAAGGATAAGTTTGCGAGGGCAAACCAGAACATTTACAATATGTTCTTAAAAGCGGAAAAGCTTGTCGTCATCAACATGCCGCTGATGCAGGCGACCGTGTACAGCTGCATCCTGCTGATTTCATGGCTTGGGGCAAAGACGATTGTCGCAGGGGGACTGACGACAGGTGAGATGATGAGCCTGCTGACATACTGTATGAATATCCTGATGAGCCTGATGATGGTATCCATGATTATCGTGATGCTGTCCATGAGCTATGCCAGCGCAAAGCGTATTGCCGAGGTTCTGACGGAGAAGACAGACCTCAGCAATCCGGAAAACCCCGTGGAGCAGGTCAGGGACGGAAGCATTTCGTTCCATAATGTCTCTTTTGCCTACAGCAGGGATGGCAAGCCGGTTTTGAACAATATCAACCTGGATATTCAGTCCGGTGAGACAATCGGTATCATCGGCGGAACAGGCAGTGCAAAATCCAGCCTTGTCAATCTCATCAGCCGTCTGTATGATGTCACGTCCGGGGAGCTTCTGGTAGGCGGCATTGATGTGCGCAAGTATGATATGGAGGCACTGCGAAATCAGGTGGCGGTCGTGCTGCAGAAAAATGTGCTGTTCAGCGGCACCATACTCGAAAACCTCCGCTGGGGAAACAAGGAGGCTTCCGAGGAGGAGTGCATCCGGGCGTGCAGGCTTGCATGTGCAGATGAGTTTATACAGAAGATGCCGGACAAATACAATACGTATATTGAGCAGGGGGGCACGAACGTGTCTGGCGGACAGAAACAGAGGCTCTGTATCGCAAGGGCGCTGCTGAAGAAACCAAGGATATTGATTCTTGATGACAGCACCAGCGCGGTGGACACGGCTACTGATGCCAAAATCAGAAAGGCATTTGCCGAGGAGATACCGGATACGACAAAGCTTATCATTGCGCAGCGGGTAAGCAGCGTTCAGAACGCAGACCGCATTATTGTCATGGACAATGGTGCAGTGACCGCATTTGGAACGCATGACGCGCTGTTAAAGGAAAGTCCGATTTACCGAGAGGTATATGAATCACAGACAGGCGGCAACGCGGACTTTGACCAGAACGGAGGTGACAACTAATGCCAGGACCAGGACATCCAATGAGGGGACCAAGGGGTCAGAAACCAAAGATTGAAAATCCGGGAAAGCTTTTTAAAAGGCTTATGGGCTATGTGCTCAAAAATTATACACCGCATGTTGTAATTGTTGTCATATGTATTTTTGTCGGCGTGTTTGCCAATATTCAGGGTACACTGTTCATGCAGACACTGATTGACAGCTATATTGTGCCGCTTCTTGGCACGGAGAATCCTGATTTTTCTGGGCTTGGGCACGCGATTTTCCGGGTGGCATGCTTTTATGCCGTAGGTGTGCTGTCGTCCTATCTTTACAACAGAATCATGATTAACGTAAGCCAGGGGACGATGCGCAATATCAGAAGCGAAATGTTCAACAAGATGGAATCCCTGCCGATTAAATACTTTGACACACATGCGCATGGCGATATCATGTCAAGGTACACAAATGACATTGATACATTAAGGCAGATGATTAGCCAGAGTATGCCGCAGTGCCTGAACAGCGCCATCACGATTGTCAGCGTTCTGGTCAGCATGATTGTCCTGAGTGTGCCGCTCACCGTCACGACGCTCGTAATGGTTTCCATCATGCTTTTCGTCACGAAGAAGGCAACAGGGCTTTCCGGCAGGTATTTCGTGGCGCAGCAGAAGTCCATCGGCGCAGTGAATGGGTTCGTGGAGGAAATGATAGAGGGGCAGAAGGTCGTCAAGGTGTTCTGCCACGAGCAGGAAAGCATGGAGCGCTTTAACGAACTGAACGAAGAGCTTTTTGAGAGCGCATACAATGCCAACCAGTTTGCCAACATGCTCGGACCCATCAACTCGCAGCTCGGAAACCTGAGCTATGTGATGTGTGCGATTGTGGGCGGCATGCTTGCGCTTGGCAACATTGGCGGGCTGACGCTTGGCGGGCTTGCAAGCTTCCTCTCCTTTAACAAGAGCTTTAACATGCCGATTAACCAGGTGAGCATGCAGTTTAACTCGATTGTGATGGCGCTTGCGGGCGCAGACCGTATTTTTAAGATGCTTGACGAGGAACCAGAGGCAGACAATGGGTATGTATCCCTTGTAAATGCGGAGGAAGTCAACGGTGAATTAAAGGAGACAAAGAAACATACAGGAATGTGGGCGTGGAAGCATTATCACAAGGACAGCGACACAACGACGTACCAGCGGCTTGAGGGCGGCGTCGTGTTTGATGATGTGGACTTTGGATATACGGATGACAAGATTGTGCTCCACAATATCAAGATGTTTGCGGAACCGGGACAGAAGATTGCGTTTGTTGGTTCGACAGGTGCGGGGAAAACAACCATCACCAATCTGATTAACCGCTTTTACGATATACAGGACGGCAAAATCCGGTATGACAACATTAATGTCAACAAGATAAAGAAAGCCGATTTGCGGCGTTCCCTTGGCATTGTATTGCAGGATACCCATTTGTTTACCGCTACGGTAATGGAGAATATCCGGTATGGGAAACTCGATGCCACGGACGAGGAAGTCATCGCGGCGGCAAAGCTTGCCAATGCGCATGAGTTTATTGAGAAGCTTCCGGAAGGCTATAATACCCTGCTGACCGGGGATGGCGCGAACTTAAGTCAGGGACAGCGGCAGCTGCTTGCCATCGCGCGGGCGGCAATTGCAGACCCGCCTGCACTGATACTGGACGAGGCGACAAGCTCCATTGACACACGTACCGAGAAAATCGTGCAGGACGGCATGGATAAGCTGATGAAAGGCAGGACGACATTTGTGATTGCGCACAGGCTTTCCACAGTCAAGAACAGTGACTGCATCATGGTACTCGAACAGGGAAGGATTATCGAGCGCGGAACGCATGACGAACTGATAGAGGCACAGGGCAAATACTACCAGCTCTACACCGGAAATGCGATTGCGGCAAATTAAAAATGATAATAGGTAAATTTGCATATTTTTTCAGGGACTTGGCGGGAAATGCCAGGTCCCTTTTAAATAGGAGGCAGATTGTTGTGTGTAACTTATGCTAAAAGTTTCCGACAATTTCCTTGATATCTTTGTTCATAACTGATAAAATGTATTTATGGGTACTGCCGAGGAACATTCGGTTCCTGATAGTTCCCTATGTATGATTGGGGTGAGAGAGATGGCATTCTCGAAAGGAAAGCGAATTGAAGACGAGACAAGCAGGCGCATTGTCGACCTTGCCGTAAATATTGGCTGCAGGGAAGGCGCAGATGCCCTGACTGTCACCAGGCTTTGCCGCGAACTGAACTGTGACAGGCGTGTCATTTATAACAGATTCCGGGACATAGAAGAAATCAATCTGGTTGTCGCATGGCGGTGCAATGAAGAGCTTATGGCAAAAGCGTGGGCGGCGGTAAATCCTCAGGATTCCTTTTATGAAAGATTTTTGGCGCTTATCAAGGCGGCATTTGCTTATATCTATGAAAAAAATGCCTATTTTCAGTACTATACTGCCCTGTACCGAATCACGGATACTGGCGTGAAAAATGAAATCCTTCAGGAAATGATGCAGATGATTGAGGATGGGAAGGCAGCAGGCGATGTCTGTGCGGAGACGGACAGCCACAAGGCGGCAGAAAACATCTGGATCCTTACAACGGGGATAAGCGGTATGCTTGCGGCAAACAGAAACTACAGATATCAGGACGGGCTAAGCACGATGCTGTACGGAGTGGAGGCAATCATGTCCTATATGAAAAGGAAGAAGGAAGCCGAAGGCTGACCGTTTTTTGCAGGAATGGAGGGTAAACATGGTAACCGTAAAACTTGGAAATACAGGAATCATTGCCAATAAAAACGGCTTTGGTGCGCTTCCGATTCAGCGGATTGATATGGAAAGTGCAGTGAAGCTGATACATATGGCGCTTGACGGCGGCGTTAATTTTTTTGACACCGCAAGGGCTTACAGCGACAGTGAAAAGAAACTGGGTACCGCCCTGGAGGGCATTGAGAGGAGCCGGTATTATATTGCGACAAAGACAGCTGCCAAGACGGGGGAGGATGTTCTTGCGGACCTGGAAACCTCGCTTCGCCTGCTCAAGACAGATTATATTGATGTGTACCAGCTGCACTGTGCACCGAAATGTTTTATGCCAGGAGATGACGACGGTGTATATGACGCAGTATTAAAGGCAAAACAAGAGGGAAAGATTAAACATATCGGAATTACGGCGCATCTTCTGAATGTCGCCGAGGAGGCAGTCGGGAGCGGTCTGTATGAAACGCTGCAGTTTCCGTTTGCATATATTTCCTCCGAAAAAGAGATTGCACTTGTAAAGAAATGCGAGGATGCAGGAATGGGCTTTCTGGGCATGAAAGGACTTGCGGGCGGTCTGCTGACGAATGCGAGGCTCTGCTACTGGTTCGCCTGCCAGCACAGCGCTGTTTTGCCGTTGTGGGGTGTGCAGAGGGAATCAGAGCTTGCAGAATTTTTGTCTTATCAGGAGAATATGCCTGAGATGGACGAGGAGATGAAAGCAGTCTATGAGAGGGATTTAAAAGAGCTGGCAGGTGATTTCTGCCGTGGGTGCGGCTATTGCATGCCATGTCCGAAAGGAATCAAAATCAATAACTGTGCGCGTATTTCACAGCTTTTGCGCCGTTCTCCGTCTGCGAACTGGTTAGGTGAGGAGTGGCAGGCAGAGATGGCAAAAATCAAGGAGTGCATACATTGCGGAAGCTGTGCGTCAAAGTGTCCATATGGGCTTGACACGCCAAAGCTTCTGGAAAAAAATCTTGAGGATTATGAGAATGTTCTGGCTGGCAGGGTCAGTGTCAGCAATGAAAAATAAAAAACAATGTCATTGGGAAAGGTACAGGTACGGATATGGAGTTTGCGTCAGTTTATCACAGAACAGTTGATAATTATTGCTATATGATTGATGAGAACCAGCTGATTATCAATCTCAAAACAGGATATGATGTAAAGGAAGTCAATATTGTCTATGGAGACCCATTTGCAAATGGTATTCTGGGCGGCGGGGAAGAATGGACAGGAGACAAGGCAAATATTCCATTTAAAAAGCGCTTGAAATACCAGCTTTGGTGGACGACGACAATTAAACCGGCATTTAAACGGCTAAAATATTATTTCGAGCTGGTGACTGACACAGAGCGCTGGTACTATTTTGAGGATGGTTTTGTCAGTGAGGAACAGATGCAGATTAAGGGACGAAGCAGGCAGTGTTTCACCATGCCGTGGATGAATCCGATTGATATCAACAAGGTGCCATGGTGGGTGAATGAGACAGTCTGGTATCAGATTTTTCCGGACAGGTTCTGCAACGGCGACCCCTCGCTGAACCCGGAAAACACAAAGCCATGGAAATATGAGGGCGGCGTCGGGCACAAAGACTTTTATGGCGGAGACATAAAGGGAATGATAGACAAGCTTGACTATCTGAAGGATTTGGGCATTACAGGCATCTACACAACGCCGATTAATGAAGCGCCGTCAAACCATAAGTATGACACGACGGACTATGGAAAGATTGACCACAATTTTGGTGATGACGAGACCATGAAAACTTTTGTGGAGGAGGCGCACAAGCGCGGGATACGCGTGATGCTTGACGCGGTATTCAACCACAGCGGTTATTTCTTTGAGCCATGGCAGGACGTGTTGAAAAACGGACGGGATTCCGAGTACTTTGACTGGTTTATGATTAATGAGTGGCCGTTGTCCAACCAGTGGGATGCGGCGAAAAGAGGACAGCTGTACACGTTTGCATTTTTTGACTCCATGCCAAAGCTCAATACAAATAACAAGGCGGTGCGGGAATACCTAATCGGGGTTGCCTGCGGCTGGGTTCAGAAGTATGATGTGGACGGCATCCGCATGGATGTGGCAAATGAGGTGTCCCATGTATTCTGCAAGCAGCTCCGTCTTGCGCTGAAAACGATAAAACCCGATATTTATATTCTGGGGGAGGTCTGGCATGATGCGATTCCATGGCTGCGGGGAGACGAATACGACTCGGTTATGAACTATCCGCTTGCTGGCAGCATGAAGGACTTTTTCCTCGACAAGAGCCTGACGGGGGAAGATTTCGAGTTTATGATAAACCGCTGCTACACCAACTATATGCAGCAGACAAATGACGTGCTGTTCAACATGCTTGACTCACATGACACCATCCGTCTCAGGAACGTGACAGGTGGTCTGGATGAATATAATTGTCTGTTTGCGCTGCTTTTCACGATGCCGGGCAGTACATGTATCTACTACGGAACAGAAATCGGCATGGAGGGTGGTTATGATCCCGACTGCCGCCGCTGTATGCCATGGGATGATATCGAACAGGGCAAGTATAACGAACAGATTTCCATAACGAAGCAGCTGATAAAGCTCCGGAAAGAGGAACCGCTGATGCGTCAGAGAAACTTCCATTTCCCGGCTGACTATGCAAATCCAAGGGTGATTCAGTTCCAGAAAATGGGCTGGGGGGAGACGCTCGAGGTGATTGTAAACAGCAGCGACGAGGACATTGAAGTCATAAAAGACAGCGATAGCAAAATCATGTTCTCAAGAAGGCTGGAAGGGGATGTCCTCCATACAAACGGCGTGTGCATCCGGTATCTGAGCAATAAGCAGAATATATAATGATAAGAAGACCTGTTGTGTTCAAGACTATACTGGAAAACATATTACAATAGAAGATTCAGATATTAGCCTGCGTTTGCAATAGAATGCAGGCTTGTATGTTCTCATGGTCAATAACAGTATCGGATATGATAGTGACTCATTATAGAAAGGTATGGCATTATACGATAATATCTTGTATAATAAGCCTATCACTGAATCCAGAAAATCAGAAGCAGGGAGGAAAATCAATATGGATTATAAACCGCTGCCGATAGGTATTGACGATTTTGAGAAGCTGATTACAAGAGGTTATTATTTTGTGGATAAGACGATGCTTATCAAGGAATTATTGGACAAAAAGGGATTGGTTAATCTTTTTACACGTCCAAGACGTTTCGGAAAAACACTTAATATGAGTATGCTCCAATATTTTTTTGAGGATGCAAGGGACGATAATGGGAACAAGGTCGACAACGGATATCTTTTTGACGGACTGAATATTATGCAGGCAGATGACAGGTATCTGGCACATATGGGGCAGTACCCGGTGATTAACCTTTCACTGCAATCAGGAAAACAGCCGGATTTTGAGATGGCGCAGGACAGTCTGATTGATGAGATACAGCAGGAATATTACCGCCACATTTACATTTTAAAAAATGACGCATTAGTGGAAACGCAAAAAGAAAAATATGAGCTGATTATGACAGGGAAGGCGAAAAAAATTGAGTATGCGAAATCCCTTGAATTCCTGTCGCAATGTCTGGAAAAATATTATGGAAAAAAAGCCATCATACTGATTGACGAATATGATGTGCCGCTGGAACACGCATTTATCAAAGGGTTTTATGATGAGATGATTGGCTTTATCCGCTCACTATTTGAGTCTGCACTGAAGACAAACGCCAGTCTCGAGTTTGCCGTTATTACAGGCTGTCTGCGCATCAGCAAGGAAAGTATTTTCACGGGCATGAACAATCTTGAAATAATTTCCATACTGAGCAAGAATTATGACGAATACTTTGGTTTTACGGAGAAAGAAGTAGGGAAAATATGCAGTGATTACCATCTGGAAATACGGTATGACACCATAAAGGAATGGTATAACGGATATATATTTGGCAGTGCGAATGTATATAATCCGTGGAGTGTGGTGCGTTATATCAAGGATTTAAAAGCAGACATAGACGAATTTCCATCCTCTTACTGGGCAAATACCAGTTCAAACAGTATTGTGCGCAGCCTGATTGATATGGCGGACGAGGGGACAAAAGGAGAAATTGAGGCAATCATTGAGGAAAAGACGCTGGTGAAGCCGGTTCACGAGGATATTACTTATGATGAGGTATATGAGACGATGGATAACCTCTGGAACTTTATGTTCTTCACGGGGTATTTCCGCAAGGTCAGGGAATGGATGGACGAGAAAACCAAGCAGATCTTCGTGGAACTGACGATTCCAAATGAGGAAGTGAAGTATATTTTCCGTAGAAAAGTCCTTTCGTGGTTTGACCAGAAAGTCAAACAGAAAGACCGCACCAGACTGCTGCAGGCTGTTGTGGACGGTGACGCGGAGACAGTTGAGGAAGAAATCGGGGATATGCTTTTGGAAACCATCAGCTTTAATGATGCGTATGAGAGCTTTTATCATGGCTTTCTGGCGGGCGTTCTGGCAGGAATAAAAGGATATGTTGTAAAGTCGAACCGTGAAGGGGGGTATGGACGAAGCGATTTGTTTATCTCGCCAGTATCGCACAGGAAAGCAGCTTTTGTGGTTGAGTTTAAGATTGCCCAAAGTGTGCGGGAATTGGAGACGAAAGCAGGGGAGGCAATTCAGCAGATTAAGGACAGACAGTATATGCGGGAGCTTCATGACAATGGATATGAGGTTGTTCATAAATATGGCATTGCCTTTTTTGGAAAGGACTGTCATGTTGTATTCGAGGAGTAAGCAGAAATTTTGTAGAATATCAAATTATCTCTTGCCAAAGGTTGTATTATCATATATGATGAAATTAAGTACACGACTGGCGGAGACGGCATCGGATGGACGGTGCCGGGTAGGAGAACCTACAGGGAGTGTATCATAGATAAAAAGCCGACCGCCTGGGCAGTACTGTGTAAGTGCGCCTGGACGGTTTTTTTGTGCACTTTCATATACTTTTCAACGTACAAGGAGGATGAGAGATGAACATGTTATCATTGGAACAGGAGCTCAGAGGAAATGCATACCCTGGCAGGGGAATTGTCATTGGTAAGTCAAAGGATGGGAAAAAGGCTGCCATTGCCTATTTTATCATGGGCAGGAGCGAGAACAGCAGAAACCGCGTGTTTGTGGAGGATGGAGAAGGGATCCGCACACAGGCATTTGACCCGTCTAAGCTAAGCGACCCAAGCCTTATCATTTATGCGCCGGTTCGCGTGCTCGGCAATAAGACAATTGTGACAAACGGTGACCAGACAGACACAATCTATGAGCTGATGGACAGGCAGCAGACATTTGAACAGGCGCTCAGGACAAGGGAGTTTGAGCCGGACGCACCCAATTACACGCCGCGGATTTCCGGCATTCTCCATATTGAAAACGGCAGCTACAACTATGCAATGTCCATTTTGAAAAGCAACAATGGAAATCCCGACGCGTGCAATCGTTTTACCTTTGCATACAGCAATCCCGTGGCGGGAGAGGGACATTTTATCCACACTTATATGGGTGATGGCAATCCGCTTCCAAGCTTTGAGGGTGAACCGAAGCTTGTGGATATCCCAGATGACATGGATGCGTTTGGCGATATGGTCTGGAACAGCTTAAATGAAGACAATAAGGTATCGCTGTTTATCCGCTTTATTGACATAGAGACCGGAAAATATGAGTCAAAGATATACAATAAGAATGTATAAGAATTCTGCAATAAGGAGTAAATAACATATGAAAGAATTAGAATTAAAATATGGCTGTAACCCGAATCAGAAACCATCTAAAATCTATATGAAGGACGGTGAGCTGCCCATCGAAGTGCTGAACGGAAAACCCGGATACATCAATTTTCTGGATGCATTTAACGGATGGCAGCTTGTAAAAGAACTGAAAAAAGCTACCGGGCTTCCGGCAGCGGCTTCGTTTAAGCATGTTTCGCCTGCCGGCGCGGCGGTGGGACTCTCTTTAAATGAGGTTGAGAGAAAGATTTACTGGGTAGATGACATGAGCGAGCTGTCACCGCTTGCAAGTGCCTATGCAAGGGCGAGGGGCGCGGACAGAATGTCGTCTTTTGGCGATTTTATCGCGCTGTCGGACGTGTGTGATGTCGATACGGCGAAGCTGATTAAGCGTGAGGTATCAGATGGAATCATTGCACCCGGATACGAGCCGGAGGCGCTTGAACTTCTGAAGGCAAAGAAAAAGGGCAATTACGCAGTGATTCAGATTGACCCTGCGTATGTACCAAATCCTGTAGAGACAAAGGATGTCTACGGCATTACCTTTGAGCAGGGCAGAAACGAGCTGGTGATAGACGATGCGCTGTTTGCAAATGTCGTGACAGAAAACAAGGAAATTCCCGAACAGGCAAAAATAGACCTTGCGATTGCCATGATTACGTTAAAATACACGCAGTCAAATTCTGTCTGCTATGTAAAGGGCGGACAGGCAATCGGCATCGGCGCAGGGCAGCAGTCGCGCATCCACTGTACAAGGCTTGCAGGAAACAAGGCTGACAACTGGTTTTTGCGCCAGAATCCCAAGGTATTGAATCTGCCGTTCAAGGATAAAATCGGACGGGCGGACAGGGATAATACGATAGACGTATACATGAGTGACGACTATATGGACGTGCTCGCAGACGGCACATGGGAAAATTTTTTTACGGAAAAACCGGAGGTGCTTACAAGGGAGGAGAAACGTGCATGGCTTGACCAGATGACAGATGTGGCGCTTGGTTCCGACGCATTTTTCCCATTTGGCGACAATGTGGAGAGGGCACACAGGAGCGGCGTGAAATACATCGCACAGCCGGGCGGTTCCATCCGGGATGACAATGTCATCGAAACCTGCAATAAGTATGGCATGGCGATGTGCTTTACAGGTATCAGGCTGTTCCATCATTAGGCTGATTTGATAAATAATGAATAAAGAACAGGACAACTGACCGTAAAAGGAGTTGTCCTGTTTTCTTATGCGAGCAGTTCGTCAATATTGATGGTCAGATCCTCATAAATGCATACGGGAATCGTATCGCTGAAAGAATATAAGTTTGATTTCTTTTCCTGCTCAAAATCATGTACATTGACAGTATGCTTTAGCGGATTTACAATCCAGTATTCGCGAACCCCGGCAGTACGGTACTTGAAAAGCTTGATGCCATAATCGTATTCCGGATTGGATGGGGATGTAATCTCAATGATCCAGTCAGGCGCGCCCACGCATCCCTTATCATTCAGTTTATTTTTGTCACAGATAACAGAAATGTCAGGCTCAACATAGTTTCGGTCATCTTCATTCAGGAAAACGGCAAATGGTGCGGGAAGAACTTCGCAGTTTCCTCCATGCGCTTTTATATAGGCATTGATACTTGTGGATAGTTCCATTGCTATTTTCTGATGTCTGAAATTTGGCGGAGCCATCATATATATCTGTCCGTCAATCAACTCAGCACGCTGCCCGTCCGGAAGGGCGTAGATATCTTCAACTGTACAAATATGTTCCTGTGGCAATGCCATGTGCAGCCACCTCCTTAACCGTCATTTTTTCATGTCCATAAATAAAGAATACCATTTATCCATCCGTTCGTCAATAATTGTATATTGATTCAGATTCCGTGTGCAATCGAGTAGGGGAACGACCTTCTCCCCTACTCGCCGCGCCGGGCGTCCGTCAGCTTGCTGACATATTTCATTTGGACGCCCGTGTGCATAAAAAAAGGAGCGGTTAAGCTCCTTTTATGCCGGTGGCCGGACTTGAACCGGCACGAGGTTGCCCCCGGCAGATTTTGAGTCTGCTGCGTCTGCCATTCCGCCACACCGGCTTGCGTGTCGTAACGACAAGAAATATAATAGCACATTTCTGGGAACTAGGCAAGTATAAATTGGAAAAAAATTTTTTTTCGCATTATATGCGTAAAACTGGTACAAAATTTAAGGAAAGAGATTATATTTGGATTGATTAATAGAAAAAGTCTCTATATAATATATATTTGTGGGCTGGTGCGCTGGCTGTATTACGTTATGACAGCTCATCAGAAAAATTGAGGAGTTAAACTGGGAGAACAAATGATATGATTTATATACATCACAAACCGCAGCGAGGCGAAAAGCTACAGCCGTTGGATATTATCAACGGATTTCAGGTTCGGCCGGGATTTTATAACAAGGATGGGGCAACGCCGGCGTCAAACGGCGTCAGCTTTACGATTCATTCCTTCGGGGCAACAAGCTGTACACTGCTGTTGTTTAAGCCACAGGAAAAAGAGCCGTATGCGAAACTGGAATTTCCAAAGGCATATCGTATTGGAAATACGTATTCCATGCTGGTATTCGGGCTGAATATTGAGGAGTTTGAGTATGCGTTTCAGCTGGATGGGCCTTATAACAAGGAGGCAGGGCTGCTTTTTGACAAGGATAATGTCCTGCTTGACCCTTATGCGAGGGCTGTAACCGGACAGCGGAAATGGGGAGAACGTCCTGAGAGTGGTGAGAATTTCGTGTATCATGCCAGAGTGGTAGAGAATAATTTCGACTGGGGGAATACCGAGCAACTGGAATATCCGCTTGAGGATTTGGTAATCTATGAGATGCATGTGCGGGGATTTACGAAGGATGAGTCTTCCAATGTGACGGCGAAAGGAACGTTCGAGGGACTGCGGCAGAAAATACCCTATTTAAAAGATTTGGGCATTAATGCGGTGGAACTGATGCCAATTTTTGAGTTTGACGAGATGGAGAGCGCCAGGGTTGTAGACGGAGTGCAGCTCTATAACTACTGGGGATATAATACAGTCTGTTTTTTTGCACCCAATACAGGCTATACGTCTGTCGTGGAACATAACCATGAGGGTGACGAGTTAAAACAGTTGATTTACGAGTTAAAGGAAAACGGGATTGAGGTGATTCTGGATGTCGTTTTCAACCATACGGCAGAGGGAAATGAAGATGGCCCATGTTTTTCCTTTAAGGGAATTGACAACAATATTTATTATATCCTGACCCCTGATGGGTATTACTATAATTTTAGCGGGTGCGGAAATGCCCTCAACTGTAATCATCCGATGACCCGGCGGTTTATCATTGAATGCCTGCGCTACTGGGTGACGGAGTACCGTGTGGATGGATTTCGTTTTGACCTGGCATCCATTCTGACAAGGGACCAGAATGGCGCCCCGATGGCAGAACCTCCGATATTACAGGGGATTGCCGGAGATTCCATCCTGGGAAAGGTGAAACTGATTGCAGAGGCATGGGACGCGGGCGGACTGTACCAGGTAGGACATTTTCCGGCATACAACAGATGGTCGGAGTGGAATGGAAGATACCGGGATGACATGCGGCGCTTCCTGAAAGGGGACGAAGGGCTGGCAGATATTGCGATTACCCGAATTACAGGGTCAAAGGACTTATATGACCCGTCTGTCAGGGGAAAAAGCGCGTCTGTCAATTTCCTGACCTGCCACGACGGATTTACGCTGTATGACTTATATTCTTACAATATGAAGCACAATGAAAAAAACGGATGGAACAACACGGATGGCGACAACAATGGAAACAGCTGGAACTGCGGCGAGGAGGGGGAGACAGACGACCCGGAGATAGAGAAGCTGCGCCGCCGCATGGTAAAAAACGCGTTTGCGACATTGATGTGCAGCAGGGGGCCTGCGATGTTCCTCGCGGGGGATGAATTCTGCAATACACAGTTCGGCAACAATAATGCATACTGCCAGGATAACCGTATTTCATGGCTTGACTGGACGAGGCTTGAAAAATATCAGGACATTTATCAGTTTTTTAAGGAAATGATAGCATTCCGTAAAAACCATGCGATTCTGCGAAAAACAACGAAAAATGCGGAATGCAATCTGCAGGAAATCAGCGTGCACAATGGGGCACCGTGGAATACGCATACAAGGCGGGACAGCAGGCTGATTGGGATTATGTACGCGGGCAGGGATGAGGCAGACACAAGGGATGATATTGTATTTTATGCCATGAATGCGTACTGGGAACCGCTCGAGATGCAGCTTCCGGAGCTTCCCAATGGGATGAAGTGGAAGATTTTTGTAAATACGTTTGCGGATGGGAAAGAGATGGAAAACCCGGAGGAATCTGGATATGTCAGCAAAATAAAAATTCAGCCGCGGACGGTAATCGTGCTGACAGGGGAGCCGGAAACTATTCAGGAGGTTCACGGAGAAGAACCACAACAGGAAGGGCTTCAGGGCGAAGGACAGCAGGCAGCGCTTCCAAAACCAGAAGTCCTGCAGGAAGAACAGCCAGAAGAATTTCCGGCTCAGGAACAGGGAAATGAGCAAACAGATTAAAAATGCATAAGAACACACAAATCAGGAAATGCTAAAACAGCAGATCCCTTTGAGGGGGATTTTGCTGAAGCAGGAAAGGTATGAGGTGTGATTATGGATTTTTCAGATGGATTACAGAGCAGTGTCCTGCCGCTTGGTCTTGCATTTGGAATGGCGATGGACGAGCAGGCAGTCACCAATTATGGAAAAATGACAGAATATGAGAAGGAGCAGGTTCTTGCACAAAGCAAAAATGTGAAAAGCAAGGAAGAAATGCAGCAGCTGATACAGAAAATCAGCGATGGGGATACGTTTGTTTAAAGTGCATGAACAAGGGTTCCAAAACATGGAAACAGCGGCATGTGACAGGGAAGCCGCTGTTTCCTGTTTTTGGGACGGTGGCGCAAAAATTGTCATTTTTCACAAAAATAAAAAAATTTTATTTATCTCTTTTAAAATGCCCTCAGATAGTGTATTATTATGATGGTAAACAAGTTATGGTAACACTGGTTGGGGGACTTTTTCTATGGTTCCTAAGAGGGGATAAATGGATTGTAAGGAGACACGGCGCTGTATTCACTTGTTTCTGAAAAACGAGCTGGATGAAAATACAGAGTTTCAATTTGTGGAGCACGTACATTCCTGCACGGAGTGCATGGAGGAACTTACAATAGAATATCTTTTGTTAGAAGGTATCAACAGGCTTGAAAATGCAGATGATATTGATGTGCAGAGTGAACTGGAAGACAGGCTGAATCGTACCATAAACCGAAAAAAGGTATACAAGCAGCTGAAAGCCGGTCTTTTTTTAGTTGCGTCGATGATATTCTGCATCTTTTTGCTGGGAGGAGTATGAGACTGGATGAGCGAAATTGTATTAATAGATGGCAATAATATTTTAAAGAAGGCATTTTATCATGTACCGATACAGACCAATGCAGCGGGATTTCATACAAATGCCATATGCGGATTTCTCAACGTGTTATTGATGCTGGCGGTTGAAGAAAAAACAGAATATATGACAATCGTTTTTGGACAGGAAGCGCAGCAGGATAAGGACGGCAGGCATAATGCGATACCGGAGAGCTTCAGGGAGCAGATACCTGTCATAAAAGAAATACTTGCATCCATGAATGTGAATGTTGTTGACAGGAATGAGATGGGGACAGCTGATTTGATTCGGGCAATTGCAAACCGCTGTGCGGATGGGAACACAGCGGTTACAGTTGTGTCAGGAGACAGGAGTTTATTGCAGCTTGTTTCCGAGACAGTGACTGTCCGGCTTGTAGAGACCGGAAATAAAAATACCCAGATCGTGGACTATCACAAAGACGACATTGCGTTAGGGCATAAAGCCGTGCCTGAACAATATGCAGACATAGCGCTCGATTTTTCGCCCGAACATGCAAAGCTGGGAGAACTTGACACACCAGAGGCTTATGCGAAGCTAAAACAGCTTTCGCTCGATGCTGTTTTAGGGAAATTTGGGGAAGCTCCCAAAAACGTGGAAATCGATATCGACAAGGATGTGAAAGTCGTTACGGTCACGACATCCGAGGACGCAAAAAAGGTTTTTGACACAGCGGCCAGAAGGGGAACGGCTGCAATCAGAATCTTGAATATAAAGGCTGGAAATGCGGGGGATTATAAGACAGATGCGAGTGGTCAGCTCTTTTTCCAGGTGGATGAAGGACAGGATGTGTTCGGATGTATGGTGTGCGGCGGTTCTGACAAGGAGGAGCACATCTACTGGATAGAAGGCTCGGACAGGATACCTGCTGCTGATATCAGACAGTGGATAAACAATATGCTTTCCGCCGAGAAAATGACAATTTCCGTATTTGATGTAAAAAATGATTATGAAAACATGGTTTCAGGGCAGCAGGACAGGAGCCTTTTGTCACATGAAATTACGAGAAATATATTTGACTGCAAAATAGCGGCATACCTGATAAATCCGCTGAAAAGCGATTACAAAATAGAGGATGTGGCAGGGGAGTACCTGAGTGCCCGGCTGCGGGGCTGGTCAGAAATTTTTGGAAAAACAGATATTGGAACAGCCTACCAAAACAGTAAAAAAGAGTGTCTTTCCTATCTCGCAAAGGAGACATTTGTCCTATATAAGGCGGTGCCGCTGCTTGAGAAAGCCCTGCGGCTGAATGGAATGGAGCAGCTGTTCCGGGATTTGGAAATGCCGCTTACGTATGTGCTCTATGACATGGAACGGGAGGGCATTCTTGTAAGGCCTGAGGAGCTTAAGGTTTATGGTGAGGCGCTCAGCGGCAGAATCGGGGAGCTTGAAAAAGCGATTCACGCCGAAGCAGGGGAGTCGTTTAATATCAACTCGCCAAAGCAGCTCGGGGAAATCTTATTTGACAAGATGAAGATGCCCGGCGGAAAGAAGACAAAGACAGGGTATTCGACAGCGGCGGACGTGCTTGAAAAGCTTGCGCCCGAGTACCCGATTGTCAAGGATATTCTTGAGTACAGGGGGCTGACAAAATTAAAATCCACCTATGCAGAGGGACTTGCGGCGTTTATCAGGGATGACAATAAGATTCACACGAATTTTAACCAGACGATTACGGCGACAGGAAGACTGAGTTCAACCGAGCCCAATTTGCAGAACATACCGATGCGCATGGAGCTTGGCAGGCGGATCCGCAAGGTTTTTATCCCGCAGGACGGGTGTATTTTCATGGATGCGGACTATTCCCAGATAGAACTGCGCGTCCTTGCCCATATGTCCGATGACAGGCAGCTGATTGAAGCCTACAAAATGTCGGAGGACATTCACCGGATTACGGCGTCAAAGGTTTTTCATACGCCGTTTGAGGAGGTTACGGATTTACAGCGGCGCAATGCCAAGGCAGTAAACTTTGGTATCGTGTATGGCATCAGCTCCTTTGGACTTAGCCAGGATTTGAGTATCACGCCGAAGGAGGCAAGGGAATATATTGACGAGTATTTTAAGACATATCCGGGAATCAAGCGTTTTCTGGACAAGATGGTGGACGACGCGAGGGACAAGGGATACTGCGAGACGCTTTTTGGAAGGCGCAGACCTGTGCCGGAACTAAAATCGTCCAATTTTAACCAGCGTTCCTTCGGGGAGCGTGTCGCCATGAACTCACCGATACAGGGAACAGCGGCGGACATTATCAAGTATGCCATGATTCATGTCTACGATGCGCTGAAAACAAAGGGGCTAAAGTCAAAGCTGATTTTGCAGATACATGACGAGCTGCTGATAGAAACCAGAAACGACGAGGTGGAAGAAGTCAGGGAGATACTGTCGCGGGAAATGCAGAATGCATGCGAGCTGGCGGTGAACCTTGAGATTGACCTGCACACGGGGGCAGACTGGTATGAGGCAAAATAGCACAAAAATGAAATAATGGGGAATTATAATGAAAATTATAGGAATCACCGGCGGGGTCGGGGCAGGCAAGACGAAAATCCTGTCTTATATCGGAACCCATTACCGGTGCCGTATTATCAGGGCGGACGAAGCGGCGCACCGATTGTATGAGCCGGGGCAGGAGTGTTATCAAAGGCTCGTGGAGCTGCTCGGCCAGGAAATACTAAATGCTGACGGAACCATCCATAAGGGGAAAATGGCAGCGCTTATTTTTGGTGATAAAAGGTTGCTGGACGGTGTCAATAAGGTGATTCATCCGGCAGTAAAAAAATATATCCTAAGCCAGATAACATATGAGAAAGAAAAAGGTGAAGCCGATTACTTTTTTATAGAAGCAGCATTGTTGATAGAGGAACATTATGACCAGATAGTGGATGAAATGTGGTATGTGCATTCGGATGCGGCGCTGCGCGAGGAAAGGCTTGCCACAGGGAGACAGTACAGCGCACAGAAGACAGCTGATATTATGAAGGGACAGCTAAGCGAAGAGGAATTCAGAAAACATTGTAAGGTTGTGATATCCAACAATGGCAGTCTGGAGGAAACTTACGAACAGATTAATCATATAATGGGGGATTGAGGAATGAACGAAATGAAAGTGAACGGAGAAGAACTCGTATTTGGGCTTGATATCGGAACAAGGAGTATCGTAGGTACTGTGGGCTACAGGCAGGGGGAGCGCTTTGTCGTTGCGGCGCAGGAGATTCGCCAGCATGAGACGCGTGCAATGCTTGACGGACAGATACATGACATTAACAGGGTTGCAGCCATTATAGCGGATATCGCACAGTCCCTTCAGGCTAAGATGGGAATTAAAATGGACGAAGTGTGTATCGCGGCTGCCGGACGTGTGTTAAAAACCATGAATGTCCATGTGGATATGGATCTTGACAAGGAGCGCAACGTTACCAAGGAGGATATGAGCAACCTGATTTCGCTTGGCATTGAGCAGGCGTTTTCTGATTTTCAGGAGAACAACGATACCAATCTGCACTTTTACTGCGTCGGGTACTCCGTGGTAAAGTATTATCTGAACGGCATGTGGATGGGGCAGCCGGAGCACCACAAGGCGAAAAATCTGGGCGCCGACATGATTGCGACATTTTTGCCGGACGATGTTGTTGACGGCCTTTACAGTGCGGTCGAGCTTGCCGGATTAAAGGTTGCAAACCTCACACTGGAGCCGATTGCGGCAATCAGGGTTGCCATTCCGGAGAAATTCAGGCTGCTGAATATCGCAATGATTGATGTTGGCGCAGGTACGTCCGATATTTCCATTACAGATGACGGAAGTGTCATCGCCTTCGGGATGATTCCGTGTGCCGGTGACACGCTCACGGAGCTTCTGGCAAAGACCTGCCTGATAGACTTTGCCACGGCGGAGATGATTAAGACGGCGGCGACACACCAGGATGAGATTGTATATGAGGATATTATGGGGATGCAGCAGACAATCTCGGCAAAGGAAGTGATAGCGATATGCCAGCCTGAGATTGAGAAGATGTCAAAGCTTGCGGCAGATGCAATCAAGGAGTTAAACGGCGGTACATCGCCAAGCGCCGTATTTATTGTCGGCGGAGGCGGAAAAATCAGTGGATTTGACGAGCTGGTCGCTGCGGAACTCGGGCTTGACCCGAAACGTGTGGCATTGCGCGGAGAGGAAATCATGAAAAACGTCGATTTCCCGGAGGGTGCGCTCAAGGATTCGACAATCATCACACCGATTGGAATCTGTCTTACATACTATGAACAGTACAACAATTTTATCTATATTACGTTTAACGGAAACAGAATCAAACTGTACGACAACAACAAGCTCACCGTTACCGATGCGGCAATGCAGGCTGATTTTACCCGGGACGGGCTCTTCCCGCGGCGAGGCGAGGAGCTCCGGTACACCGTAAATGGCAAGAACCGCGTGACAAAAGGGGAATATGGCGAGAGTGCCCATGTATATGTAAACGGCGAGGAGGTAAATCTCAGCCATAACATCAAATCCAATGATGTCATCACGCTTGAGGAATCAACGCTGGGAACACCGGCGCAGGAAAAGATTGCGGATCTCGTGGACTACAATGGAAAAATAACAGTGACTGTCAACGGCGATGAAATGCAGCTGCCAAAGCCGGTAAAGGTAAATGGGACTGCCGTGACAGAAGAATATTTCATACAAAACGGCGATGACATAGAGGTGTCAACGTTCTATACCTGCGATGGATTCCTTGAGTTTATGGGGCTTTCCGCAGATGATATGGTTCTGATTATCAATGGGGAGAAAGCAGATGGCACTGTAGAAATCCATACGTCGGACGTCATTGAGATAAAAAACAGAAAAGAGTATGAGCTCAAAGAAATCTATAAGGAATCACATATCGAACTGCACAGGGACGGACACAGGGAATCCAAAAAGGAAGTAAAGGAGCCAGATACAGAAGCGGACATGCCCGCAGAAAATGAGGGTGAAAAGGCAGAATCGGTCAATGCGGATGAAGGAAATGCGAAAACAGAGAGAACCGCGGAGGTAAAAGAAGAAGCTTCTAAGGCAGAAGAAAATACTTCATCTGCAAAAGCAGAAGAAACAATGGCGGAAGAAACCAAGATAGAAGAAACCGCACCGGCTGCGGCAGATGCTGGGGAAACAGCTGCGGCAAAGCAGGATGAAGTCAAGCCAGAGCCAGACATAGAAGTAGAAAGGACTGCCTCAGATGTCAGAACCGAGACGATTTTGGATGAAGAACCGGAGACGAGGGATGACGCTGCGAGCCATGCAGAGGAGAGGGACGCTGAGGAGACAGTAAAGACGGAAAAGGGGCGTGAGGATTCCAGACAGGAAAAAGCGCATGTGTTCCAGAATGTGAAGGAAAATGTGGCAAAGGAGGAGAAAAAGGAGAAACAGGAGACTGCTGAGGAGACAGGCAAAAAAATAATTGTCATTGTGAACCAGAAACCAGTTGTCATGAGGGGCAAACAAAGTTATATGTTTGTGGATATCTTCGACTATATCGATTTTGACACCAGCAGGATGCAGGGCGCCGGCATCGCGACACTTGTAAACGGAAAGGACGCACAGTATACACAGGAGCTTTACAACGGGGACAAGATTGAGGTATACTGGAAATAAAAAACAAAGGAATGAATAAAATGAGAATGTGTAGTATAGCCAGCGGAAGCAGTGGCAACTGTATCTATATCGGTACAGATGCCACGCACCTTCTGGTGGATGCAGGAATAAGCTGCAAGAGGACTGTGGAAGGACTAAACCAGCTTGGGCTGACAGGGAAAGACATTGATGGGATACTGATTACGCATGAGCACTCAGACCATATCGGCGGTCTGGGTGTATTGTGCAGGAAATTTGGCATACCGATATATGCCACAGAAGGAACAATAAAAGCCATTAAGAAAGTGAGTAATCTTGGCGCGATAGATGACTCACTTTTTCGCGCGGTCCGGGCGGACGAGAAGTTTATCCTAAAGGACATCACGGTCAACCCGATGAAGATTTCCCACGACGCGGCGCAGCCAGTAGCGTACCGGTTCCAGTATGGAAGCAGGCGCATGGCAGTGGCGACGGATCTTGGCATGTACGATGAATACACGGTGGAATGCCTGCGGGGAATGGATGCCCTTTTGCTGGAAGCCAATCATGATATCAATATGCTGCAGGTAGGACCATATCCGTACGCCCTGAAACAGCGGATACTTGGAAAAAAGGGGCATTTGTCGAATGAGCTCTCGGGAAGACTGCTTAGCCGTCTGCTGCACGACAACCTGAAAACCGTATTTCTGGGGCATTTAAGCAAGGAAAATAATATGGCTGAGCTGGCATATGAGACAGTCCGGCTGGAAATATCCATGGCAGACAATCCATATAAGCCGGATGATTTCCCTATTTTTGTCGCAAGCCGGAGTGAAATGTCACGATTAGTAGAAATATAGGATCATATAAAAGAAAAAGGATAGGAGCTAAGATTATGAAAAAGACGATTATTACAGTAGTAGGAAAAGATACCGTAGGCATTATTGCAAGGGTATGTACATATCTTGCCGAAAACAAGATAAATATTCTTGACATCTCGCAGACCATTGTGGATGACTATTTCAATATGATGATGATAGCGGATATGAGCTCTGCTGCCAAGTCAGTCAGCGAGGTATCGGATGACCTTGACAGGCTCGGGGAGGAAATCGGTGTGATTATCAGATGTCAGAGAGAGGAAATCTTTAATAGTATGCACAGACTGTAATATTTTTTGGGAGGGCATTTGATATGATAAACATAAATGAAGTGTTGGAGACAAACAAAATGATTGAAAAGGAGAATCTCGATGTCAGGACAATCACGCTTGGCATCAGTCTCCTTGACTGTATTGACTCAGATTTGGACAGACTAAACGATAAAATTTACAACAAGATTACGGCTGTGGCAAAGAATCTGGTAGCCACTGGCGAGGCGATTGAGAAGGAATTTGGAATTCCTATTGTGAACAAAAGGATTTCCGTTACCCCGATTGCCCTGGTGGGCGGTTCTGCGTGCAGGACGTCCGAAGATTTCGTGTCAATCGCAAAGACACTTGACAGGGCGCGCAAGGATGTCGGCGTGAACTTCCTTGGCGGATATTCCGCGCTGGTGTCCAAAGGAATGACAAAGGCGGACGAGCTTCTGCTCCGCTCGATTCCGCAGGCGCTTGCGGAGACAGAACTGGTGTGCAGCTCCGTGAATCTTGGCTCCACCAAGACAGGAATCGACATGGATGCCGTCAGGCTGATGGGGGATATCATCAAGGAGACTGCGGAACGCACAAAGGACAATGATTCCATTGGCTGTTCCAAGCTTGTGGTGTTCTGTAACGCGCCGGACGACAATCCGTTTATGGCGGGGGCATTTCACGGCGTGACGGAAGCCGATGCCATCATCAATGTCGGTGTCAGCGGGCCCGGCGTCGTGAAAAATGCGCTGGAAAGGGTGCGCGGTGAGAACTTTGAGGTGCTCTGCGAAACCATCAAGAAAACGGCGTTTAAGGTTACACGTGTCGGACAGCTTGTCGCGCAGGAGGCATCGAAACGGCTTGGCATTCCTTTTGGCATTGTGGATTTGTCCCTGGCGCCCACACCGGCTATCGGTGACAGCGTGGCTGACATTTTATGCGAAATCGGGCTGGAATATGCGGGAGCGCCGGGAACAACGGCAGCGCTTGCCCTGCTAAATGACCAGGTGAAAAAGGGTGGAGTCATGGCATCCTCCTATGTGGGCGGACTCAGCGGTGCGTTTATTCCCGTCAGTGAAGACCAGGGAATGATAGACGCAGTCAATGCGGGGGCGCTTACGCTTGAGAAGCTTGAGGCGATGACCTGTGTCTGCTCGGTCGGACTGGACATGATTGCGATTCCGGGTGACACAAAACCGACGACAATTGCCGGAATCATAGCAGATGAGCTTGCTATTGGCATGGTAAACCAAAAGACCACGGCAGTGCGCATTATCCCCGTTATTGGGAAAACCGTGGGAGACAGCGCGGAATTTGGCGGCCTGCTCGGACATGCGCCCATCATGCCCGTAAACCGGTATTCCTGTGATGCATTTGTGAACCGTGGCGGCAGAATACCGGCGCCAATCCATAGCTTTAAGAATTAAGACGAGAAGATTCCTATGGAAGCTTTATGATTTCCGAAGTAAATTCGTTCCGGACGGATTCTTTTGCGGAGTAGCCTGACAGGCGCTGGATTTTCTGGTTCCTGACACTCTCGTAAATGGTTGCGGCATAAATGTC
Source organism: Lachnospiraceae bacterium UBA7205 (assembly GCA_002490665.1). Lineage (GTDB taxonomy): Bacteria > Bacillota > Clostridia > Lachnospirales > Lachnospiraceae > COE1. The sequence goes on along the minus strand of DKUL01000018.1, from coordinate 82,450 downwards.
TGCCTGAAAAGACATCAGTGCTGCACCGGAAAGCTGTTTTCGTGCAGCGGACGGCTTGGTCAGAACAGGAATGGACGTGTTTGCCTTGATTGATTTTAACAGTTCCTGGCCATGCTTTGTAAAACCGAGAAGCCTTGCATACTGTACATAATCGTATTGTTTGAAGCAATCAGCATTGTCCTGCGTCATGTCCAGGAGAATGTGCATAAGACTGCGGCAGATACGCGAGAACGTCAGGTTTTTGGTTTTGTTTTTCAGTGCGAATCCGTCAAACGAAGTATAATGATACAGATTGCCATACAGTGTATGTGAGAGCTGCTTCCCGACATCATAATAGCCTGCAAAGCTTTCTTTATTGGCAGAAAGCTGAAGCATCTTGTATAAACATATTTCTGAAAAATCATTTGCAAATAAAAGTGTCTGCCCAAGCATTTCATACACGGAGTCAGGCATGTGTTCCCTGACTTCGCTGTCTTTTTGGGCAGAGAGTGCAGTGCGAATGGCGTTTGCAGAGACAAAGCTGCCGGAAACAAGTAAGTCCGAGGAATATCCCGCGCCCTTTCTCACAAGTGTTGCCGGTTTTATGGAACTGTTTCTCTGGATAAGCGCCTTAATATATTCCATTCCAAGGATATTGTTGGGCATTTTGATAATCTGTTCGATATTCCTGCCAGAAAAGCTATCAGACAGTGCCTTGTCCCTGGCAGCGGGAAAAGAGATGCCCTGCCTGAGATAGTTGTTCAGCGATGCTTTGTACGAAGTAGTTTCGTGGGCGATTATTTTTGCAGATTCCGTAAGCAGCGCGATATCACCCGATTCGCTGCCAAAGTGCAGGACATCAACAATACCCAGCTTGTCAAGCATGGACACCGCACCCTGTGCAAAGTATTCTGCGCTGCCAAGTGCGGAGTAGACAGGGAGCTCGAAAACAAGATCCGCGCCGTTTGACAGTGCCATCCGGCAGCGTTCGTATTTGCTGACGATGGCGGGAATCCCGCGCTGCATGAAGTCCCCGCTCATGATTATAATGATGTAGTCGGCTCCCTGCTCGCGGATTGTCCGGAGCTGGTACAGGTGACCGTTGTGAAAAGGATTGTATTCTGCAATTACGGCAGTAACATTCATGGTAATCCTCCATTCTTGCCAAAGTCTGCGAATTTGGGCGTAAGCACAAATTTATCCCCTCTCTGGAATAAATAGTTGTTGAAACGACTTATCTCCATAATATCATGAAAGGACAAAAAAACATAGAAAAACTGATAAATACTGTTGACAAATTTTCGGAGGTTCTGTATAATAAGTGAATGTGTGAATAGGAGTCTACTATGTTAGTGAATTTGACAGATGTATTTACAAATGAAGGACAAGTACAGGAGCTGGCTGCATCGTATGATGCGGATACCTTTACGAATCAGTATGGAACTTTCTCGATAAAGGAAAAGAGCCCGGTTGTGCTGAAGCTTTCTAATATCGGGCGTTCGAGGGCGCTGGTGCAGGGGAATGTGCATATTACATTTGCACTTGCATGTGACAGGTGCCTGCAGGATGTCGATTATACATTTGATTTATCCTTTGATAATGAGGTCGTCGCACCGGATTATACAGGTGAGGACGCAGATGAAGGGGATTCACTGGAACTTATGGAAGGATATCACTTAAATGTAGATGAACTAGTCAATAATGAATTATTATTGGATTGGCCGATGAAGATTTTATGTAAGGATGACTGCAAAGGAATTTGCAAGGTTTGCGGTAAAAATCTGAATGATGGAGACTGTGGATGCGATGATTTTGTTCCAGATCCCAGAATGGCAGCAATAAAAGATTTATTTCATGCGAATAAGGAGGTGTAACAATGTCTATATGTCCAAAAAATAAATCTTCTAAATCAAGAAGAGATAAGAGAAGAGCAAACTGGAAGATGAGCGCTCCTACATTGGTAAAGTGCAGTAAGTGCGGCGCGCTGATGATGCCCCACAGAGTATGCAAGTCTTGTGGCTCTTACAACAAAAAGGAAATTATTGCAGTTGATTAATGTGATATTTTTTTATGCGCATGGGCAGGGGAGGATAATCTTCTCTGTTCGCTTTCAGGAAACAAGGTGTGAAGTCTTATGGAATGATTAAGATTTTACACCTTGTTTTTTTCCCTTGATTTTTGACGGTAGGTCTAGTATATTTATATAAGTATTAATGTAATTATTTGGGAACAGCTCCTGACTAATTGCGAATGGAGGATTTGAACATGGGAGAAATGACCAGGGTAGCAGTGGATGCCATGGGCGGGGACAACGCCCCGGCAGAAATTGTAAAGGGTGCAATAGAGGCTGTGGCAGAAAACAGCAGAATTAAAGTGTATCTGACAGGCAGGCAGGATGCCATCAAAAAGGAGCTTGTGCAGTATACATACAACAAGGAACAAATTGAAATCGTAAATGCAGAAGAAATTATAGAGACTGCGGAGCCGCCCGTAATGGCAATCAGAAAGAAGAAAGATTCCTCGATTGTGGTTGCACTTAATCTGGTAAAGGACGGTGTCTGTGATGCGTTTGTATCGGCAGGAAGTTCAGGTGCAGTACTTGTCGGCGGACAGCTGATTGTCGGCAGAATCAAAGGAATCGAGCGCCCGCCCCTTGCACCGCTCATCCCGACAGAGACAGGCTGTTCGCTTCTGATTGACTGCGGGGCAAATGTGGATGCCAGGCCGTCCCATCTGGTACAGTTTGCCAAGATGGGTTCTGTATACATGGAAAGCGTCATGGGCGTCCCGAATCCAAAAGTGGCAATTGTGAACATCGGTGCGGAGGAGGAAAAGGGAAACGCGCTTGTAAAAGAGACCTTCCCGCTTCTCAAGAACTGTCCGGAGATAAACTTCATAGGAAGCATTGAGGCAAGGGATATTCCTACGGGATATGCCGACGTAATCGTATGTGAAGCATTTGCAGGGAACATCATCCTGAAATTATATGAGGGCGTGGGTGCCACACTGATTAAAAAAGTAAAGACAGGAATGATGAGCTCGCTCAGGAGCAAAATAGGCGCACTTCTTGTAAAGCCAGCCCTGAAAGCGACCCTGAAGGGCTTCAGCCTTGAGGAGCACGGCGGGGCGCCGCTTCTGGGCTTAAACGGGCTTGTGGTAAAGACCCACGGAAGCTCCAAAGCAGTCGAGATTAAAAATTCAATTCTTCAGTGCGTGACATTCAAGGAGCAGAAAATCAATGAGAAGATAAGGGAAAAAGTCATTTTGCGGGATGAGTAGGGAAAGGGTCTGATTAAATGGAATTTGAAGCGTTGAAGAAGGTTACGGCTGCCGTTTTGGGAATGGATCCCGATGAGATTGAAATGGACATGACTTTTCTTACAGACCTGGGAGCCGATTCATTGGATTTGTACCAGATATTTATGGGTGTGGAGGATGAGCTTGGCATCCACATACCGACAGAGGGGCTGGACAGGCTCAAGACAGTAAAGGATGCTGTTGACTGGATTGAAAAGGCGAATATTTAAGAAAACAATAATAAAAGAAGCCCCGTAAAAAGGGCTTTTTGTTGGTGCAACAGGAGCAATCATATGAGGAATAGGAAAGAGGCTTTGAAGGAGCTGCAGGAAAAAATCGGATACCAGTTCAAGGATGAGGCACTGCTGAAACAGGCATTGACACACAGCTCATTTGCCAATGAACAGAAGATTAATAAGCTTGGAAATTATGAGCGGCTGGAATTTTTGGGCGATGCCGTGCTGGAACTGGTTTCGAGTGAATTTTTGTTTAATGAGAATAAGGACATGCCGGAGGGACAGCTGACAAGGCTGCGCGCGTCGATGGTGTGTGAGCCGGCGCTGGCGTACTGCGCAAGGGATATCCGGCTTGGCTCATACATTCTGCTTGGCAAGGGCGAGGAAGCAACAGGGGGGCGGAAAAGGGACTCCATCATTTCCGATGTCATGGAGGCGGTGATAGGCGCTATTTTTCTGGATGGCGGTATAGAAAATGCGAAAAAGTACATATACCGTTTTGTGTTGTCCGATTTGGAGGATAAAATACTGTTTATGGACAGCAAGACACTGTTACAGGAGGAAATCCAGAAGAATAATACCGCACAGTTAAGGTATGAGCTGGTCGGCGAGACAGGACCAGACCATGACAAGGAGTTCCGCGTTGAGGCATATCTTGATGAGAAGCTGATTGGTACGGGTGTGGGGAGGACAAAGAAAGCGGCAGAACAGCAGGCGGCATACGAGGCGCTCATCAGGATTAAGGGCAAAAAGAGATAAGGGCAGAGCAGCATAAGTGGGGTAAATAATGTATTTAAAAAGTATAGAAGTACAGGGGTTCAAATCGTTCGCAAACAAGATTGTATTTAAATTCCATCAGGGAATTACGGGTATCGTGGGTCCAAACGGTTCCGGCAAGAGTAATGTTGCCGATGCTGTCAGATGGGTGCTCGGCGAACAGCGCATCAAGCAGCTGCGCGGTGAGTCGATGCAGGACGTCATCTTTTCCGGCACAGAGCTTCGGAAACCGCTGGGATATGCGTATGTGGGCATTACCTTTGACAACGCGGACCATAAGCTTGCCATTGACTATGAGGAAGTAACGGTGGCGAGGCGTTTATATCGTTCAGGCGAAAGTGAGTATTCCATAAATGGTACGCCCTGTCGATTGAAGGATGTAAACGAACTTTTTTATGACACGGGTATCGGTAAAGAAGGGTATTCCATTATCGGTCAGGGACAGATTGAAAAAATCCTGAGCGGAAAGCCTGAGGAGAAGCGTGAGCTTTTCGATGAAGCAGCAGGAATTGTGAAATTCAAAAAGAGAAAGGCGACGGCGCAGAAGAAGCTTGAGGACGAGAAAAATAACCTTGTCCGCGTAACCGATATTTTAAGCGAGCTTGAAAAACAGGTGGAGCCACTGGAGAAACAGTCTGAAAAGGCGAAGGTGTACCTGAAAAAAAAGGAAGAACTCAAAGAACTTGACGTGAACATGTTCCTCCTCGAAAATAAAAAGCTAAAGGAACAGTTAAGCGATGTGGAAGGAAAGTACAGCATTGCACAGGAGGATTTTGAGAATACAGTCAAGCAGTACGAGAATATAAAGGTAGAATACGACGCGGTTCAGACACATATTGAAGAACTGGAAAAGGAGATTGAGACAGCCAGAAACACCCTTACGGATGCGAGTGTGACCAGGGGAAAGCTTGAGGGCGAGATTAATGTCTTGAAGGAACAGATTAAAGGCGCACAGGGAAATGAACAGCATTTCCGTGAAAGAATTGCGGCAATACAGGAACAGATAACAGAGAAAGAAAGCGAACGCGCAAAAATCCTTGAAGGCAAAGCCGTGCTTGACAGGAAGGTAGCCGAACTGGAGAAAGAGCGCAATGAGGCAAAGGGCACACTGACAGAAGTCCAGACACGGATTGAGGAACTGAATGCCAAAATCGAAGCGGATAAGAACCAGATTATCACGATGCTCAATGAAAGGGCAACGATTAAATCAAAAATGAGCAGCTTTGACACCATGATGGAGCAGCTGCGCATCAGAAAGGCAGAGCTGAATTCGCGCCTGCTGCGCGCCCGGAGCGACGAGGCGGAACGCGATGCCGAGATTAAGGCATTGCAGGAGGAATTCCAGAAGATAAATGACCGTATTATCGAGGTCAACACGAACCTGACCGAGATGGAGGAGCGGGGAAAGACGTTCCGCGAGCGGCTTGGCAAAAAGGACGAGGAAATCAGGGAGGCACAGGGTGCATACCAGCGATACAAGTCCAAGCTCGACACGATTTCAAACCTGACAGAGCGCTATGAAGGCTATGGAAACAGCATCCAGAAGGTCATGGAGCAGAAAGAGCAGAATAAAGGGATTGTCGGGGTTGTGGCGGATATCATAAAGGTTGACAAACAGTACGAGACCGCGATAGAGACGGCGCTTGGCGGCAACATACAGAACATTGTCACCACAGACGAGGACACGGCAAAGAAGATGATTGGCTTCCTGAAAAAGAACCGCTTCGGACGCGCCACATTCCTGCCGCTCACAAGTATCACCAGACCACAGGAATTTAAGACACCTGACGTGCTGAACGAAAAGGGTGCAATCGGTCTGGCGGATTCCCTTGTAAGGACAGACGCAAAGTACAGAAACGTCGCGAAGGCGATGCTTGGAAGAATTGCAGTGATTGATACGATTGACAATGCGGTAAGGATTGCACGAAAGTACGATTATGGTGTCAGGATGGTAACGCTGGAGGGAGAGCTGCTGGTGCCGGGCGGAGCCATCAGCGGAGGCGCCTTCAAAAACAATTCCAATCTCCTCGGACGGCGCAGGGAGCTTGAGGAGCTTGAGGAAAAGTCAAGGGACGCGAAGAAAAGACTGGATGCCGCGACAGAGGACATCGAGAACATCAAAACGGAGCGGAGTAATCTCAGAAAGGCAATCGAAGACCACAAAGCAGTCCTTCAGGAACTGTTTATCAAACAGAATACAGCCAGGCTGAACGTCGTGACTGCCGAGGAGAGAAAAAACGAGGCGGAGCAGGGCTTTGGTTCGCTGAAGGACGAGCAGCGCGAAATTGACGAAAAGATTTCCGAAATCAATGCCGATAAGGAACAGACGTTACATGACCTGAAAGCGTCGGAGGAAAACGAGAAGCTGCTGGAGCAGGGCATCGCACAATGCCAGAGGGAGCTTGAAAATTATCGGGCAGAAGAGTCAAGCAAGACAGGCATGGTCGGCGAGTGGGATGTCGCATATGAAAAGATGCTGCAAAAGCAGGAATTTGAACAGACGAATCTCAACCGTATCGAGGGCGAGCTTTCACGTAGCCGGGAAGAACTGATAGAGGTGCAGACCAGCCTTGAGGGCTGCCTGAAAGAAATTGAAACCAGGGAGAAAAGCATTGAGGAAATCGTAAAGACGATTGACGCATCGCACACAACACAGTCAGACGCAGAGCTTTCCCTGAAAGAGAAACAGCAGGAGAAAGACGAACTCTCACAGAAACAGAAGAACTTTTTCAGGACAAGGGAAGAAGTTTCCGAGAAGAAAAATGCACTTGACAAGGAAGTGTACAGGCTGGGGGCACAGCGCGAAAAGCTGGAGGAGACAGTCGAAAACCAGATTAATTACATGTGGAATGAGTACGAAATTACGCTCAACAACGCCGCATCCATGAGAAATGAGGCACTGACGGATATCTCCGAGATGAAAAAACAGATTGCGTCGATAAAGGATGACATCCGTAAGCTCGGTGACGTCAATGTAAATGCCATTGAAGACTACAAGGTTCTCATGGACAGATATACCTTTATGAAAAACCAGCATGATGACCTGATTGAGGCGGAAAAGACACTGGAAGGCATTATCGAAGAACTCGACACCGCCATGCGCAGACAGTTTGCAGAGAAGTTTGAGGAAATCAAGCGGGAGTTTGACAAGGTGTTTAAGGAGCTTTTTGGCGGCGGCAAGGGCACGCTTGAGCTGATTGAGGACGAGGACATTCTTGAGGCAGGAATCCGTATCATTGCGCAGCCGCCTGGAAAAAAACTGCAGAACATGATGCAGCTGTCCGGCGGCGAGAAGTCGTTTACGGCGATTGCACTGCTTTTTGCCATACAGAACTTAAAACCGTCGCCGTTTTGCCTGCTGGACGAGATTGAGGCGGCGCTTGACGAGGGAAATGTAAGCAGGTTTGCAAAATATCTGAACAAACTGACAAAAGGCACACAGTTCATTGTGATTACGCACAGGCGGGGAACGATGGAGCAGGCGGATAGGCTTTATGGCATCACGATGCAGGAAAAGGGCGTGTCAACGCTTGTAAGCGTCAATCTGGTTGACAGCGAGGTTGACAGCTGGAGCCAGGAAGGAAATAATGAGAATCAGGACAGGAATGGAGGCTGACAGGGATGGCAGAGGAAAAGAAAGGATTTTTCAGCCGTTTAAAAGAGGGATTAAATAAGACAAGGGATAACATTGTGGCAGGAATTGACGCGGTTTTTTACGGGGCGTCCGAAATTGACGATGACTTTTATGAGGAATTAGAGGAAATCCTTATTATGGGGGACATCGGTGTCAATGCGACAAATGACATTATCGAGCGTATGCGGGAGGAAGTCAAAAAGAGGCATTTGCGGCAGCCCTCCGAATGTAAGGAGCTTCTTGTCGAGAGTATCAAGGAACAGATGCATGTGGAAGAGACAGCCTATGATTTTGAAAAAGAGCAGTCGGTTATTTTCATTATCGGGGTTAACGGTGTCGGAAAGACGACTTCCGTGGGCAAGCTTGCGGGCATCCTGAAAGGGCAGGGCAAAAAAGTCCTTATCGCTGCTGCCGACACATTCCGGGCTGCTGCCGGCGACCAGCTTGCGGAGTGGGCACACCGCGCTGGCGTTGACATGATTGGCGGTACGGACGGTGCAGACCCGGCATCCGTCATATTTGATGCCGTGAACGCCGCGAAGGCGAGAAACGTGGACGTACTGATATGCGACACGGCAGGGCGGCTCCACAACAAGAAGAACCTGATGGAAGAACTGAAAAAAATGAACCGCATCATAGACAGGGAGTTTCCCAATGCGCACAGGGAAAACCTGATTGTGCTTGATGGGACGACGGGGCAGAATGCGCTTGCACAGGCGCGTGAGTTTGGCGAGGCGGCAAGCCTTACGGGCGTCATTCTCACGAAGATGGATGGGACGGCGAAAGGCGGCATTGCGGTGGCGATACAGTCCGAGCTGAATGTGCCGGTAAAATATATCGGTGTCGGTGAGACGATAGAGGATTTGCAGAAGTTTAATGCCGATGAATTTGTAAATGCGCTGTTTGACATAAAGACAGAGGAGACACAGCCCGAAAGTACGGATGGGGACAATGATGGGAAAGTCATGCCAAATGATGGCGGCTGCGATGGGAATCCCACGGAAAATGGGCAGATACAGCCAGACGAGACAGATGACAACAGGGCGGCATGCCCGGAGACAGAAACGGAAAATGCCATGGATGCCGTTGCTGTTTCTGAAGATAAGGGTGAATATGTAGACGAAGATAGTGCGGAAGATGAAAACGGCACTGAAAAACCAAAAAAGAAAAAATGGTTTTTCTGGTAATCATGTGCAGGAGAGATATGAGGAGGAATCAAAATGTCAAATATGCTTACACTTGAAAAATTTGAGGAAGCGTCGGAGATGGTGAAAAAAGTTACTTCGGAGACAAAACTGATATACAGTGAGTACCTGAGTAACCAGACAGGAAACAAGGTATACCTGAAACCGGAGAATATGCAGCTTACAGGCGCATATAAGCTGCGGGGCGCATATTATAAGATTAGCACGCTCTCGCCGGAAGAACGCGAAAAGGGGCTGATTACCGCATCGGCAGGAAACCATGCACAGGGCGTCGCATATGCGGCAAAAAAGTATGGCGTGAAGGCTGTTATCGTGATGCCGACGACGACACCCCTTATGAAGGTAAACCGTACAAAGGGATATGGCGCCGAAGTGATTCTGAAGGGCGATGTCTATGATGAGGCATGCGAGTATGCCTACCAGCTGGCGGACGAAAAAGGCTATACGTTCATCCACCCGTTTGACGACCTGGCAGTCGCTACCGGACAGGGAACAATTGCCATGGAAATTTTCAAGGAGCTTCCGCTGGTCGATATTATCCTGGTTCCAATCGGAGGCGGCGGACTTGCAACCGGCGTATCGACACTTGCCAAACTGCTCAATCCCAAGATAAAGGTGATTGGCGTGGAGCCGGCAGGGGCAAACTGTATGCAGGAGTCACTGAATTCGGGAGAAGTGGTCACGCTTCCCCGGGTAAATACGATAGCGGACGGCACGGCAGTAAAAACGCCAGGAAAGAATATTTTTCCCTATATCAGGGAAAATATAGATGAGATTGTTACAGTTCCGGACGAGGAGCTTGTTGTGGCATTTCTGGACATTGTGGAAAACCATAAGATGGTGGTTGAGAATTCGGGTCTTCTGACCGTGGCGGCGCTGCGCCATATCGATGCGAAAAATAAGCGGATTGTGTCCATATTGAGCGGCGGCAACATGGATATTATAACCATGTCGTCCGTAGTGCAGCAGGGGCTTATTTTCAGGGACCGTATTTTTACGGTGTCCGTGCTGCTTCCGGATAAGCCGGGTGAACTGACAAAGGTGTCAGAAGTAATTGCTTCCCTGAGCGGCAATGTCATTAAACTGGAACACAACCAGTTTGTCTCCATCAACAGGAATGCAGCCGTGGAACTGCGGATTACGCTTGAGACGTTTGGAACGGAGCATAAGAACCAGATTATCCAGGCGCTGGAGGAAAAGGGCTACCAGCCAAAGCAGGTAAGGACCAATATATAATTTTTATTACGGGGTATTATGGAAAAAGTGGTGAATCAGACAAAGCGGGCGGCAAAAAAGGTAAAAAATTATGTAATACTGACAGCGGCGGCAGTGATTTATGCAGTTGCTATTAGTTTATTTCTGGACCCGAATAATATTGCGCCGGGAGGCGTGACCGGTATATCCATCCTGGTGAACCGGTTTACGGCGATACCTACGGGAACGATGAACCTGCTCATCAATATTCCGATTGTCCTGCTCGGGCTGTGGAAGTTCGGATGGCGATTTATCTGTTCCACGATGTATGTGCTGGCGCTGATTACGGTCTTTATCAATGCGCTTGCCTCCTATGGCGCGATGACAGACGACCTGCTGATTGCGGCAGTGATAGGTGGGGCACTGATAGGGGCGGCACTGGCACTCGTGTTTATGGCAGGCGCAACGACAGGCGGCATTGACATTATTGTCAAGGTTGTCCGTACAAAAAGAAAGCATATTAAGACTAATATATTATTCCTTTTATTTGACAGCATGGTCATCCTGGCATCGTGGATTGTGTTCCGGGATCTGACAGTCGCATTTTATGCCGGCATAGCAGTGGTGACGGATTCCATTGTGATGGACAAAATACTGTACGGCTCGGATGAGGCGAAGCTCACATACATTGTCAGCGCAAAGCCTGCCCAGATGAAACAGCGGCTTTTTGACGATCTGGATACCACGGCGACGGTTATCACGGCAAGGGGCGCATATACCAATGAGCCAAAAGAACTTTTGATGATTGTCACGAGAAAACAGATATATCCCAAGCTTGAGGAAGTCGTAAAGGACGAGGATCCGACGGCGTTTATGATTGTGTCCTCCGCAAGTGAGATATTTGGCGAAGGGTATAAGGATATTACGCGGGATAAGATATAGTATGCAAAAAAATGCAGGTGTCAAGAAAAAATACTTGACACCTCCTTTTTTATGTAGTATTCTTATAAAGTCGCGTGACTTGGAAAGCGGAGGAAAGAATGTGAAAGCTTGTAATCTGGCAGTTGGACATAAGGCAGATGCAAATACTGCAATTGGACTGGAAAGGCTCGAATACAAAGGTATGCTCTATGATTTTTATGGGGAGCTTTTGACACAGCACCAGAAAAAGATATATGAGGATGCCGTGTTCAACGACTTGTCGCTGAGTGAGATTGCAGACGACCAGGGCATCAGCCGCCAGGGAGTGCACGACCTGATTCGGAGATGCGACAAGATACTGGCTGACTATGAGAATAAGCTTCATCTGGTGGAGAAGTTTGCAAAGATTAAGAGCAATATCCGCGAGATTAACAGCCTTACGGATGATGAGCGGATAAAAAAATTGTCAAATGAAATTATAGAGGAGCTTTGATTAGATGGCATTTGAAAGCTTAACAGATAAACTGCAAAAGGTGTTTAAGAATTTGCGAAGCAAGGGACGCCTGACGGAGGCTGACGTAAAGGCAGCGCTCAAGGAAGTAAAGATGGCGCTCCTGGAGGCGGACGTCAACTTTAAGGTAGTGAAGCAGTTTGTAAAATCAGTGGAAGAGCGGGCGATCGGTTCCGACGTGATGAACGGGCTCAATCCCGGTCAGATGGTTATCAAGATTGTAAATGAAGAAATGGTGGCACTGATGGGATCCGAGACGACCGAGCTGGAATTACAGCCGGGCAAGGCGACGACCGTCATCATGATGTGCGGCCTGCAGGGTGCAGGTAAGACGACTGCTGTCGCAAAGATTGCCGGAAAGCTGAAGCTGAAAGGGAAGAAACCGCTTCTGGTTGCATGTGACATTTACCGGCCGGCTGCGATAGAACAGCTCCATGTCAATGCCGATAAACAGCAGGTTGATTTCTTTTCGATGGGGACAAACCACAAGCCTGTCGATATTGTAAAGGCATCCCTTGAGCATGCGGCGAAAAACAGCAATAACGTTGTTATGATAGACACTGCCGGACGGCTCCACATTGACGAGGAGATGATGGCAGAGCTACAGGAGATAAAGGCGAATGTCGATGTGCACCAGACCCTTTTGGTTGTGGATGCCATGACAGGTCAGGATGCAGTCAATGTGGCGAAGGAATTTGATGAAAAGGTAGGCGTGAGCGGAGTCGTTCTCTCCAAGATGGACGGTGACACGCGAGGCGGTGCGGCGCTTTCTGTCAAGGCAGTTACCGGAAAGCCCATTATCTATGTGAGCACAGGCGAAAAGCTTACTGATATAGAGCAGTTTTATCCGGACAGGATGGCAAACCGTATTCTGGGCATGGGCGATGTCCTGACGCTGATAGACAAGGTTGCGGAGGCAAACCTTGAGATGGACGCGGACAAGGAAAAGGAGATGGCTGCGCGCCTGAAAAAGGGCAAGTTTGATTTTGAGGATTATCTGGAAAGCATGGGGCAGATGAAAAAGCTTGGCGGTCTGTCGAGCATCCTCGGAATGATGCCAGGCATGGGAATTAAGGCAAGTGACATTGAGTCCGCAGTCGACGACAAGCAGCTTGCGCGGATGGAGGCAATTGTCCTATCCATGACGCCTGCGGAGCGCAAAGACCCCAAGCTGTTAAACCCCAGCCGCAAGCACAGGATTGCAAGGGGCGCAGGTGTTGACATCGCAGTGGTAAACCGTTTCATCAAGCAGTTTGAACAGTCACAGAAAATGATGAAGCAGCTCCCGGGCATGATGGGAGGATTTGGAGGCAAAAAAGGCAAGTTTAAACTTCCTTTTTGATAAAATTTAAAAATATTTAAAGAAAGATTTATGAGGTGAAGAAACATGGCAGTAAAAATCAGATTAAGAAGAATGGGTCAGAAGAAAGCTCCTATCTATAGAATCATCGTAGCAGATTCAAGATCGCCCAGGGACGGAAAGTGCATCGAGGAGATTGGAACATACAACCCGAATACAGACCCAAGCGAGTTCAAGGTGAATGAGGAGCTGGCTAAGAAATGGTTATCTAACGGTGCGCAGCCTACAGAAGTTGTTGCAAAGATTTTCAAGGCAGCAGGCATTGAGAAATAGGATATCCTTGTGACAGCCTGTTCAGGGCATTTGGAGGTGTGAAAGATGAAGGAGTTAGTCGAAGTGATAGCGAAGGCTTTAGTAGACAATCCTGATGAGGTAGTAGTTACAGAGAAGGCGGAAGGTAAGAACATTACAGTGGAACTTCATGTAGCACCGGCCGATATGGGAAAGGTAATAGGCAAGCAGGGCAGAATTGCGAAGGCAATCCGTTCCGTTGTCAAAGCAGCATCTTCCAAAGATAACATTAAGGTAGATGTTGAAATTATATAATTAGGAATTTGCGCCTGCGTGCGTTGAAGGGGTGTTCATTGGAGCACCCTTTTATACTGTATTATAGAATCTGGGAGTCTGTTAGTGAAGATAGGGAGGTTTCATGGAAGATTTATTACAGGTAGGTGCCATTGCGCAGACACATGGCATTCATGGGGAAGTGAAAGTGTTTCCCATGACGGATGATGTAAAAAGGTTTCAGAAGTTAAAGGAGATTATTTTAGATACCGGCAGGGAAAAGATGACGCTCGAGATTGAGGGCGTGAAGTACTTTAAAAAGTTTGTCATCCTGAAATTCAAAGGAATTGATAATATAAATGACATAGAGCGTTACAAGGGAAAATCCCTTTATGTGACAAGGGAAAACGCGGTAAAGCTTGGACGTGACGAGTATTTTATAGCGGATTTAATTGATTTGGAAGTATTTGACGAGGATGGGAATTATCTTGGCGTGCTGACCAATGTGATTGAAACCGGGGCAAATGATGTGTATGAGGTTCGGTTTGAGGATGGCAGGGAGGTGCTGCTTCCTGCCATTAAGCAGTGCATTCTTGATATCGACATGGAAAACCGGAAGATGAAGGTTCATATAATGGACGGGCTTTTGGACTGATTGGAATCGGGGAGAAAATTATGCATTTTCACATTATGACATTGTTTCCGGAGATGGTACTTGAGGGGCTGCGCACCAGCATTATAGGAAGGGCAGAGGAAAAAGGCTGTATTTCCATAGATGCGGTGAACATACGCGATTACACGCTGGACAGACACAAGAAGGTAGACGATTATACCTATGGAGGCGGGGCAGGCATGCTGATGCAGGCGCAGCCAGTATACGACTGCTGGAAGGCGTTGGATGAGAAGATTGCCGCAAGAAAGGACATGGAACATGACAGGACAAGGGTTATCTATGTGACGCCCCAGGGAAAAGTATTCAACCAGAAAATGGCTGCCGACCTGGCGGGCGAGGAAGACCTGATTTTTCTCTGCGGGCACTATGAGGGGATTGACGAAAGAGTCCTTGAGGAGATTGTGACGGACTACATTTCCATCGGAGATTATGTCCTGACAGGCGGGGAGCTTCCTGCAATGGTCATGATTGACGCGGTGTCAAGGCTGGTACCGGGCGTGCTCAGCAACGACGAGTCCGCACAGACAGAGTCCCATTCAAACGGACTTTTGGAATACCCGCAGTATTCCAGACCGGAGGTCTGGCATGAGAAAAAGGTGCCGGATGTGCTCCTGAGCGGACACCATGCCAATATTGAAAAGTGGCGCCTGGAGCAGTCCTTAAACCGGACAAGGGAAAGAAGACCGGAACTGTATGACGAATATATGCGGGAGCATCCGCCCCAGCCAGCCAAAAAGCGAAAAAAGCGCCATCATGAACCAAACATAACATCCGATTAACTGCTTGACGACTTACCAAAAGAAGTGGTATGATTAAAATATAAGTTTTTCGTATACAATAAAATGCTGCTTCGGTTTCACGGAAAATTGTTGTCAGCGGAAGAGAGGTAAAGTCATGGCAAATTTAATAGAATTTTTTAGAATGGTACTGTCCTATCTTATGGTTTTTGCAGTAATCATCGCTGTGTCAGGCATCGGCGGGGTTATCGGTGTGAAGGTGTGGAAACCCAAGACAAAGGCAGAGCAGGCAAAAGAATAAAACACACGAGTAGGGGAAAGACTTCTCCTACTCGATTTTTTTGTGATTGACATCGGGGTATGATTGCACTATACTAGTATACAGACACTATATCTTGTACTGGAATAAAATAACACATACAATATAAAAGAAATAGGGAGTATGATTAAAATGAACGAAGAAAATGATTACGGTGAACTTTTTCAGCCCAAAAAAACAGTTTTTGTAATCAAAAAGGATGGCAGCAAGGAGATATTCAATGTCCAGAAGGTCATAACTGCTGTCGGCAAATCCGCGTACCGTGCCTTGACAAAATTTACGGATGACGAGAAACGGAAGATATGCAGTGATGTCATATCAAAGGTTGACGAGATGGAGACAGGCGAAATTCCGATTCCTGTCATGCACAACATTGTCGAGAGCGCCCTTGAGGACGTGAAACCGGTTGTGGCGAAGAGCTACCGCGATTATAGAAATTATAAGCAGGATTTCGTGCGCATGATGGATGACGTATACAAAAAGAGCCAGTCCATCATGTATGTCGGGGATAAGGAGAATGCCAATACCGACTCGGCGCTTGTCTCCACGAAAAGGAGTCTGATATTTAACCAGTTTAACAAGGAGCTTTACCAGAAGTTTTTCCTGACGACAGAGGAGATACAGGCATGCAGGGACGGATACATCTATATCCATGACATGTCGGCGCGCCGTGATACCATGAACTGCTGTCTTTTTGATGTCGAGAGCGTGCTCTCCGGCGGATTCGAGATGGGCAATATCTGGTATAACGAACCCAAATCGCTCGACGTCGCGTTTGACGTAATCGGCGATATCGTACTCAGTGCGGCAAGCCAGCAGTACGGTGGCTTTACGGTTCCGGAGGTTGACAAGATTCTTGCGCCCTATGCTGAAAAGACGTACAAGTCGTCTGTTGAAAAGTATGTCGGTCTTGGCATTGACCAGAAGAAGGCGGAGGAAGTGGCAATCGCCGATGTGGAGCGTGAGTTTGAGCAGGGATTCCAGGGATGGGAATATAAATTCAACACGGTGGCGAGCAGCCGCGGGGATTATCCGTTTATCACGGTGACGGCAGGCATCGGAACCGAGCGCTTTGCGAAAATGGCAACCATACAGATGCTGAATGTCAGACGAAAGGGGCAGGGCAAAAAGGACTGCAAGAAACCGGTGCTTTTCCCCAAAATCGTTTTCCTGTATGATGAAAACCTGCATGGTCCGGGAATGCCCCTCGAGGATGTGTTTGAGGCTGGTGTCAGGTGTTCGGCAAAGACCATGTACCCCGACTGGCTGAGCCTGACAGGAAAAGGGTATATTGCAAGCATGTACAAGCAGTATGGAAAGGTTATTTCCCCCATGGGCTGCCGGGCGTTTCTTTCCCCATGGTATGAAAGGGGCGGGATGCACCCGGCTGATGACAAGGATACGCCGGTATTTGTCGGGCGGTTTAATGTCGGTGCAGTGTCTTTGCATCTTCCGATGATTCTTGCGAAATCGCGGCAGGAGAGCAGGGATTTCTATGAGGTTCTTGACTACTACCTGAATTTAATCAGGCAGCTGCATATCCGGACTTATGCATATCTGGGCAATATGCGTGCGTCGACAAACCCGCTGGCATACTGTGAGGGCGGTTTTCTTGGCGGCCATCTGAAGCTATCGGACAAGATAAAGCCGCTCCTTAAATCGGCAACAGCTTCGTTTGGCATCACGGCATTTAATGAGCTCCAGATGCTTTATAACGGCAAGTCGCTTGTCGAGGATGGCGCTTTTGCACTGGAGGTTCTTGAGTATATCAATAAGGAGGTAACGCGCTTTAAGGAGGAGGATGGGAATCTCTATGCCATATATGGTACACCGGCAGAGAATCTCTGTGGCTTGCAGGTAAAGCAGTTCCGGGCGCAGTATGGCATTGTGGAGGGCGTTTCAGACCGGGAATATGTCAGCAACAGCTTTCACTGCCATGTGACAGAAGACATCACGCCAATCGAGAAGCAGGATCTGGAATACCGGTTCTGGGAGCTGTCAAACGGCGGCAAGATACAGTATGTCAAATACCCGATTGATTACAATATTTCCGCCATCAAGACGCTTGTAAGACGCGCAATGGAAATGGGATTTTATGAGGGCGTGAACCTGTCCCTTGCCTATTGTGACGACTGCGGTCACCAGGAATTGGAAATGGACGTCTGTCCCAAATGCGGCAGCAAAAACCTGACAAAGATAGACCGCATGAACGGTTATCTGTCGTACTCGCGTGTGCATGGCGACACAAGGCTGAATGATGCAAAGATGGCAGAGATTGCGGAGCGCAAAAGCATGTAATGTGGAGGGTATGAGGAAAATGAGATATCATAATATCACGAAGGATGATATGTTAAACGGTGACGGACTTCGTGTCGTCTTGTGGGTGGCAGGATGCGACCACTGCTGCAAAGGATGCCAGAACCCCATGACCTGGGATCCGGACGGAGGACTGCTGTTTGACGATGCCGCAAAGGCAGAGATTTTCGAGCAGCTTGAAAAGCCGTACATTGAGGGAATCACGTTCTCGGGCGGCGACCCGCTCCACTGTGCAAACCGGGACGGCGTAAAGGCGCTTGCGAAGGAAATTAAGCAGAGGTATCCCGGCAAAAATATCTGGCTCTATACAGGGGAAGTCTGGGAAACTGCGATGAAATATTCCGTGATTCTGTATATAGATGTGCTTGTGGATGGGGAATTTGAGCAGGACAAGAAAGATACGGCGCTTTTATGGAAAGGAAGCAGCAACCAGCGTGTCATCAATGTACAGGCGACACTTGCTCAGGCAAATCCGCTTGTTCCGGTGCTTCACTGCGGCGACTATGACGATATTCCCATGGGACGTGAAACGACAGGGATGTCAGAGCAGAATATTATCCCGTTCAGTGCAAATGGCAGCTGTGGGATTAAGAGAAATGCGTGTGAGGCGTAAAATTATAGCGAAGGGGAAGCAGGCGTGAAAATAAGAGTAAAATATTTTACGGATAAGGTACAGAAGCTTGAGAAAATATCAAAGGGAAACTGGATTGACCTGCGGGCGTCGGAGGATGTCGAAATGAAGCAGGGTGAGTTTAAGCTGATTCCGCTTGGAATTGCAGTGGAGCTTCCGAGAGGGTATGAGGCGCATGTGGTTCCCAGAAGCTCCACATTCAAAAATTTCGGGCTGATACAGGTGAATCATCAGGGAGTGATTGACGGACCTGACCGCGAGACTGGCGAGGGCGGCTACTGCGGCAATGACGACCAGTGGTTTGCGCCCATGTACGCAATGCGGGATACGACAATCCATGTAAATGACCGTATCTGCCAGTTCCGGATTATGGAACAGCAGCCGGTGCTTGAATTTGAGGAGGTAGAGGAGCTTGCTGGCAAAAACCGCGGAGGATTTGGCACGACGGGGAAAAATTAGGCAAAAGGGACGAGACTAATGCGGTCAATGGTGCTTTTTGACAAATACCAGCCACACAGGATTTAATTGAGATTTGCCGTACATTAACCAAATCGGTCAAGAAAATATGTACCAACAAAACGGTGACCAGAATGGTTTATATGTCAAATTTGTCCTGCTGTGCACAAAAAGAAAGGATTTTCAGGCATATGATTCGAGAAATTACCGAGACCGATTTCGACCAGCTGATGACATTGTACATGCAGCTGCATGATAATCCATTTCCTGAAAGGGATAAACGCGTCATGGATATCTGGAACAGCATTCTCCAGGATCGCAATCACCACATCATTGTCGCGGAGGAGGATGGGACAATTGTATCATCCTGCGTGTGCGTCATTATCCCGAATCTCACAAGGGGACAGCGTCCCTATGCATTTATTGAAAATGTGATTACGGATGAAAAGTACCGAAAAAGAGGACTGGCGACTGCCTGCCTGGACTTTGCGCGGGAGATTGCCATGCGCGAAAACTGTTACAAAATGATGCTGCTCACAGGCTCGAAGCAGGAGGGCACGCTGAAATTTTACGAGCAGGCAGGGTATAACAGGAACGACAAGACAGCGTTTATTCAGTGGCTGTAGTGGAAAACGAAAACAGGATTTGATAAACAGCTCCTTGCGTAGGGGGACTCCAGCCGACAGGAGTAAGAGGGGGGAATACGACGATGATACTGAACACAGGAAGCCGGACGGATATCCCCGCATATTACAGCGAATGGTTCTATAACCGCATCCGGGAAGGGTATGTGCTGGTGCGCAATCCGTATTTTCCGGCACAGGTGACAAGATACCGGCTGAACCCGGAGGTTGTCGATATCATGGTCTTTTGCACCAAGAATCCCATGCCGATGCTTGACAAGGATGCCCTGTTCCGGGATCTGACAGCGGTTTTTGATACCTTCTGGTTTGTGACCATCACCCCATATGGGACAGACATTGAACCCTATGTGCCGCCAAAAGAGCAGGTAATCCAGTCCCTCCAGGCATTATCCGCACTGGTCGGGAAACGGCGTGTCAGCTGGCGTTACGACCCTGTTTTTGTCACGGAAAAATATTCGGTAGGGGAACACATCATCCAGTTTCGTGCCATGGCAGAGGCACTTGCAGGATACACAGACCAGTGTGTCATAAGCTTTATCGACCTGTATGAAAAGACAAAGAAAAATTTCCGCGGCGTACGCAGTGTCATTGGTGAGGAGCAGGAGCAGCTCACTGCGGCATTTGCAGAAATTGCCAAGGATGCAGGGCTGCAGATTCATCTGTGCTGTGAGAACGAGCGTCTTGTAAGGGCGAACGTAGATGCGGACGGATGCATGTCAAAGGCAGTGCTGGAAAGCGCGCTGGGCTGTAAGCTGGATGTCCCGCAGAAGAAGGCGGCGCGAAAGGAGTGTGCCTGCCTGCTTGGCGCGGACATCGGCGCATACAATACCTGCGGACACGGCTGCCTGTACTGCTATGCAAATTATGACATGGCAACCGTCGCCGCCAACAGGAAAAACCACAATCCGTCGTCTCCTTTTCTGACTGGCGGGGCAAGGGCAGATGATGTTGTGAAGGACGCCGTCCAAAAATCGTGGAAAAACGGACAACTGGACTTGTTTGATTTGTATGAATGACTGTAATACAGATTATTTCATTATGCTAATGTACCATGTTCCAGCCATGTCCGGTTTTCGGCGCTTGTGCCGAGTGCGTCAAGCGCTACATTGTAAGTATCGGATATTTTTCGATTGAGCATGTAAATTTCTTTCTGAATTTCTAATTGTCCTAATGCCAGTTTGTCAACCCTTTGCTTTATGCCCTGTATATCGGTTTTCATGTCTTGCATCTCAGATTTCATACCATGTATATCAGCTTCGATACCCTGTACTTTGTTTAAAATTAAATCCAGTTTTTCATTGTCTGTCATTTTATACGCTCCTTTGCTGTGATTGAAATTGTGTTTATATGTGTGATGTAAGTATACCATAAATCAGTGGAAAAGTCCATTTTTATAAAAATGGCAAATGGTAAGACACAAAAAATATCTTGACAACGCCCCTCCGTGCGCGTATGATGGACAGTGTGACAGCGCAGGAGCTGCTGACAAATAATTTTATGGAGGATTTTGCATGTTAAACTTAATTGTAATGGAGAAAATTGCAAAGTAAATATTGCAGGG
>DKUL01000018.1:0-61150 GCA_002490665.1 Lachnospiraceae bacterium UBA7205 | reverse complement strand
CGTTTTCGCCTTACAATTGTTTTATATGATGGTATATTTTTTTGAATCATTGGAACATGGCTGTATGGTCATGTTTTTTTGTACAGACCCGCGCAGAGAATATAAACCGACGGGCGGGTCGTGTCGCGAGCAGGGGAAGAATACGCTTCTCTGCTTGATTGCACAGGAACTATCCAGTCAGGATAAAGACCATGGTATAGACGCTTTCGGGCAGCCATGGTCTTTTTGCGTTGTAAGGCTGCCAAATGCTTTGCGGTTACACCAAGCCCGACCAATATGACTGCATAAAGACAGCAATGCAGTCAAAAAATGAAAGGTAGATGATAAAAATGAACCGGACAAATAAGAATATTATCAGCACATCCGGTCTGATAAAAACATACCGCCGCTACAAGAAACCAGAGGGAATGCGCGGCAGCATTGCGAGCCTGTTCCATCGCGAATATGAGGAAAAGACCGCGGTGAACCGGATAGACCTGGCGGTGCAGGCAGGGGAGTTTGTGGGACTGATTGGCCCGAACGGTGCCGGAAAGACGACCCTGATTAAGATGCTGACCGGGATTATCGCCCCGACGGCGGGCGCCATTGACGTGTTGGGATATTATCCCAATGACTTAAAAAACGCATTTAAGAAGCAGTATGCCGTCGTGATGGGGCAGAAGAGCCAGCTGTTCTTTGAGCTGACAGTCAACGATACACTCCGTCTTTTCAAGGAGATTTATGAGATTTCGGAGGACGTATTTCAGGAAAACAAAAACTACTTCGTGCACCTGTTCGGGGTGGCGGACCTGATGGATGTACAGGTGCGGACACTGTCCCTGGGGGAGCGCATGAAGATGGAGCTGATTGTGGCGCTGCTGCACAACCCCGCGATTCTGTTTCTGGATGAGCCGACAATCGGACTCGACGCGATTGCATCCAGGCAGATTCGCAGCTTTCTGAGGGAAATCAACGAGAAAAAGGGGACAACAATTATCCTCACCTCCCACTATGTAGAGGATATCAAGACCCTGTGCAGACGGACGGTTGTCGTCAACCATGGCGTTAAAATATATGACGGCGCAACGGACGAATTGTTTGAACGTTACCAGAAAAACAAGCGGATTATCGTGGCATTTGATAATCCACTTGGGACAGTGGCGCTAAAGACAGGCAGCGCGAAGCTTGTCGTGGACGAACCGTACAAAAAGGAGTATGAAGTGCCCAGGCAGAACGCCAGCGGGCTGCTTGCGGAACTGATGGGGCACGAACCAAAGGACATTACGATTGAGGAGGAAGAGATTGGCATTGTGGTGGAGCGCATATATCAGGAGGGAGGAGGTGACTGCCATGCGTAAATACTGGGAAATATCGAAAACCTATATGAAGGCACAGCTTGTCTGGCGGGCAGATGTCATCTTCAACATGTTTTTTACCATATCCAAAATCCTGTTTGCGTATCTCCTCTGGGGCATTATTTTTCGGGATAAAGAGCTGGTCGGGACATTTACCTTTCACGGAATGCTTTCCTATTACATTGTAAGCTCTTTTTTGTCCCAGCTGGAAATGTCAGAGGGAATCAGCAGTGAGATACATGACCGCCTCCGGAACGGTACATTTTCCAAGTATCTTGTGATACCAGCGGGGATAGAGCGGTATTTTATGGCAATGGAGCTTGGCGTGGTCTTGTTTTACCTGATATTTGATTTTATGGCGGCAGCCGTGTGGGTTTTCGTCTTCCGGATTCGGTTTGTCTTTGCAGGGGAGTGGCAGGTGATTGCATGTGCCCTTGTGATGACGGTGCTGGGAATGGTCTTCATGGTGCAGTTAAATTATTTCCTCGGGATTCTGACGCTGCGGTTTGAGGGAATCGGCACGTTTCTGATGATTAAAAATAACCTGGTGTCGCTGGTGACGGGGAGCATTGTCCCGCTGGCGCTGTTTCCGGAATTTGTGGTCAGTATTCTGCGGCTGCTGCCTTTTTACTATGTCACCTATCTGCCTGCCATGCTGCTGACAGGGAAGTGCGGGGAGGAGGCAGTCCGGGGAATCGTCATCATTGGGGGCTGGTGCGTGCTGATGCAGCTTGTCATCAGGGCGGCATGGAAAAAATATTTTACAGCGTATGACGGAGCGGGAATCTGATAATGGAAATGGAGATTTTTGTATGAGTAAGAAAAACTGGCGTGTGCTGAGGGAATTGTTCCGGCTGCGTTTTCATGGGCTGACGGTGTTCCGGTTTGATTTCTTTGCACCGTTTTTTGTAGACGGAAGCCTGTTTTTGATCCAGCTGCTGGCATTTGGTGCCATATATTCCAACGTGGAAACGATAGGAAGCTGGGGCAGGGGGGAAATGATTCTGTACATAGGGACATTTTCCCTGTTAAATGCAGTCAACATGACCGTCTATTTTTTCGGCGTGACCAGCATACCGCATAAGGTTCGTTCAGGGGAGCTGGATTTGTACCTGACAAAGCCGGTCAGCCCGCTGTTTCGGCTGACATTTGAGAGAATCAGCCCGGGGTCTGTGCCGCTGATTGTGATGAGCGTGTGCATGATATCTTATGGGACGGCGAGCCTGGACATGACACTGAGCGCTGTCAGGACTGCATCATACCTGTTCTGGCTGATGCTGATGGAAATCCTGTATTACGAGATGGAGGTCATTATACGGTCTGCGTCGCTGTATGTCGTGTCCATGGCGCGCATGGAACAGCTCGAGGAAGCGGGGATTGACCTGTGCATGAAGCTGCCGGGCATCGCGCTGTACGGTGTCTACAAGGTTATTTTTTATCTCCTGCTGCCTTATGGCATCATGGCGACGCTGCCAGTGCAGCGCATGATTGGGGAGATGAGCCTGCGGGGGGCGCTTTACGGCATTGGCGTGGTGGCGTTGTTTACCGTGATTACCTATGAGGTATGGAAACAGGGATTAAAACACTATAATAGTGCAAGCTCTTAATATTTTTTGAAAGGATAAGGAAAATGGATATCGAAAAGCAGATTGAATTTGATAAAATAAAGGAACAATGGAAAGCGCTCGCAGTCACGGACCGCGCAAGGGAGCAGATTGAGGGGACGGCCTGCTGCCTCGCGGAGGGTGAGCTGCGAAAACAGCTCAGGGATACGACCAACAGCAAAATACTGCTTGAAAAGCTTGGAACGCCTCCCTTGCAGAATGTCGCGGAGGCAGGGGAGATTCTCACAACCGCCGAAAAGGGGGACTGCCTGACGCCTTACCAGCTGGAGCGCGTGGAGAGCGTGCTGGCTGCCGTCAGGCGCTTAAAGGATTATCTCGGCAGGGGAAAACAGTATGAAAATCCATTGGCATATTATGAGGAAAATTTTGACGCGGCAGAGACGCTCCGGGAGGAAATCAGCCGCCAGATTCGAAACGGTGCCGTTGATGATTACGCCTCGAAAGAGTTAAGGCAGATCCGGTCGGACATCATGCGCTGCGGGGAGCAGATGAAACAGAAGGCGGAGCAGCTGATGCGCGCCAACAGGGAGTGCATGGCAGACAGCTATTGCACCACGCGAAACGGCAGGATTTGCGTCCCTGTGAAAAAGGAGTACAAGTTCAAAATCCCGGGAAGCGTGATTGACAAATCGGCTACGGGCAGCACTTTTTTTATCGAGCCGGCAAGTGTCGCAAAATACGATGAGGAATTACAGCAGCTGCGCATCAGCGAGGAAAACGAGGTATACCGCATCCTGTATACGCTGACGGCAATGGTTGCAGAGTCCGTTCCGCTGATGCGTGAAAACATCCGTCTGATGGAAAAGCTGGATTTCATTTTTTCCAAGGGAAAATTAAGCATGGACATGGATGCCGTGGAGCCGGCAATCAACACCGGGCGGTACATTGTCTTAAAGGATGCGAGACACCCGCTGATGGACAGGGTGCTCAGCATCCCCCTGCAGTTCAACATTGGCAGGCAGGCGAGGGGAATCATCATAACAGGACCCAATACCGGCGGAAAGACCGTGGCAATCAAGACGGTCATGCTCAGCTGTGTCATGGCGCAGTGTGGTCTCCATGTCGCCTGCGGGGAAGCAGACATCTGCATGAACAGCAGTTACTTATGTGATATCGGTGACGGTCAGAATATTACGGAGAACCTCTCCACCTTTTCCGCGCACGTCAAAAATGTGCTGGAGGTACTGCGCGAGGTTGGCCGGGACAGTCTCGTGATTATGGACGAGATGGGCTCTGGCACAGACCCGACAGAGGGCATGGGGATTGCCATAGCGATATTGGAGGAGCTTCGCAAAAGCGGTTGCCTGTTCCTTGTCACGACACATTACCCGGAGGTCAAGGACTATGCGGAAAAGACGCAGGATATCATCAACGCGAGAATGACTTTTGACAAAGAAACCTTAAGACCCACGTACCAGATGGTCATCGGGGAAGCCGGGGAGAGCTGTGCATTTTATATCGCCGACAGACTCGGCATGCCGGACGAGATGCTGAAAACGGCAGTCCGGGCAGCTTACGGGGAGTCGGCAGTCGGTAACTACCATTTCCGCAAAGAGGAGAACACCCTCCGGAAACAGGGCACGCACAGGATTACAAAGATGAAAAATCCGGTTCCGAAGACTGACCTTGGCACAAAGTTCCGGCTGGGAGACAGCGTGATGGTATTTCCGGACAAAAAAATCGGCATTGTGTGCGAGCCGGTCAACGAAAAGGGCGTCCTGCGCGTGCAGCTTCCGGACAAAAAAATCTGGATTAACCACAAGCGTGTCAGGCTTCAGGTGGCAGCAGAACAATTGTACCCGGCAGATTACGATTTCTCAATAATCTTTGAGACCGTGGAGAACCGGAAACTGCGCCATGACATGGAACGCAAGTATACGGAGGCGGTCATACAGTATGATGAGGGCACGATGTAAAAAAGATTGTCATATTTTTTGTAACGAACCACCCCCCGAAACGGATATATAAGCAGAATACAATCGAAACCCGCAAAATGTCAGGGAGGAGGTGCTGCATGGAGGAGCTGTACAGGGAATATTCCAAAATCGTATATCGTTTCCTGCTTTCCCTGTGCCGCGACGCGCAGCTGGCGGAGGAGCTGACGCAGGAGACCTTTTTACAGGCATTTTTGTCGCTCGAGCGCTTTGACGGCAGCTGCAAGCTGTCCGTGTGGCTGTGCCAGGTTGCCAGGCACTTATTTTACCAGCATCTGAGAAAGACCGGGCGCGAGGTGCCGACAGAACAGAGCCGGATTCCGGAGTCGGTGGCTGCCGACAACACGGAGCGGGCAGCAGTCACAAAGCTCGAACTCATGGATGTCCTGAAGGAAATGCAAAAGCTCCCGCCGCAGATGCGCGAAGTCATCTATCTGCGCGTGATGGGACAGCTCTCCTTCAGGGAAATCGGCGAGATTGTTGGAAAAAGCGAAAACTGGGCAAGAGTGACTTTTTACCGGGGAAAGGAACAATTGCTGCTGAAAAGAAAGGAGTGGGAGCGCGAATGAAAGAGTCCGTAAATGAGGTAGGCTGTAACGTGATTGGGGATTTGATGCCGTCATATTTGGATGCAATCTGTTCAGAGGAGAGCAGAAGCCTTGTAGACAGGCATTTAGAACATTGTGCACAATGCCGCGCACGGCTGGAACTGTTGAGGAATACCGAGCTTTCAGACGAGATGGGAGAATCTGAAAAGGTTTCGTATTTAAGAAAGGTAAAAAGGCATTATGTGAACAAGGAGGTCATTAGCATTTTGCTGCTGGCAGCCGCGGTCATGGGCGGATTCTGGTCAATGCATCATACAACACTGGAAATCAATGTGCTGTACATGGCTTTTCCGCTGTTCCTTTTTGCGGCATACAGCATGGTGTCAGGTTCTGCCGTGTCCCCGCAGGTGTCAAAACTGCCCTGGATTTTGGATGTGACGAGCATTCTGCTGCTTGCCGTGTACTTTATGATAGTCATTTTATGGGGCGTCCCGATTGGCAGGGAATTGAATTATGTGTTTGATATACCGCCGGGGGAGGTGGGGAAGTATCTGCACAGGTGGATTAACTGTATTTCTGTTCTTCAGATTGGCATTTTTGCCGTGTCAAATTTCCTGCGGGTGCGCGGATACAGGATTCATAAAGCCCTTTACGGGCTGACCCTGACCAGCGTGGCGCTGGCAGCAGGATATCTTCGTATTCTTGGAAATATGACAACCGTTGAATTGTTATATGGGATGCTGACAGAAATGATAGTGTGCATCGGATTGGAGGGAATTCTTTTTTCCGCCCTGTCGTGCTATCTTGTGAAAAAGCTGATGCGATGAAAAAATAGATTGACGCCATTGGTCTAATGTGTTAAACTAACAATGAGTTTAATGCATTAGACCTTTTTGCATACGGAAGTCAAAATGGAGGATAGGAATGGAGGGTATGGAAAATGGAGGTACCAAAAATATTTGAGAGTGAATACCGCTTCTGCGAAATTCTGTGGGAAAATGAACCGGTGACAAGCAGTGAACTGGTCCGGCTGTGCAGGGAGCGGCTGGAATGGAAAAAGTCAACAACCTACACTGTCATACGAAGGCTTGCCGAGCGCGGCGTTCTGAAATCCGAGGATGCGGTCGTGACATCCCTGATTTCCAGGGAGGATGCGCAGTCGGCAGAGAGCGCCGAGGTTGTCGAGCGGACGTTCTCTGGCTCGCTTCCAAGCTTTATCGCGGCGTTTACGCGAAAAAAGAACCTTTCAAAACAGGAAATTGATGAAATCCAGAAGATTATTGATACGTATAAGGATTAATGTATCCAGATGGAGGTTTGTATGGAAAAATTATTTTTAGACCTTTTTCACAGGAGTATCTCTGCAAGTTATCTGATTCTTGCAGTGTTATTGGTGCGTTTCCTGCTGCGGAAGGCGCCCAAAAGTATGCGCGGTTTCTTGTGGCTTTTGGTCGGAATCCGTCTGTTTTTTCCGTTTTCGGTCGAGTCCGTATTCAGCCTGGTACCCGATACGAAAGCGGTAGATGCATACATATTTGAAACGGAGCCGCCAGCCGGTGATGCGGTAATGATGACAGGCATGAAACAGTCCGTCAGCCAGCCGGCACCAAATACTGATGCTCCCGCTGCCGGATTTGCCATGAATAAGCCGCAGACAGCCCTGATAGTCTGCACGAAAATATGGATAGCCGGAATGGCATTGATGCTCGCATATATGCTGTTTAGCTATATACGGCTCAGAAACCGTGTCAGAGTGTCCATACCTACAGATATTGTGGTGGGCGGTCTTGATGGCACAAGTGATAAGAACTGTTCTGTGAAGATATATCAGAGTGATGCCATCGAAAGTCCGTTTTTATTCGGCATCCTGCGTCCCCGCATTTACATTCCGGGCAGTATACCCAGTGACGAAATTCCCTACGTGGTTCGACACGAACTGACACATAAAAAAAGAAAGGACTACCTGATTAAGCCCTTGGGATTTCTGCTTTTGTCCGTCTACTGGTTCAGCCCCTGCGTGTGGGCTGCCTATATCATGCTCTGCAAGGACATCGAACTCATCTGCGACGAGCATGTTGTGCGGGAGCTTGGCACGGAGTACAAAAGGGCGTACTCACAGGCGCTGCTCAACAGTGCGGTGAACCACCAGACAGTCGCAGCGTGCCCGGTCGCTTTTGGCGAGGTCAGTGTGAAGGAACGTGTGAAAAATGTCCTGCATTACAAAAAGCCTGCATTCTGGTTGCTGGCGGCGGCAGTGCTGGCATGTGTGATTGTGCCGGTGTGCTTTATGACACAGAAGAAGGCAGGGACACCGGAACAGACAGACGCACCGCAGGAGGAAACAGTTTCAGATAAGACAGTTCCCATGGATTCCATTTTCACGGCTGATGACATTTCCGGCGAATATGAAATGTTTCTGCCAGAACAGGATGAACTTTTATCATTAGAAGAATACAATGACTTGTATGGGGATGCCTATCTGTTCACACCCCGGCTGAGTCTGGGCAAAGACGGAAAATTTTCGTTTGGCTATGACCCGGCAAGCTCGTATCTGAGTTTTGGTGATTATGATTTCACGCAGGATTGTGTGAAGGCAGTCACGAAGGATGGAAAATACCACTATCAGTTTACGTGTATCGGGAATGGTCTGCTGCGGTTCGACGCGGACGAATCTTCCGACCTGCATCCCAGTAAAATCGGCGCAGCGGCTCCCCTGGAAAATGGCTCCGTCTTTGTCAGAAACAGTGATGCCGAAAAAGATGAGGAGATTCCGGATGCGGCTAAAACCATCAAACAGTGGGCGGAAGCCTTCTGCGACCGTGATGCCGGAACAATCTTACAGCTTGCCAGCGAGGATGTTAAGCATCAGTTCATCAAACAGGATCTGCTTTTTCTAGGCGGGGGAGAGGACGACGCGGCTTCCTTTGGCTGGTCAAGCCCATGGCCGTGGGGTGATATTTATGACGAGAACAGTGTGGCAAACAATTACCATATTGTCAGCATGACAGAACACGGTGCGGAAATCTTGTATTATGCATGGGTGTCCGACCCGCACGTTACCGTATGGCGGGAACAGCTCACCTATGAAATGAGGGACGGCTCATATGCCATCACATCAGAGGCGCTTGAGTTTATGGACGGCATCTGCACGATGAAGGAATTCAATCGTGCCTATCCGGACGGCATTGCAGAGACAATGATGGATTATTATTCGGTTAACGGGGCAGGAGAAGCCCTGAACAATAACGCAAAGGAAGACAGGGCAATGTATGAAAAGTTATTTGAACCGGAATCCGCAGCGGTGTATTTGCTCAACATGTTAAACAATCAAAATAAAGTGGAAACGCATGTGACAAAGTCTGATGCCGAAAGCAATGCCTGCACAGTGACATTCGAGTTTCATTTGACAGGCGGCTCTGTGGATGTGCAGATGGTACAGCCCTACGGTCCAGATGGCATCTGGCTTCCCCATGCAGGAGGTGCTGATATGTTAAATGCAGTGGAATAATAATACAAATCTTGAAAATATAAACAAATGATTATGACAATTTGTGAAAAGTGCACGGAAATATGAATCTATAATTGTATTGATTATACTATATTACAAAAATGCTTCTTTATTATTGACACCTCAATGCATTAGTGATAAACTGCTAAATTGTTGAGACGTTAAACATGTTTTTATGAGGAGAGAATAACAATGAAGAAGAAAATTGTAAATGTTTTATTATCCGCTGTAGTTGTTACATCAATGATGTTTTCTGTTACAGCTTGTGGTTCAAAGGAAGCTGATACATCAGCGCCGGCAGATGCGGCTGCACCGGCACAGACAGTTGCGGCAGAGAATGATGCTGCACCAGAATCGACAGTGGCAGATGTTGCGGAATCTTCTGTTGCAGAGACAACAGTGGCAGATGACGCAGAGGCATCCGGAGCCATGACTGCTGAAGAGTGGATAAACTCTGACACAGCGGCTTCCTATGTAGAGATTCTGAATGCGATGTTCGGCGGACAGATGACAACAGCTTTCGAGGCAGACAGCGACGCTTTATCCCTGGTTGTAATCATTTCCGAAGAAATGGCTGACTTAAAGGGTTCTGATATGACAGATGAGCAGAAGGATGCCTTGCAGCAGGCGATGCAGCAGCAGTATGACAGCCAGAAGGATCAGTTTACGCCTCTTCGCGATGAGCTCAGGGATGAGATTGGCGACGATTCTTTAACAGTACGTATTGTCTACAGACTCAGCGATGGCACAGAGATATTCAGCCAGGACATATAATTTGATAGAACTTTGGGCGGCAGATTTTTCTGCCGCTTTTTACCTTTGTTTTAAAACTGCCAGTAAGGAACTGCCGGCAGTATGGGAGTACAATATTGAAACATTTAAAAATAATGGTCCGGCTTTTTTTGTTTTTGTTCGGCGCAGCAGGCTTTAGCGGGTTTATTGTCCCTGTCATAAGGCGGAGGATATTGAATATTGGCAACGCGTCCGGAATTGCAGTCTGTATGTGTCTGATGCTGTACGCGGCATTTATGCCGGCAATCCATGAAATGCTGCGTGCGTTCTGGCGGAAAACAGTCGGAAAAGTCGTCCTAGGAATACTGGCAGCAGGATTCGTATGTGCATTGGTTCTGGTCATTATCATGACAACGCTGATGGTTAAGGCGGCGACTGCCAGACCTGCTGAGAATGCTACGGTGATTGTGCTTGGCTGCAAGGTTTACGGAGAACGTCCGAGCATCATGCTGGAGGCACGCCTGGATGCCGCGCTGGAATATCTGAACGCGAATCCGGAATCCGCATGTATTGTATCCGGCGGGCAGGGAAGTGATGAACTGATACCGGAAGCCGAGTGCATGTACCTTTACCTGACCAGTCACGGCATTGCGGCGGAGCGCATCTATCAGGAGGACAAATCAACGACAACAAGAGAGAATATTGCCTTTTCATATGAAATCATAAAAGAGCAGGGGCTGAATGATAGCATAGCAATTGCAACCAATGAGTTTCACGAGTACAGGGCTGGAAAAATTGCGGAGAATTTCGGGCTTGAGTATGGGGCAGTTTCCGGCAGTACAGTACTGTGGCTGCTGCCAACATACTATGCAAGGGAGCTGCTTGCCATATTATATGAATGGGTTTTCTAAAATCGTACCGGAGTGATGTGAACAGTAACAAAAATTACCAAATATGTTAATTCATGACAAAATACTCTTGAAAAACATGCAAAATCTATGATATGATTATTGGTGTTTATAGACAAACGTTGTTAAAATGCGTTTTACATTGAAGTAGCTGAAATATCAGTAAAATAATAAGGAGAAATTAAAAATGGGTTTAACAGAACAGAAAAAAAACGAATGGGAAAATTCACTTAAGGATGCAGGATTACTGTCTCTCACGGACAAAATTCAGGACACCACAAAAGGAGACTTGTGGGATTTTGGTTCACAGATAAGGGGAACCTATTTCTTTACGGCAGAGAGACTTGTATTTGTCGGCGGTCTTGGCGGCTCGACAACTTTTAGTGCGCCTTACAACAAGATTACCCAGCTCAAGCTTTGCAATGTAGGCGGGTTAATCCCTATCATGCCGACTGGAATCCTGGTTGTATACACAGATGAAAACGGCAAAAATGTCAAGAAAAAATGTTCTGTGATGAAAAGGAAAGACTGGCTTGCTTTTCTTCAGGAGAAAACAGGAATTTCCGGAAACTAAAAAAATAAAACATATGATTTTTTGGAAAAGTATGATACAATACTCCTAGAGCGTGTTTGAAAAGGAGGTATTGTTTCATGAAATCAATCATACAGGATATGAAACATAATTATTTTATCAATGCAATCATCATGGTGGTTCTTGGGCTTATCCTCGTGATATGGCCGCACATTCTGGGCGTAGTGCTGTGTTATGTGCTGGGCGGGGCGCTTGTGCTGATGGGCATCTTCCAGCTAATCGGCTTCGTGCGCGGTGAGCGACTTGGGTTTTACAACAAGTTCAATATGATTATGGGGATTGTAC
This sequence comes from Lachnospiraceae bacterium UBA7205, assembly GCA_002490665.1. Lineage (GTDB taxonomy): Bacteria > Bacillota > Clostridia > Lachnospirales > Lachnospiraceae > COE1. The sequence goes on along the minus strand of DKUL01000018.1, from coordinate 49,684 downwards.
TTGTCCTGCTCGGATTATGGATTTGTACAAAACCCCATATTGTTCTCTCCATTATTCCGGTTGTTGTGGGAATCATCATACTGATTCATGGATTGATGGATATTGAGTACACGCTTGATATCAAGAAAACCGGAAACGAAAAGTGGTGGATTAGCCTGATAGCGGCAGGCATTACCCTGGTTCTCGGACTGCTTCTGGTACTGAATCCGTTCACCGCCTATGAAGTGACCATGTTCCTGATTGGGCTTGCCATGCTTTATGATGGCGGTTCGGATTTGGTGATTTTATTCTTTTCCTATCTGGCACAAAAGGATACGGACAGGAGAGTACGCGATTTTAAGGGATGATAAAATTTTTATTCAACGGCTTCCGGGGTAACTTCGGGAGCCGATTCACTGTCCTCGTCCTCGGATAACCATTTATCAAAAATATGGTTGTCGTTTACCTCCTCATATACAGTGACATGTTCGGATTCGGGAATTTCGTCCCCCGCTATGATGTATCCGGCAATTCGAATCCATTTCATTGATATCTGATAATGCTGGTATGCGACAGACGCATCATTTTCATTATAAACCTCAGATTCATATGCGGAATGAAAGTATGAGGCAGCACTTGACATATGGTCGGAAGCCGTTTCCAATGGCTCTAAGATTCCCGTATACTGTGTGGGAGGAGCAATCTTACTAAATGCTGCAATTTTGTCATTCATTCCGTCAAGTATCGACAGCAGCTCGTCGACAGATTCCTTTTGGCTTACATCGAGCGTATTTATCTTTTCCTCGGCATCCTTCATATAATTCGTGAAGTCCTCTACTGACGAAGAAAAACTTGCCAGGGCAACTTCATCCTCGTTTGATTTTTGGCATCCTGACAGGCAGAGGGCACAGAACAGTGCAGCAGCCAGTAACTGATATCTTTTATTCAACATAATATTTTCCAATCTCCGCTGTTTTTTCGCATTAATATACAATTATAGTATAACATAAAAAGCAGTTGAAATCAATCATGAAAGGTCAGCGTTACGCTTTTTCTGATAATATTTTCATATAATAGTTTACTTAATCCTGATTTTTATGTATAATGAAATATGTTTTTGCAGGTTTATTCATAAAAATGCAAAACAAATTTTATTTGAAAGGATAAGAGTGAATATCATGATTGGCGCGGACGCAATGATAAAGTGTCTCGAGAATGAGGGTGTTACGACGGTATACGGTTATCCCGGAGTGGCAATCTGTCCCTTTTACAACAGCATTCTCGATTCAGAAATCAGGACAATATTAGTTAGGACAGAACAAAATGCTGCACACGCAGCAAGCGGAGAAGCCCGAGTCACCGGTAAGGTCGGGGTATGCGCTGTTACGAGCGGACCAGGTGCCACCAATTTGATAACAGGCATCGCGACAGCTTTTGCAGACAGTATTCCTATGGTATGCATTACCGGACAGGTCAAAAGCGAGCAGCTGGGAAGCGATGTGTTCCAGGAGGCAGATATCACAGGCGCTGTCGAATCCTTTGTCAAGTACAGCTACCTTGTCAAAGATGCCGAGGATATTCCGCGCATTTTCAAGGAAGCTTTTTACATAGCAAATTCAGGGAGAAAGGGGCCCGTGTTAATTGACGTTCCAATTGACATACAGAACGCGGCTGTCAAGAACTTCAAATACCCTGACGAAGTGAATATCCGTGCATACAAGCCTACGATAAAAGGGCATTCCGTCCAGATAAAAAAGGTTATCAAGGAACTGCAAAAAGCCAAAAAGCCCATTATCTGTGCAGGCGGGGGCGTACATCTGAGCGATGCGGTTTCCGGGCTGCGTGAATTTGCACATAAACACAGAATTCCCGTGGTATCCACAATGATGGGGATTGGCGTCATGCCGACAGAGGATCCCATGTATTTTGGCATGGTAGGAAATAACGGAAAGGCATATGCCAACAGGGCGATGAATGAGTCAGACCTCCTGGTGATGGTGGGCGTGCGGGTGGCAGACAGGGCGATTGCCCAGCCAGACTTGATTATGACCAACAAAACGCTGGTGCATATTGATGTTGACCCTGCGGAAATCGGAAAAAATGTGGATCCATCGATACCGCTTGTCGGTGATGCCATGCATATTTTTGAGGACTTTGCCAAAGAGGAATTTGAGTGTGAACATGAGGACTGGATTCGCACGCTGGAAGGGTACCGTGACACAATGATTCAGAAGCGCAATCCGAACCCCGGTTACGTTGACCCTGCGGCATTTATCACAATGCTTTCCAATGAGATGAAGGAGGATGCGGTATACGTTGCCGATGTCGGTCAGAACCAGATATGGAGCTGCAATTATCATATTGTAAAGGGAGGGCGGTTCCTCACGTCGGGCGGCATGGGCACCATGGGCTATTCCATTCCGGCAGCCATGGGCGCAAAGCGCGGTGACATGGACAGGCAGGTCATTGCAGTGTGCGGCGACGGTTCGTTCCAGATGTCCATGATGGAGCTGGCAACCATTATGCAGCATCGTATTCCGGTAAAAATAATTGTCATCAAAAATAATTACCTTGGCATGGTGCGTGAATTCCAGCATTATACGTACAAGGACAACTATTCGGTTGTCGATATCAAGGACGGCACGCCTGATTTGGAAAAGCTTGCTGCCGCATATGGCATACCGTTTATCCGTGTTGCAGACATGTCACATGCGCAGGATAAGATAAAAGAGTTTCTGGCTGAAGACAACACAATGCTGATGGAATGCCTCGTAGACCCTATGGATTTAGTAAAGTAAGAATGGAGCGTTAGTATGAAAAAAATATATTCCGTTTTAGTAGAAAACAGATCCGGTGTACTTTGCAAGGTCTCAGGTTTGTTCTCAAGGAGATGTTTTAACATTGACAGCCTTGCAGTGGGAGAAACGGACGATTCCAAAGTATCCTGCATGACGATTGTAAGTTCCGGAAATCAAAGGACAATCGAGCAGATTGAAAAACAGCTCAACAAAAAGCTTGATGTCATCAAGGTAAAGACCTTTGATGAAAAGGACAGTATCAGCCGCGAGCTTATGCTGATTAAGGTGAAATATAACCGCAATACCCGGCGGGACATCATGGAAATATGTGAGATAATGAAAGCCGATATCGTGGACATGTCAAACAATAACATGATTATACAGATATGTGACATGCCGGAGCGCATCAAGGTAATGCTCGACATGCTCAAGTCCATCAGCATCGTTGAGGTTGCGCGGACAGGAACGCTGGCTTTGCCCAAATGTGTTGACAATTAACATAAAGCTTGTTAAAATAATCTTTGTGTATTCAAGGCAGTTATACTGGCGGTCGAAAAGACTGACCGCTCAGTATAATGTGATGCGCACAGCCGCATAAGGAAATATGCCACTTCGTGGCTGCGGCTGTCGTGAGTATATCTGTTTGAGCCGCCAAAGGCGGCACAAATTCGCAGGATAAGAAAGGAACATGGAGGATTATTATGCAAAATCGAGTATTCCAGCTTTTAGTTGATAATAATACTGGTGTCCTGAGCCGTATATCAGGTTTATTTTCAAGGCGCGGCTACAATATTGAGAGTATCACGGCAGGCGTCACGGCAGATTCCCGCTTCACCCGCATAACGATTGTGGCGTCCGGGGATGAGGAAGTGCTTGACCAGATAGAGAAACAGGTGGCAAAGCTTGTGGATGTCAGGGATATCCATGAATTAAAACCGGACAAAAGCGTATACCGGGAGCTCTGCCTGATAAAAGTGAAATCGACACCGGAAAAGCGGCAGGGCATTATTGCGGTTGCTGATATTTTCAGGGCAAAGATTATAGATGTCAATGTCGACAGCCTTATTGTCGAGCTTACGGGCAACCAGTCAAAAATAGAGGCGTTTATCAGCCTTCTCAAGGATTATGAAATCCTTGAAATTGCCAGGACCGGAATTGCGGGACTGGGACGCGGCACAGAGGATGTAATCTGTCTTGAGTAGATACGTGCGTAAAACAGCTTATATAAAATGCAACTATGAAACGATATAGTTACAGTTTATAAAATAAACATATATTGGAGGAAAATCCTCTGCTCATCCGAGCAGCTCGCATTTTGCTCCGCAAAATAAGGAGGATTATAAAAATGTCAGAAGCAAAGATTTATTACCAGGAGGATTGTAACCTTTCCCTGTTAGAGGGTAAGACGATTGCAGTGATTGGTTACGGCAGCCAGGGACATGCCCATGCGTTGAATGCAAAGGAGTCCGGATGCAATGTGATTATCGGTCTCTATGAAGGCAGCAAGTCATGGGACAAGGCTGTTAAGCAGGGATTTGAGGTTTATACAGCGGCAGAGGCAGCTAAGAAGGCAGACATCATCATGATTCTCATCAATGATGAGCTGCAGGCTGATATGTACAAGAAGGATATCGAGCCGAATCTCGAAGCAGGAAACATGCTGATGTTTGCCCATGGCTTCAACATTCATTTTGGATGCATCAAGCCTCCTGCGGACGTTGATGTTACTATGATAGCACCCAAGGGACCCGGACATACGGTACGTTCCGAGTATCAGGCTGGAAAAGGTGTTCCCTGTCTGGTAGCCGTAGAACAGAATGCCACGGGAAAGGCGCTTGACCTGGCGCTGGCTTACGCACTTGCAATCGGCGGGGCAAGGGCAGGTGTCCTTGAGACAACATTCCGGACAGAGACAGAGACAGACCTGTTTGGTGAGCAGGCTGTACTTTGCGGCGGCGTATGCGCATTGATGCAGGCAGGGTTCGAGACGCTCGTCGAGGCAGGATATGACCCGAGAAATGCATACTTTGAGTGTATCCACGAAATGAAACTGATTGTTGACTTAATCTATCAGTCAGGTTTTGCAGGGATGAGATATTCCATTTCCAATACGGCTGAATATGGCGATTACATAACAGGACCCAAGCTTATCACAGAGGAAACAAAGAAGACAATGAAGAAGATTCTTTCTGACATTCAGGATGGCTCCTTTGCTAAGGAATTCCTGTTGGATATGTCACCGGCAGGACGCCAGGTTCATTTCAAGGCGATGAGAAAGCTTGCAGCAGAGCATCCTTCTGAGAAGGTTGGAGAGGAAATCCGTAAGCTTTACAGCTGGAACAATGAAGAAGATAAATTCATTAATAACTAATTTAAATACAGAAATTCATTGAAGCAGAGTTTGGATGGATTTTTACTTGTTACTGGGACAGAGTGAGCAGTAACCCCGGAAAGGAAGAAAGTAGAAACATATGTTTTCTTTTTCTTCCTTTTTGGATTCAAATATGTTATAATTGAATTGAAATCACGAATGCCGACGGAGGGACAGGACATGTATGCATATATCAAGGGGATAATAACGGATTTAGAGGCTGACAATCTGGTGCTGGAATGCAACAATATCGGTTACAATATCAGAATCCCTCTCAGTGTGGCACAGCGTCTGCCAAAAATCGGTTCCGAGGTAAAAATATATACCTATACCAGCGTGCGGGAGGATGCATTTCTTTTGTTTGGCTTTCTCACAAAGGATGACCTGGAAATTTACAAAAAGCTCATTACAGTAAATGGAATCGGACCAAAGGGGGCTTTGGGGATATTGTCTGTGATGAGTGCGGATGAACTTCGTTTTGCCATTCTTTCCGGAGATGTCAAGGCGATTTCCAAGGCTCCCGGAATCGGCGGCAAGTCGGCAGAACGGATTATTCTTGACCTGAAGGATAAGATTCAGATAGCAGCATCCGTCTCTCCGGACAGGAATCTTAATGACGGTGCACCGGATTCCGGGGCAAAAAATGAAGCACTGGAAGCGCTGGTGGCACTGGGGTATTCTCCCGCCGAGGCGCTGAAGGCGGTCAGCCAGGTGACAGTTACAGAGGGAATGGATTCCGGTGCAGTGCTGAAGCAGGCGCTTAAAGGAATCAGCAGATAGTTTCAGGGGGACATTATGGCAGCCAGGGTAATTGAGACAAAGCTTTTGGATGAGGACGTGAAGCTGGAAGGAAGCCTGCGCCCGCAGTATTTGAAAGACTATATCGGTCAAAAAAAGATAAAGGAAATCATGCATATTTATATAGAAGCCGCAAAGCAGAGGAATGATTCACTTGACCATGTTCTGTTTTATGGGCCTCCGGGGCTTGGAAAAACAACCCTTGCGGGCATTATTGCAAATGAGATGGGTGTACATATCAAAGTGACAAGCGGGCCTGCAATTGAAAGGCCGGGGGACATGGCAGCTGTCCTGAACGGACTTCAGGAGGGGGATATTTTGTTTGTGGATGAGATTCACCGTCTCAACAGACAGGTGGAGGAGGTACTTTATCCTGCCATGGAAGATTTCGCGATTGATGTCATGATTGGAAAAGGCACCACTGCAAAATCAATCAGGCTTGACCTGCCAAAATTTACGCTGATAGGGGCGACCACACGTGCAGGGCTTCTGTCCGCCCCGCTCCGGGACAGATTTGGGGTCATACAGCACCTTGAGTTTTACTCTGTCGATGAGCTGAAGCTGATTATCCAGCATTCGGCACGTATTTTAAATGTGCAGATTGACGACCAGGGGGCGATGGAACTTGCGAGAAGGAGCCGTGGAACCCCAAGGCTTGCAAACCGCATACTAAAAAGGGTGCGGGATTTTGCACAGGTAAAGTATGATGGTGAGATAACGCTCGAGGTTGCCAATACCGCACTGGATATGCTTGATGTGGACAAGCGCGGGCTTGACCAGACAGACCGGATGATTCTTTTGACCATGATTGAAAAATTTAACGGAGGGCCTGTGGGGATTGAGACGTTATCTGCCACAATCGGGGAGGACAGCGGCACTGTCGAGGATGTGTATGAACCTTACCTGATAAAAAACGGGTTTATTGTACGTACACAGCGCGGAAGGGTCGTGTCGGAACTCACATATCGTCATTTGGGACTTGAAATGCCGGGGTAGTCTGATATAATATAAGATAAAGTGTACGAGTAAACATGCTGTCCTGTAATACAACTTGCCGGGCAGTTACCGATTGAGAAGGGGGCACGAATATGTCTGCCAAAACAGATACAGAAGTGATTATTGGAGGAAAGGTGCTGACTGTCAGCGGAAACGAAAGCGCTGAGTATTTGCAGAAAGTGGCATCATACATCAACAACAAGGTCAATGAATATACCAAGATGGACAGCTTCAAGAGACAGTCTGCCGATAAACAGAATATGCTTATCCAGCTGAACATTGCGGATGATTTTTTTAAGGCGAAAAAACAGATTGAGCTTCTTGAGCAGGATCTGAAAGCAAAAGAAAATGAACTGTATGACTTAAAGCATGAGCTGATTGCGACACAGATAAAGCTTGACAATACGTCAAAATCCCTCAAAGAGGCAAATGAGACGATAAACGAAAATTCGAAACAGATTGTCCGTCTTGAGACAGAACTTAAAGAATACCAGAAAAACGAGCAGGGCGGATGAGTTCCCTGATGTACGAAAGCTGAGCAATCAGGCACTGACTGCCTTGATTGCTCATATTATTGTGGGGCTGGAGGATTTATGAGGAAACAAAAAGTTGAATTACTGGCGCCGGCAGGTAATTTTTCCTGTTTTCGGGCTGCGGTCAACGCAGGCGCCGACGCAGTCTACCTCGGCGGGGAACAATACGGTGCCCGGGCATATGCAGGCAACTTCTCTACCGCGGAAATTTTGGATGCACTGCGTATTGCACATATGTTTCGACGAAAAATATATCTGACGGTGAATACACTTGTAAAAGAAAATGAACTTGCAAATCTTGTGCCCTATATCCAGCCCTTATACCAGGCAGGGCTGGACGGCGTAATTGTGCAGGATATCGGCGTTCTGGAATGCCTGCGCAGCCACTTTCCAGGCCTTGCGCTCCATGCCAGCACCCAGATGACCATCACTGGTATTTATGGGGCGGCATACATGAAGAAGCTCGGTGTATGCCGGATTGTTCCGGCAAGGGAGCTGTCGCTAGATGAAATAAAGGAGATTAAGGACAGGACAAATATTGAGGTAGAATGCTTTGTCCATGGTGCCATGTGTTACGCGTATTCCGGACAGTGCCTGTTTAGTTCCATACTGGGCGGGCGGAGCGGTAATCGCGGACGCTGTGCCGGACCATGCCGCCTGCCTTATACTACAGATAATGGCAGGACGTTATATCCGCTCAGCCTTAAGGACATGTATACCCTGTCCGTTTTGCCGGAGCTGATTGATGCAGGGATTGATTCCTTTAAGATTGAAGGACGCATGAAAAGTCCCGAATATGTCGCCGGCGTCACCGCAATGTACCGCAAATATATTGACCGTTATCTGGAACATCCTGATAAGCCATATAAGGTCGCTGCAAAGGACGAGCAGCTGATGCGGGAACTGTATATACGTTCAGATATCTGTACCGGATATTATCAGAAACACAATGATAAGTCCATGGTGACACTCAGGGAACCAGGGTACGCAGGGAGTTCGCAGGAGGTTCTCAAAACGATTCAGGAACAGTATATTGCCAAAAACATCGTACTGCCAGTGACAGGGTATGTGTATATACATGCAGGGGAACATGCCCTGCTGACGCTTTCCTGTGATGGCGCGACTGTGACTGTGACGGGGGAGCTGGTGAATCGCGCCCAGAACAGACCCCTTGACGAAAGCGAAATTACAAAACGGCTCAATAAGATGGGAGATACCTGTTTTGAACTGTCCGACCTGACCATCGATACCGACCATGACTCGTTTATGCCCATAAAGGCGCTGAATGAATTGCGCCGGACGGCGTGTGCAAGGCTTGCGGATGAACTATGCCGCCCGGACGAAATGCCAGTATCCGGGAAACATGATATTCAAGAAGCCGCGCGAACAAAAACAGCCGACCTGACTACGAAGGTCAACGTCCTGTGCATATTGACCACAACGGTCGAACAGCTCCTGGCAGCAAACGATTTTCCTGAAATTCGGCAGATATATGTCAATGCGGATATTTTTGTGTCAGGAGATGCGTCTGACAGGCTGCTGCTGCCGGAAAAAGAATATATTCTTGTGATGCCCCATATATTCAGAAAAAGAAGCCGGAAATATCTGCCCATATATGAAAGGCTTTTGAAAAATGGTCGTTTTTCCGGTGTCCTGGCAAGGAACCTTGAGGAACTGGAATGGCTGACTGAGATTGGATATACGGGAGCAGTATATTCTGATTACACCATCTATGCATGGAACAATGCCGCACTGGACTTTTTGTCTCGGCGGCTTGACGGGGTAACGCTTCCTGTTGAGCTCAACAGGAAGGAGCTGGGGATGCTGCGGGCAGACTGCGGTACCCAGTTTGTGCTGTATGGATTCCTGCCGCTGATGTACACGGCAAACTGTGTGAGAAAGACATTGGATCATTGTATAAATGATAAGGAAAATGAAAATAATATATATCGTTTGACAGACCGGTATAAAAATGTGTTCGCTGTCAGGCAGAACTGCATCCATTGTTATAATACGCTTTATAATACGGTTCCGCTGTCGCTTCATGGGCAGCTTGAAAGCATTCTGGAGAAAAATTATAATGTGCTCCGGCTTGATTTCTCCATTGAAGACAAGGAACAGACAAAGGCAGTCATAGCATTTTATCTGGGACTTATTGAGGACGGGAGACCGGATATGGTGCATGGTTTTCCGCTGAAGGAATTTACGAATGGACATTACAGACGTGGAGTGGAATAGCTCAGGAAAGGCATGGTTATTGGAATGCTTAAGGCAGTAATTGAATTATCAAAATATATTCTGGCAGTCAATATTTTGTTGTATACAGTAATCAGCTATATTGTTCTGGGGCGTGACGACAGGGAACGGAGAAATTTTGTATTTGTTTTCCAGTACCTTATGATTTTTATCAATCATATGACAGGAAGTCTGGTTCTGTTATCCTCAAGGAGGGACTTTACATATCTTTTCCTGCCCCTGTTTCAGGTGATAACAGTGTTTGCGTTCCTGGTGCTGATGCGCGTCATTTATCCAAGGGCAGACCGGCTCATACAGAATCACATTGCACTTCTTTTGTCCATAAGCTTTGTAATATTGACCAGGCTGTCGATTACGCGCTCCATCCGTCAGTTTACAATCATAGCTGTCTCGCTTGTTGTCGCGCTCGTGATACCTGCATTTATGAAATATGTCAGGATGCTGAAGAACTGTTATCTGATTTTTGCGGCGGCAGGGATACTGATACTTGGGGCGGTGCTGATAAGCGGCAGCATCACAAATGGCTCAAAGCTGTCATTTTCCATTATGGGAATATCGTTCCAGCCGTCTGAGTTCGTCAAAATACTATATGTGCTGTTTATCGCGGCATGCCTCGCAAGGGCGGAAAAGTTCAGCCATATCCTGCTTTCGGCAGTATTGGCGGCAGTCCATGTACTGTTTCTGGTCTCATCAAAGGATTTGGGCAGCGCCCTTATTTATTTTGTCACATATATCATACTTTTATATATTGCCACACACAAACTAAAGTACCTGATACTGGGACTGGCGGGCGGGGCAGCGGCGGCATATGCTTCTTATTTTATGTTTGCCCATGTGCGTGTGCGCGTTGCGGCATGGCTGAATCCGTGGAATGATATCAATGCCACCGGCTATCAGATTGCCCAGTCTTTGTTTGGCATCGGAACGGGCGGCTGGTTTGGCATGGGGATTGATGCGGGTACCCCGGGCTCCATTCCCTACGTTGAACAGGATTTCATTTTTTCGGCAATCTGTGAAGAATTTGGCGTGATATTTGGCATTTGCCTGATTGCGGTCTGTGTCAATTTGTTTCTGGAAATTGTCCGCGTGGCACATTCCTGCAATGATTCTTTTATGAAATATGCATCATTCGGGCTTGGAATCATTTATATTGTACAGCTTTTCCTGACCATAGGGGGAAATAGTAAGTTCATACCGCTTACGGGGGTGACGCTGCCGCTGATTAGCTACGGCGGAAGCTCGGTGCTTGCATCCCTGATTATGTTTTCGGTTATCCAGGGATTTTATATCAACAACGATTTGTATAGTGAAAATGCATATGATGAGAATGATGCCGCATATGGAGACGGTGACTGCGGCAATGTCTATTATCGTTATGCACTTGAGCACATCCCGAAGCTTCATATGAATGTTATCGCAGGCGTATTTGTTGTGTTATTTGCCGCCATCAGTGGGTATCTTATCCACTTTGTCCACTATGACAGCTCGCAGGTCATTAACAATTCCTACAATGTAAAGCGGCAGGATATCATTGCGGAACGTACAATACGCGGAGATATCCTGTCTGCGGACGGACAGGTGCTTGCGACCACACTGGCTGACACGGAAGAACGGTTTTATCCGTTTGGCAATGTTTTTTCCCACGCCATAGGCTATGCTTCCCATGGAAGGATGGGGGTTGAACAGAGTGCAAATATGTATCTGGTTTCATCCAACATATCCCTGGACAACAAGCTTGCCAATGACCTTGCAGACAAAAAGCACATGGGCAATACGGTCGTAACAACCTTTGACGCAGACCTTCAGAAGATTGTGTATGATGCACTTGGCATATATGATGGAACCGTTATTGTCACGGAACCATCCTCCGGAAAAATTCTTGCCATGGTGTCGAAGCCTGACTTTGACCCCAATGCAATCAGTGATATCTGGGACAGCATTGTCGCCGACGACACAAGCTCTGTCCTGCTCAACAGGGCTACACAAGGTTTATACCCGCCAGGCTCGACCTTTAAAATCCTTACCGCGCTGGAATATATAAAAGAAAATCCGGAAAGCTTCCAGGATTATCAGTTTCAATGCAATGGCAGGTATACAAACGGCGATAATTCGATTCAATGTTTTCATGGAATACATCACGGAAATGTCGACTTAAAAAAAGCTTTTGCAAAATCCTGCAATGCCTCATTTGCAAATATTGGCATGTCCATCGACAGGGGAAAATTTGCGGAAACGTTACGGACTTTATACTTTAACAGGGAACTCCCTGTAGACTTCCCTGTTAAAACGAGCCGCATTTCTGATAAAATACAGGAGTATGACAATGCCATGATTCAGACTGCCATCGGGCAGGGGGAGACTCAGATGACCCCGATTCAGCTTGCAATGATTACAGCCATGATAGCCAACCATGGGGAAATGATGGCGCCTTATATGATTGAGCGGGTCGAAAATGCGGATGGGGATGTCATCAAGAATTATGCACCGGTATCATTGGGGCAGCTCATTACAGGTGAGGAAGCCGATATTTTGCAGGACATGATGTCATCCGTGGTGGGCGAGGGGACAGGTACCCGCCTCAATAGTTCATCATACAGTGCTGCCGGAAAAACAGGCTCCGCAGAATATAATTCATCCTCCGATTCACATGCATGGTTTACAGGTTACACATATGACACGGAAAATCCGCTTCAGATTACGGTAATTATGGAAGGCGCTGGTTCGGGCGGAGAGTATGCCGTGCCGGTGGCAAGAAGAATACTGGATCAATATTACGGCGAAAATTCATAAATTATTTATTTTTATATAAAAAATATAAGATTTCTTTGTATTTTTTTGTAAAAAGGTGTATATTATTATTAGGTGTAATTTGTGCATTGTCAAATTACTTACTTCAACACAGAAGGAGGTCGAAAAATGCTTAATCGCTTATTCGGTAATTATTTGGTGGAAAAACAGCTGTTAAAACAGGAGCAGCTGGATGATTTGCTCCCTGTCCCGAAAGATTTAAAGGCTGAAGTAGAAACAATCGCAGTTATCAATAAAGTTATTTCATCGGCGACGGCACAGGAACTTTTAAAACAAATAGATAAAAGCGCTGAGCGTTTTGGTGAGACGGCGATTGATGCCGGATATCTTACAGATGAGAAATTGGACGAGATATTGACATATCAGTCCAATGCATTTATGAAATTTGTCCAGGAGCTTTTGAATGCAAACGTGCTTGGCATGGAGCAGATTAACCCTCTTTTGGATGAGTTCCAGCAAAATGGGGAATTTAGTGATGCGCAGCTTAGTTCACTGATCCATGATGACCTTGAACAGTGTGTCAATATCTTTGTTCCTTTAAAGGCAAACCGTCTGAAGGAATTTGTGCTGACAATGATTCGGACCATACGTCGTCTGATTGACTGTGATGCGTATTTGGACAAGGCATATACAGCCCATTCCCTTCAGCTTGACAAATATGCCTGCCAGACAATTGCCGGCGACCTGCACATTCGGGTATACATAAGTGCACCAGGCAACGGCCTGCTTGCCATTGCGAATTATTTTACCGGAGATACATATGAAGCAGTCAATGAAGATGCCCTGGACAATGTCGGTGAGTTTATCAACTGCATAAACGGACTGTTTGCCACCAATCTGAGCTATGATGATGTGTCTGTTGACATGAATGCGCCCGAATATGCGCTGGATGGACCATTTATCAGCAATGAGAAATTGTATGTCATTCCAATCCATGCCAATGGCAGCAGTTTCAGGGCAGTCTTAGAGGTATACGAGTAACAAAATACAGTATGCTTATAAGGATTAAAAAGGATTGATATAAGGAGATTAAAATATGAGTACTGTTATGATAGTTGATGATTCCAAAACATCCAGATATATGCTTCGTAGTATTCTCGTCCAAAATGGTTATGAGGTGATAGCCGAGGCAGAAAATGGTCAGGAGGGGTACGATAAATATTGTGAGCTGAACCCGGATTTTGTGACACTTGACATTACCATGCCGGTAATGGACGGACTGGAAACACTTGTCAAAATAAAGGAATACGATGAAGAGGCGAAGGTAATAATGGTAACAGCGTCTGGACAGAAGAAGAAAATGCTTGATGCGATTAAGCTTGGCGCTGCGGATTTCGTTACAAAGCCATATGAAACAAGCCAGATAATCAGTATTATCGAAAGCATACTATAGGATATTACGCACCATATGGGAGGGGACACCATGATTCAAGCTACGAGCTGTGGGGGCGTAGTCATTTTCAGGGGGAAAATATTACTTTTATACAAAAATTTCAAAAACAGGTATGAGGGCTGGGTTCTTCCAAAGGGTACTGTCGAAAGCGGGGAAAAACATGTAGAGACTGCCCTGCGTGAGGTCTTTGAAGAATCAGGCGTCAAGGCGACTGTCATGAAATATATTGGGAAAAGTGAATATACCTTTAATGTACCTCAGGATATTGTGGAGAAAGAAGTCCATTGGTATTTGATGATGGCAGATAGTTACTATAGCAAGCCACAGCGTGAAGAATTTTTTGTTGATTCAGGATATTATAAATATCATGAGGCATATCATCTGCTCAAATTCTCGAATGAGAAACAAATGTTGGAGCAGGCTTATGAAGAGTACCTTAATCTCCGAAAAAATAAACAATGGATAAAACCGCGTCAGTGAAAGGAAGGTCAGTCTTTGACCTTCCTTTTCTATCAGGGTGTAAGGTGGTCCGTAACAGTGCAGCCCAGGACTTTGCACTGTGCTGCAAATTATGGCTTTACAAGCCACGTAAGAATGCGTAGTGGCTGAGATGCATCAAGCCACGGAACGTGGCTTTGACACCAACGAAGTGGTTTTGCATGGCTTGATGCCTGTAACAGGAAGCCGAAGGCTGAACTGTTACGGTGGTCATAGATGCCTGGTGATTTCAGTTTGTAATATTTTCAATGTTATGTTAAAATAATTGATGATTATACAATCTAACATTTAGGAGCTGGAAAACTATGCGCTTTTGCAGGAAATTATATATGAGTCCGTCATTGGATAAAAAACGCAGAAAAATATTGTGGAAGCTGCGCACCGGCCGTCCGCAGCCTTTCATTTACATTATTGCGCTTGCCAACAATGACGATTTGCTCGAAATATATCACAGTGGAATGCTGAAACAGAAATATTATAAGAAAAAAAAGAATGTGCCGTATATTGTTGGCATTGCGAGCGGGTACGGCGAAGCAGTTGAGCTGGTTATATCCATTCTTGAGGATGTCCTTCACGCCACCGGGGGATATGATGTAAAATCTTTTTTCAAATGGCAGGGCAGCAGAAGCGAATCCGGCCGGCAGGGCTGAATCCTGCATATTGCCGGAAAATATCAGAGTGGCGCTGCCACAATAAAAATAAGGGGAACTCATGGTGTCTATATTACTGACTGTGTTAAAAATAATAGGGATTGCAATGCTTGTCATCCTCGGGCTGTTATTATTGCTGTTGCTGCTTGTCCTGTTTGTACCTGTGAGATATCGTGCCAAGGGAGACTGCCATAACAATGGCTGTACAGCAGACATACGCGTAACATGGCTTATGCACATGGCATCTTTTAAAGCCGAATACAGTATCGGACAGGCGTTTCATATGCGCTTAAAGTTATTTGGTATTACTGCGTATGATAATTTGAAAACAGCAGGTAAAAAAATTAAGAATAAAAAAGGAAAATCCACAAAAAATAAATCAAAGGGTGCTGGCGAAATACAGGCGGCATCTTATGAAGAGATACAGGAAGCTGAAAATGAACAGGAGATACCAGAGGGTGTCTTTCCGGAAAATGATATTTGCAAAGGGCAAAACTTTTCTGCCAATATTGACGAGACTGAATTTGTTTCTGACAAAGAAACGGATAAGCGGCATATTTTTGGTAAAATTAAGATTATTTTTATAAATTTTGTAAATTTTTTCAAAAATATAACATTCACATTTCAGAAAATATATGGTACAATAGTCAGGATAAAAGATAACATAAAGTATTACCTTGAATTATTGCAGCTTGACAGCACCAAGCAGGCGCTTTCCGTGTGCAGGAAACAGCTGGGGTGGGTTTTTAAAAAGATATTGCCAAAAAAATTCAGGATAAATCTTCATCTCGGATTTGAAGACCCGGCAGTGATGGGAGAGGTACTTGCTGTATGGGGAATGTTTTACCCCCTCCATCAGGGAAATATCGATATACAGCCCGAATTCGACAGATCCGTCATCGAGGGAGCGTTCTCCCTGAAGGGCTGCATGAGTGTTTATGTTTTTGTAAAAGTGGCTTGTATCCTGTTTTTTGATAAAAATATCAAACTTTTGATAAAACACTTAAAACGGAATAAAATTTGATTTGGAGGTTTATCATGTCAGATAACAGTTTTAATGAAGTAGTAAATTCCATGATGCAGGGAATGGAGAGCTTTCTCTCCTCTAAGACAGTGGTTGGACAACCCACACAGGCAGGAGATACAACGATTATTCCTCTGGTTGATGTTACGTTTGGTGTTGGTGCCGGTGCATCATCCCAGGAGAAGAAAAATGGTGGTGCAGGCGGCATGACGGGAAAGATGTCACCAAGTGCCGTGCTGGTTATCAAAAACGGACAGGTACGGCTTGTCAATATCAAGAACCAGGATACAGTCAACAAAATTATAGATATGGTTCCGGATTTGATTGACCGTTTTAAACCCAGGAATGACGATATGCCAAGTGATGACGAGGCAATCAGTACAGCATTTCCGGAAAAGGAATAAATAAAGATCACAATTTTTGCATATTATTAATAACGATATGCCGGGGTATAGGACTATGTGCAAGCTTATAGGTTATACGTTATTTTGGATTGCAGTCGGCATGCTCTTTATGTTGGTGATAGGAAATACATGGATGGGATTAATTCTTATTGCAATTTTTGTGATTTCAGGTTATTATCTATTCAGTTGCAAATAAAAGGGAGTTATATAAGGGAGAAACATGCGAAAAACGGATGGGGATGTTTTTGGCATGGGTATTGTGCAGGAATGGAGGAGTTATATGTTGGATTTTGATGAGGAGCTTGAGGAGCTCATGAGGTCTGAAACGCCGGATGATATCAAAAAGATGAAAGTCTGGATGTTTCAGGAGCAGGTCAGAATTCAGGCGAAAAGGGATGAACTTCAGGAGTTTAATCGTGAACTACAGGATTTAAAGAGAAAGCTGGACCGGGAAAAGAATGCACTGGACATACGTGAAAAGTCAATTAAAAAGCGTTTCGATGACAATGAAGTATTTATCGCAAAAAAACAGAAGATTATTGAGGATGCATATCAGCAGCTTGCAGTTGACAGAAAGGCGCTGGAATGTGAACGCCTGAATTTTGAGCATGAAAAGAGTAAGTACAGACGACAGAAAATGTCAGGAAAGCCCGTGCATCAGCAGTATGAATCAGGGGCTTATGACGGTACGAATTTTTTCCGCGGGGTTGACAGCGAGCTTTCGCTGAGGAAGCGATATAAGGAATTGCTGAAAATCTTTCATCCCGACAATAAATGCGGCGATACAAAAACACTGCTGCTGATTCAGACAGAGTATGAGAGTCTCAGAAGCCGGTACTACGAAAGCTAGTGTAGTACTGGCTTTTTGTCTGTAATAAGGCATAAAAAAAGAAGCATAACATACGCTTCCTTTTTTATGGTTAAATTTCATTATGCCCTTTCAACAGCTCCTGAACGTAAGCATCTTGTACATACATGCATTCTCTTAGCAGCTCCGTTTACTTTGCATTTCACTCTTTTTACATTTGAATTCCAAATTGCATTGGATCTTCTATGAGAATGGCTTACGTTATTACCGAAATGAACGCCCTTGCCACAAATATCACACTTTGCCATCGTTAGCACCTCCTCGACTAAACTAAGTCATCTGACTCACAACAGTAATATATTATCAAATAATAAAACATTTGGCAAGCTGTTTTTGATAAAAAAAATATTTTTTTTATAATCTATGGAAATTCTGTAAAAATATGTGTTTCCTTTTTTCCTAAAAACGGTTATAATAATAGCGATTAGTGTTTTTTATCATAAAAACAAAAGGAGGATTTCTATGAAAGGATCTATGAATACCCACATGGGTAATATCTATATTGATCCTGAGGTTATCGCCCAATATGCCGGGAGTGTCGCTGTTGAGTGCTTTGGCATCGTCGGCATGGCCTCAGTAAACGTAAAGGACGGCTTGGTAAAGCTGCTCATGAAAGAGAGTATCACACACGGAATATCAGTAAATATTGTTAATAATAAATTGATTCTTGATTTTCATGTCATTGTTGCCTATGGTGTAAGCATTATTACAGTATGTGACAATCTGATTAACAATGTAAAGTACAAGGTTGAAAATTTCACAGGTCTCGAAATCGAAAAAATCAACATCTTTGTTGAAGGCGTTCGAGTAATTGATTAAGGAGGATTTCTGAAGTGGGATTAAATGTAATCGACGCTAAAATGCTTTCAAAGATGTTTCTTGCCGGAGCGAAAAATTTGGAGCATAAAAAAGAATGGATCAATGAACTGAATGTTTTCCCTGTTCCGGATGGTGATACCGGTACCAATATGTCAATGACGATTATGTCTGCGGCAAAGGAGGTTGCCGCTATTGAAAACCCTGACATGGCATCCCTTGCAAAAGCCATCTCGTCTGGTTCCCTGAGGGGTGCGCGCGGAAACTCCGGCGTTATTTTGTCACAGCTTTTCAGGGGATTTGCAAAAGTTATCCGGGAATACGACGAAATTAACGTGGCGATTCTTGCCTCTGCGTGTGACAAGGCAGTAGAAACCGCCTATAAGGCTGTCATGAAGCCGAAGGAAGGTACAATCCTCACCGTTGCAAAAGGCGCCGCAAAGAGGGCAAACGACCTTGCCATGGCGGGAGAGCGGGATTTGGAGAAATTTATCAGCGAAGTCATCAAAGAGGCTGAGGTTGTCCTGGCGCAGACACCTGACATGCTTCCGGTATTAAAGCAGGCGGGCGTTGTCGATTCGGGTGGTCAGGGGCTTGTGGAAGTATTGAAGGGGGGACTGGACGCGTTCCTTGGCAAGGAGCTTGACCTTTCCATCGAAACAGCCCCCAAAACAGTATCGGCAGAAAAAGGTACAATGTCATCCAGTATCGAGGCACAGGCGAATGCGGAAATCAAGTTCTGCTACTGCACTCAGTTCCTGATTATGCTGAATAAGACATTTAACATCAAACAGGAAATGGACTTCAAAGAATATCTTTCATCCATTGGTGATTCTATTGTTGTCGTTGCCGATGATGAAATCGTAAAAGTCCATGTGCATACAAATGACCCGGGACTTGCGATGCAGAAAGCACTGCGGTATGGGTCACTTACCACTATCATTATTGAAAATATGCGTCTTGAACGTGACGAAAAAGTTTCTGATATGATGGAAAAACAGATGCAGCGTCCGGAGCTTCCCAGCAATGCTTCATCTGATACAGACAGCAGCGTGCCGTCACCCGAACATAAAGATACCGGATTTATTGCTGTTTCAATCGGCGAAGGCATGAATGAAATATTCCGTTCCCTCGGAGTCGATTACATTATCGAGGGCGGTCAGACAATGAATCCAAGCACGGAGGATATGCTCAACGCAATTGATAAGATTAATGCGGACAATATATTCATTTTCCCAAATAACAAAAATATTATATTGGCTGCAAATCAGGCGAAGCAGCTGACGAAAGACAAAAAAATCATTGTAATCCCGACCAAAACGGTTCCGCAGGGCATCACGGCGATTATTAACTATGTCCCGGATATTTCCATTGAGGAAAACGAAGCGGTTATGACAGAGGAAGTGCAGCGCGTTGCTACCGGCCAGGTGACTTATGCAGTACGGGATACCATGATAGATGACAAGGAAATCCATCAGGGTGATTTTATGGGAATCGGAGACAAGGGAATCCTCTCTGTGGGAAAAGATTTGCAGACAGTTGCTTTTGACATGATTTTGGAGATGATGTCTGACGAGTATGAACTGATAAGTATCTATTATGGGGATATTATTAAGGAGGAACAGGCGCAAAAACTGGCGGATATGGTGAAAGCGCAATTTGGCAGCTGTGATGTGGAGCTGCAATTCGGGGGACAGCCGATTTACTCCTATATTGTTTCGGCGGAATAACCAAGAACATTGTTGAATTGAGACAAAGAACGCCATGGTTCAGGCGTTCTTTGTGCTAGGAGAGCGCTATGCATTTTGATGACCCAATAACAGCCCTGAACGGTATCGGGGATAAGACTGCCGCCTTGTACCATAAGTTGGATATCCATACAATCAACGACCTAGTGACACATTACCCGAGGGATTATGAAGAATGGCGCGATATCATAAAGATAGGGGAACTGAAAGCGAATCATCAGACACATGCGATACACGCCATGGTTATCAGCGCGCCCCAGACCATCCATATCAGAAAAAATATGTCGATTACGACTGCACGTGTGAAGGATGAAAGCGGCGCCTGTGATATCACTTATTTTAATATGCCTTATATGAAAAACAGCCTGCAGACAGGAAAACAATATATTTTTCGCGGGCGTGTCATCCTAAAAAACAACCGGATGACAATGGAGCAGCCCAAAATAATCAGTGCGAAAGAGTTCATGCAGAATGTCCACAGGCTGGCACCTGTTTATCCGGCTACAAAAGGGCTTTCTATCGCTGCGATCACGAAAGCAATGCATCTGGCTCTGGAAGGGCTTGACTTTGAGAATGACTATATTCCGGAGTCGATGCGTGTGAAATATGGGCTGACAGATTTGAAAACAGCGGTGTATGGGATTCATTTTCCGCAAAGCTTTCAGGATATGGTCTGTGCCAGAAAACGTCTGGTCTTCGAGGAATTTCTGTTTTTTATCATAGGGATTCTTGTTTTAAAGGATATGACTGTGCAGGAGGTCAATGATGCGCCGATGATGCGGATTGACGCATGTCAGGACTTTATTGACAGGCTGCCGTATCGGCTTACAAACGCACAGAAAAAGGTCTGGGCACAGATAGAAAATGATATGTGTTCGGCTCGCCTTATGAACAGACTTGTACAGGGCGATGTCGGCTCTGGCAAGACGATAGTGGCGATTTTAGCCATGTTCCTGTGTACCATGAACCACCATCAGGCTGCCTTTATGGCGCCTACGGAAGTACTTGCAAAACAGCATTATGAATCCGTACTGGAATTGATGGAGCAATATGGACTGCCGTTTAAGCCTGTCCTTCTGACAGGTGCCCTGACAGCGAGGGAAAAGCGTAGGGCGAAGGAGAGTATTGCCCTTGGCACCTGCAATGTCATTGTTGGAACACAGGCTTTGCTGCAGGGGGATGTTGATTTTTATGACCTGCGTCTCGTGATTACGGACGAACAGCACCGATTCGGCGTAAAGCAGCGTGAAACGCTTGCCCAGAAGGGAATCCAGCCACACATTCTTGTCATGAGCGCAACGCCGATTCCAAGGACGCTTGCCTTGATTTTATATGGGGATTTGGATATATCTGTCATGGATGAGCTTCCGGCAAACAGACTTCCCATTAAAAACTGTGTTGTCAATACAGATTATCGCAAGAAGGCTTATGAGTTTATCGCAAAAGAAGTGGCAAATGGCAGACAGGCATATGTGATTTGCCCTATGGTCGAGGCAAATGACGAAATAATGGGTGACCAGCCTGTTCTTGAAAATGTCATCGAATATGCTGAAAAATTAAGGAAAGCGCTTCCAGATACGGTTCGTGTTGCGTTTCTTCATGGGCAGATGAACGCAAAAGCAAAAAACTATACGATGGAGGAATTTGCTGCGCATCATATTGACGTGCTGGTTTCAACCACCGTAATAGAGGTTGGCATCAATGTTCCGAATGCCACTGTAATGCTTGTCGAAAATGCGGAGCGGTTTGGCCTTGCACAGCTTCACCAGCTCAGGGGGCGCGTGGGGCGTGGAACGGAACAGTCATATTGTATATTTATTACGACTACGAGTCAGAATGATACTATGGAACGGCTTCAGGTATTAAACAAGTCCAATGACGGCTTCTTCATTTCCTCGGAGGATATGCGCCTTCGGGGACCGGGGGATTTGTTTGGCATCCGGCAGAGCGGGCAGTTCCAGTTCCAACTGGGTGATATCTATCAGGATGCCAGCATATTGCAGGAAGCGCAGTGCTGTGCCACGGAGCTTTATTCGGACTATATTGACGGTGGGAAGCCCTCGGAGGAGAATCAATGTTTCTGGAGGCACTATGAGGACAACATTGCCGCTGATGTTGACTTTATAAATATCTGATATTTAGTTTGTTGATGTTGCACGGATGGTCAGAAAACTAACAGCTCAGCATGAAGTGATGCGCACAGCAAATTTCATTTGTCGTGCGTATATATAAAAGTAATGGAAAACAGGGAGATTATATAATATGTCGAAAATAGCAATTGTTACAGACAGTAACAGTGGTATCACACAGAGCGAGGCAAAAGAACTTGGCATTCATGTACTGCCAATGCCTTTTATGATTGACGGCGAGACGTACTATGAGGAAATCACGCTTAGTCAGGATGAATTTTACAAAAAGCTTGCCCAGAATGCAGATATTTCTACTTCACAGCCGTCGCCTGAATCTATTATGCAGCTTTGGGACGGACTTTTAAAGGAATATGATGAGATTGTCCATATCCCGATGTCAAGCGGCCTTAGCGGTTCGTGCCAGACGGCTGCCATGCTGTCACAGGACTATGACGGAAAGGTACATGTTGTAAATAACCAACGGATTTCCGTCACGCAGAAAAGGTCTGCATTCGATGCCATGGAGCTTGCCAGGGCAGGGAAGATCGGCAGTGAGATTAAAGACATACTGGAAGAGGACAAGTTCAATTCCAGCATTTACATTATGATAGACACGCTGTACTATCTGAAAAAGGGCGGGCGGATTACACCGGCAGCCGCAGCGCTCGGAACCTTGCTCCGGTTAAAGCCGGTTCTTCAGATACAGGGTGAAAAGCTTGACGCATTTGCAAAGGCAAGAACCGTGAATCAGGCAAAATCTATCATGATAAATGCCATTAAGAACGATATTGAAAAGCGGTTTGGCGGCATCTCACCTGAAAACCAGATGTACCTGGCAATTGCACATACACAGAACGAGGAGGCGGCAAAAGCGTTTCGGGACGAAGTACAGGCACAGCTGCCGGATTATCCTGTTGTCGCAGTAGACCCATTATCACTAAGCGTCTCCTGCCACATCGGACCTGGTTCCCTTGCTGTGACATGCTGTAAAAAATTAATATAGGCTTTTTGCATGGGGCTTCACAATGCAATCGAGCAGGGAAGATTCATCTTCCCTGCTCGATTGCATATAGGTATTCAAATCAAATATGTCAGCAAATCTGGATATGCTTGCTATACCAAAGCAGCCGTAATGATAGCCATAGAGTATACTTCAATTGCGTTGCAGCCGCGGGAGAGGTCATTGACCGGAGCGTTCAGTCCGAGGAGGATAGGACCATATGCCTCAAAATTACCCATTCTCTGCGCAATCTTGTAACCCATATTTCCAGAGCTAAGGTCTGGGAAGATAAATGTATTCGCATGACCTGCAACTTCTGATTTTGGACACTTTGTACGTGCCACACGAGGAGAAACAGCAGCATCAAACTGTAATTCGCCCTCTATCGGAATAGTCGGGTATTTTGCTTTTGCCTTGATTGCCGCATTCCGCATTTTCTCAACATCGGGACCTTTTCCTGAGCCGAGAGTCGAGTAGCTTAAGAATGCAACCTTTGGGTCAACGCCAAAGATCTTTGCACACTCAACAGTCTCACCGCAGATTTCAACAAGCTCATCCTCTGTCGGATTGATGTTAATCGCGCAGTCACTCATCGCCAGCACTTCGTTTTCACCTGTCGCACCGGGGCGGACAAGAATAAAGCAAGATGATACAATGTTGTTACCTGGTTTTGTCTTGATAATCTGTAATGCCGGACGAACCGTATCAGCCGTGGAATATGTAGCGCCGCCAAGCAGTGAATCCGCAACACCCATTTCCACAAGCATCGTTCCGAAATAATTCGGCTGTGAAAGAACTTTTCTTGCCTCTTCCGGCGTCATTCCCTTGCTTTTTCTAAGCTCACAAAACCTTTCCACCATTTCATCGAAACGCTCATAGTTGTTGCTGTCGATAATCTGCGCACCGCGAATGTTATATCCGGCTTCTTCCGCGGCAGCCAGCACGTCATCCTCATTGCCGACAAGAATCGGATGAAGGAAGCTGCTTGCCAGGAGACGGGAAGCTGCCTCGAGAATACGTGGGTCAGTACCCTCTGTGAAGACAATTGTCTTGGGGTTCTTTTTCAGTTGTTCAATCATTGTACCAAATCCATACATCATATAAATCCTTCCTTTTCTTTTAATATTTTTTGATGAATTTTAATTTTCCGACATGGCTGTGAAAGCGTTTACATCGTTATGTTTATTAGGTTTGTGTCTATTTCTAACTACTATTGTATACAAAATTTTTTCATTTGCAATGGTTGTATTGAAATTAGTGCAGAGAAACATATTTTTTATTAAAAAATAACAAAAAAGTATGTGCGAAAATATGTTCACACTCCGCTAAAGTTAAAATACATATTGGGATTTAGCAACAGGAAAATACGGGCTGAACTGTTACAGGCAATTTTACCAAAAGTATATAAATCTTTGCAAATTTAATTTCCATGTTATTGGAATATTGTGAATAGACTTTGCATCTAAGGTGTGTTATACTTACCTTACAGCTGCGAATCGGACAACACAATTACGACACAATGAGGAATGGGGTTGAAAACTCATTTTCACACGGCAAGAATGGAGGATTAAGATGACTGATACTGAAAAACTTGATTTGTTATTATCCGAAATGCATGGTATAAAGACTGATATGCAGGATATGAAGACTGACATCCAAGACATGAAGACTGAAATGCGGGATATGAAGTCTGATATCCAAGGCTTGAAGACCGAAATGCGGGATGTAAGGGCTGAAATGCAGGATATGAAGACTGAAATGCAGGATATGAAGTCTGACATCCAGGGCTTGAAGGCTGAAATGCGGGATGTAAGGGCTGAAATGCAGGATATGAAGTCTGACATCCAGGGCTTGAAGACTGAAATGCGGGATGTAAAAGCTGAAATGCAGGATATGAAGACTGAAATGCAGGATATGAAGTCTGATATCCAAGGCTTGAAGAACGATATCCGAAACTTAAATGACAGGGTTGACAACGTGGAATTACAGCTGAATCAAACAGAGCGTGTCTTAAAAAACGAGATAAGAAAAGAATGTGCGCTTGTTCTTGATGAGGTTGAAAGAGTACATGGAATTTTAGATAAGCATAAGGCTGACATGACAAGGCATACTGCGTAGTGGTTATGACTATTGTAATACTACATACAAATAGCCTGACTGCATGAATGACAGTAAATAACCTTTTGTCAGGGAACTTGTGCACTTTTAGAACAAATTATTTTGAAATGATGCTGGTTTTTAAAGCTTTTCTCAAATGCGCTTTAGAAATTGGCGTCATTTTGTTTTTTGACCACTTATAAAACGTATGTTTGAAAAAATGTTGAAAAGTATTTGCAATCTCAAAAAGATGTGATATACTCTTATAGGGCAAATGCGTCCCATGTGCACTATATACAAGAACTGATTGTGATATAGAAATGCAATATTAATTAGTAAGAAAGGCATGGTTCATTCAATGGCAAAAGCAGATAACAATGTATACGACGCCTCGAGCATCACTGTCCTGGAGGGGCTTGAGGCAGTTCGGAAAAGGCCGGGCATGTACATCGGAAGTGTGTCGACAAAGGGTCTGAATCATTTGATATATGAAATCGTGGACAATTCTGTGGACGAGCATCTGGCCGGGGTGTGCAGTGAAATCCGCGTTACACTGGAAAAGGATGGTTCGGCAACGATATCCGACAATGGCAGAGGCATACCTGTCGGCATGCATGAAAAAGGGGTCAGCGCGGAACGTGTCGTGTTTACAACGCTTCATGCTGGCGGCAAATTTGACAATAATGCATACAAGACAAGCGGCGGACTGCATGGCGTGGGTTCGTCCGTTGTAAATGCGCTGTCTACCCAGCTTACGGTAACAGTAAAAAGTGGCGGGCTGATTCATCAGGATAAATATGAATACGGAAATCCGGTTATTGAGCTGGTTGATGGTCTGCTTCCTGTCATTGGCAAGACACGCGAGACAGGTACGACGATTAATTTTACGCCCGACCCGTCCATTTTTGACAAGACACGTTTTAAGTCGGATGATGTCAAAAGCCGGCTTCATGAGACGGCATACCTCAACCCGAAGCTTACGATTATCTTTACCGATAACCGCAAGGATGAACCGGAGACGATTACATACTGCGAACCCGAGGGAATTATCGGATATGTCAAGGATTTAAATAAAAATAAGGAAGCATTGCATGACATCATCTATTTTACAGGTGTCAGCGAGGACATCACCGTGGAGTGCGCATTCCAGTACGTGAACGAATTTCATGAGAATGTGCTCGGGTTCTGCAATAATATTTATAATGCCGAGGGCGGAACCCACCTGACTGGTTTCAAGACAATGTTTACGACGATTATCAATAATTATGCGCGGGAACTCAATATATTAAAAGAAAAGGACGTGAACTTTACGGGAGCTGATGTGCGAAACGGGATGACCGCCGTTGTTTCCATCAAGCATCCCGCACCGCGATTTGAAGGGCAGACCAAGACAAAACTCGACAATCAGGATGCGGCAAAATCCGTCAGTAAAGTGACAGGGGACGAAGTGCCGCGCTATTTTGACAGAAATATAGAGGTTTTAAAAAGTGTCATTTCCTGTGCCGAGAAAGCGGCAAAAATCCGCAAGACAGAGGAAAAAGCAAAGACAAACATGCTTACAAAACAGAAATTTTCCTTTGACTCCAACGGCAAGCTGGCAAACTGTGAATCCAAGGATTATGGGAAATGCGAAATTTTTATCGTGGAGGGGGATTCTGCCGGCGGAAGCGCAAAGAGCGCGCGGAACAGAAATTATCAGGCGATTCTTCCAATACGGGGGAAAATCCTGAATGTAGAAAAGGCAAGCATTGACAAGGTTCTGGCAAATGCAGAAATCAAGACAATGATTAACGCGTTTGGATGTGGGTTTTCGGAAGGATACGGCAACGATTTTGACATTTCCAAGCTTAGGTATGACAAAATTGTAATCATGGCAGATGCCGACGTGGACGGTGCACATATCAGCAATCTGCTGCTCACGCTTTTTTACCGGTTTATGCCGGAATTAATTTATGAAGGACATATCTACATCGCGATGCCGCCGCTGTATAAAGTGATGCCTGCAAAGGGGAAAGAAGAATATCTTTATGATGACAAGGCACTTGAAAAATACCGCAAAACACACAAAGGGGCTTTTACGCTGCAAAGATACAAAGGACTTGGCGAAATGGACGCAGACCAGCTGTGGGAGACGACGCTAAATCCGGAGACCAGGATTTTAAAGCAGATTGAGATAGAAGATGCGCGTATGGCATCTGAGATAACTGAATTGCTGATGGGAACTGACGTTCTTCCGAGAAGGACATTTATATATGAGCATGCGACAGAGGCAGAGCTTGATATATAAGGAGCCGTTCAGAAATTACGCATGACAATTACTTGGTTCAGGTAATTTCTGAACAGTTCCTATATTAAAACAAGGAGCATATTGACGAATGGAAGAGAGAATTGTAAAAACCGAATATTCAGAGACCATGCAGCGGTCATTCATTGATTATGCCATGAGTGTCATCATTGCGCGGGCGCTGCCTGATGTGCGGGACGGACTCAAACCGGTTCAGAGACGTACTTTATATGATATGCACGAGCTGGGTATCCGATATGACCGCCCCTACCGGAAGAGTGCGCGTATTGTGGGTGATACGATGGGTAAATATCATCCGCATGGGGATAGTTCTATTTATGATGCGCTTGTGGTTTTGACACAGGATTTTAAAAAAGGGATTCCGCTTATAGACGGGCATGGCAATTTTGGCAATATCGAGGGTGACGGAGCCGCTGCCATGCGATATACCGAGGCAAGGCTGCAAAAAATCTCGCAGGAGGCCATCCTTGCAGACCTTGACAAAGACGTTGTTGATTTCGTGCCGAATTTTGACGAGACGGAGAAGGAACCGAGTGTGCTCCCATGCCGTTTTCCCAATCTGCTTGTAAACGGCTCCGAGGGCATTGCGGTGGGTATGGTGACGAGCATTCCGCCACACAACCTTGGGGAAGTCATTGATGCCACCAAGGCATATATGATGAATGAGGACATATCCACACGCGAACTGATGAAGTATATCAAGGGACCTGATTTCCCGACGGGGGGGATTGTCTGTAACAAGGATGAGCTGTTGTCCATATATGAGACAGGTACCGGCAAAATCAAGCTGCGCGGCAAGGTTGAAGTAGAAAAAACAAAGGGCGGAAAGCTGAATCTGGTCATTACGGAGATTCCATATACCATGATTGGTGCAAATATCGGCAAATTTTTACAGGATGTTGCTTTTTTGTACGAACAGAAAAAAGCGCCGGAAATTGTCGACATATCAAACCAGTCCTCAAAAGAAGGAATCCGCATTGTCATAGAGCTGAAGAAAGATACGGATGTAGATAATTTTAAAAACCTCTTGTACAAAAAAACACGTCTTGAGGACACGTTTGGCGTAAACATGATTGCGATAGCGGACGGCAGGCCGGAAACCCTGGGATTAAAAGGAATCATTGCAAGGAATGTGGCATTCCAGTATGAAATTGCAACGCGAAAATACACGACCTTGCTGAATAAGGAATTGGAGAAACGCGAGATTCAGGAGGGGCTTATCCGCGCCTGCAATATCATCGACCTTATCATTGAAATTCTTCGTGGGTCCAAAGACCGCAATATGGTCAAAAACTGTCTGACTACAGGCAATACAGACGGCATCAAATTCCGCTCGAAGGAATCAGCCATTATGGCACAGCAGTTAAATTTTACGGAGCGGCAGGCAAACGCGATCCTTGATATGCGTTTATATAAACTGATTGGTCTGGAAATCGAAGCCCTGATGAAGGAAAATAAGGAGACAAACGCCAATATCTATAAGTATGAGGATATTCTTGACCGGCGTGATTCCATGGCGCAGGTAATCATCCAGGAGCTTGACGCGCTGAAAAAAGAATATGCTGCAAAACGCAAAACACGGATTGAAAATGCAGAGGAAGCTGTGTATGAGGAGAAAAAGCCTGAGGAGATGGAAGTCATGTTCCTTATGGACAGATTCGGCTACTGCAAGACGATTGATATGGCTGCATACGAACGAAACAAGGAAACGGCACATGCGGAATTTAAGTATGTTGTCAAATGCCGGAACACCGGACGGATTTGTATTTTTACCAATACGGGGCAGCTCCACACCATTAAGGTGACAGATATTCCGTTTGGTAAGTTCAGGGATAAGGGACTGCCAATTGACAACATCAGCAATTACACTTCGGGAACGGAGGAAATTATCAATATTGCAAGCCAGTCCGAACTGAACCTGTACCGGCTGCTATTTGTCACCAGACAAGGCATGTGCAAAATTGTAAGCGGGGGCGAGTTTGACGTGTCCAAACGAACCGTTGCATCAACAAAGCTGGGTGAGGGGGATGAGCTGGTTGATATTGAGGTTGTGACAAAACACCAGCATATCATTCTGCAGAGCAAGGATGGTTATTTCCTGCGGTTTGACGCGGATGAAATTTCGGAATTGAAAAAAACTGCAATCGGTGTCAGGGGCATGAAGCTTGGAAACAATGATTATATCGAAAATGTGTACTATTGCCAGCCCGGTGAGGACGGTTCAATTCCTTACAAAGATAAAAATATTCCATTAAATAAATTAAAACTTAATAAAAGGGATGCAAAAGGAACCAAAATCAGGGTATAATCATATATATGATGATTTGGGATAAATTAGGAGAATAAAATATGAGAGTGATTGCAGGTACTGCCAGACGACTTTTGCTAAAGACACCCGAGGGACTTGACACACGACCGACTACTGACAGAATAAAGGAAACACTTTTTAATATGCTCATGCCGTACTTGTCAGGCGCGGTTTTTGTTGACTTATTTTCAGGCAGCGGCGGTATTGGCATCGAGGCACTGAGCCGCGGAGCCAGAAAAGCCTATTTTGTGGAGAACAACCAAAAGGCAATTGCATGTATTACCGATAATATTGAACATACGCATTTTACGGACAAGTCTGTTGTCCTGAAACAGGATGTCTTTTCCGCCCTCAGGGGAAGCATAAAGGACACTGCTGACATTATCTTTCTTGACCCGCCATATCAGCAGGAATACGATAAAAAGGTTCTGGAGATTTTGCGGGATGCGCCCTATGTCAACGAGGATACCCTGATTGTCGTGGAGGCTTCCCGTGATACATTGTTTGACTATGTAGAAGCACTTGGTTTTTTTGTGGAAAAAGAAAAGCAGTACAAGACAAATAAGCACATATTTATAAGAAAACTGTAAATTATTTTTCGTATATTGGAGGAATATGTACCATGAATGCTGCAATCTATCCGGGAAGTTTTGACCCGTTGACCCTTGGGCATCTTGATATTATTAAGCGCGCGTCTATTATGTTTGATGAACTGACTGTGAGTGTTTTGGATAATAAGGCGAAGAATGCGTTGTTTTCTGTCGAGGAACGTGTTAGTATATTAAAGGAGGCTACAAAGAATCTGCCGAATGTGACAGTGGATTCCTTTAATGGTCTTTTGATCGATTATGCAAGACAAAAGGATGTACATATTTCGGTGCGCGGGCTGCGTGCCATTACAGATTTTGAGTACGAATTACAGACTGCCCAGACTAACAGAATGCTGTCAAACGGCGAGCTTGATACTGTTTTTTTAACCACCAGTCTTGAGTATGCTTATCTCAGTTCGTCCAGTGTAAAGGAAATTGCTTCATTTAATGGGGACATTTCACAGTGTGTACCTGATTTTGTTGTCAAACTTGTATATGACAAAATGAAAAATATGTGAAAAGTAACGATAAAGTAGCCATGACGGTGCAACAGGCTACATAGAACAAGAATTATGGGGGGAGACTATGAGCAGCAGAATAGAACAGTTGATTGAAGAGATAGAGGAGTACATAGACAGCTGTAAATATAAAGCATTTTCAACGGATGTTATCATGGTAAACAAGGCGGATATTGATGATTTGCTGCGTGAACTGCGCATGAAAACACCAGAGGAGATAAAACGCTACCAGAAAATCATTTCCAACAAAGAGGCTATTTTAAATGATGCGAAGCAGAAGGCACAGGAATTGTTAAACAATGCTGCGGTTCAGACAAATGAGCTTATCAGTGAGCACCAGATTATGCAGCAGGCATATGCGCAGGCGAACGAAATTGTAGAGATGGCTACCAAACAGGCGCAGGATATCCTTGACAATGCAACAATTGAGGCAAATAATGTAAAGTCTGCCGCAATGCAGTATACGGACAGCATTCTTGCCAATCTGGAAAATATTCTGAAGCAGTCCATTGAGATTTCCACGCGAGATTATAATACACTGGTTGGAAATCTTCGGGAAATTGATAATGTTGTCACCGCGAACAGGGCAGAACTTGTTCCGGTGGATGAAATTGTTGCAGAAGCACAGGCTGCCGAGGGAACAGGGACGGATAATATTGATATAATTTAAAAATTGTGTATATAATATAGCCCACAGTTTTTCTGTGGGTTATATTATACTGATGGTCAAAAGACTGACCGCTCAATATAATTGATGCGTACAACCGCATAAGGAAATGGGGGAGTTTTATGAAACCAATATTCAGTAAAGTGATTACATTGATTTTATGTGCTGCCATAGCGGTAGTATCTTTTTCTGGATTACCGGTCATGGAGGCAGATGCGGCAGAACCGATTGTCATAGTCATTGACCCAGGCCATGGCGGTGAAAATCTTGGTACGGATTATCTGCCGATACCAGAAAAAACATATACAATGACAGTAGCCTTATATATGAAAGAGCAGCTGGAAAAGTATCAGAATGTACAAGTGTATATGACACATACCGACGATATTGATATGTCGCTTGAACAGCGGGCTGAGTTTGCAGACAAAGTGAACGCGGACTTCCTGTTTTCGCTGCATTTTAACATGTCTGTCTCCCATATCCTTTATGGAAGTGAGATATGGGTTCCTTCAACAGGCCAGCTGTACAGCCAGGGGTATTCCGCAGGAAATGAGTTTTTAAAGCAGTTTGAGGAGATGGGACTTTTTAACCGTGGGATAAAGACCAGAATTGGAAGCAAGGGAACGGATTATTATGGAATCATACGCCAGTGCGCAATCCGAAATATTCCGTCTATCATTGTGGAGCACTGTCATGTAGACCATGCAAATGATGTTCCATTTATACAGACACAGGAAAAACTAAAGGAGTTTGGTGTGCGCGATGCAGAAGCGGTGGCAAGATATTTTGGTTTAAAGTCGAAGGATGGAAAAATAGACTTCAGCAGTTATGCACCACTGGCAGTTCCAGTGCCGTCAAGCCGTGTATACAATGACTCCACAGCGCCTTTATATCTGAACGCAAGGCTTATCAATTATGACAAGACTGGAAAATATGCCACAGTGGAGCTTGATGCATTTGATGGAGAGTCGGTACTTCAGTATTATTCCTACTCCTGTGACAATGGTCTGACATGGTCTGCTTTGCAGCCATGGACAAAGGGGAGCACATCAATGACCGCGTCAATCAATATGGGATATGGCAAAAAGGACAGCTTGATATTCAAGGTATATAATCTGTATGACAAGGATACAACATCCAATGTAATACAACTGAACTGATATTTATATTATAAGGAGATAATACGCGGCGGAAATCACTGTAATGATAAACTTGTGCTTTAAATAGTGACCGATGGACAGCCCTGATTTTTCCAGAAAGCTGCTGGTTTGCATGATACAGGAGACACCGCCAAAGCACAATGCGGTCATAATCCAGAACACCTTCTGACTGGGTAAAAGAGTTGTCGTGTAAATTGCCTGGACGCCGCCGATGATTTCCAGAAAGCTTGACAGTATATTTTTATGGTTGGCTGACAGGGGCATGAAATCAAGGAGGATGCGGAACGCATTGGTAAATGTGATATAACCGCCAAGTACAATTAAAGCCTGTGTATTGTCAATACAGGATTTTTTGAGTGTGGATGCAAGGGATAGCGTCGGAGTCTCCGGGGACGGACTAATATTATCAGAATATTGGATTTTCGCCAGCGTGTTTCTGGAAGCATGCAGATACCCTAATGCTGCTCCATAAACAGCCGGAATCCCATACATGCCAAACACAAACAATATGGTATTGTGGTATCCGCATTCGTGCAGTATCGGTATGATAATTCCCATAAAATACGCAGGACCGATATTGTTGCAAAAAGCCAGAAGGGTGTTGGCTTCTGATTTATTTAACTTATTTTTTTCCAACAGGTCGCTCACGACTTTCGCGCCCATTGGAAATCCACAGAAAAACCCCATAAATATGGCATAAAGACCATAACTGCTGTACCTGTATATTTTCTTTAAGATGCGTGTGAGCATATGCCCTAGTTCCAAATCAGCGCCACTGTATACCATGATGGAGCTTATCATCATAAAGGGAAAGAGTGTCGGAACCATTTTGGCAGCCCATTGGTACAACCCCTCATAGGCGTATCGGAATGTGGCATCAGGATTACTTAAAATGATAATAATAAGCAGAAGATATAATAGCGTTTTCAGCAGCATAGACCGCACCATGGATTGTATTTATTATATTTTATAGATATGCCAGTAAAATTATGTATATCTGACAATACCTTATGCTTGGAGGCAGAAGATGAGACTGGATAAATTTTTATGCGATGTGCAGCTTGGGACACGGAGTCAGGTAAAGGACTGCATCAAGAAAGGCAATGTTTCTGTCAACGGATGCATCATTAAAAATCCAGATTATAAACTGGATGAAAATGCAGACAGCGTTTTCTATATGGGCAAAAGGGTTACCTACCAAAGCTTTTATTATTATATGCTTCATAAGCCGATGAATGTAGTTACGGCAACAAAAGATTCCCATGACACGACAGTGATGGATTTGCTTCCTGATGCACGTGGGAAAAATCTGTTTCCGGTCGGGCGGCTTGACAAGGACACGGAGGGACTTTTACTGATAACAAATGACGGCGAGCTTGCACACAATCTGCTTTCCCCCAAAAAGCATGTGGAAAAAACGTATTATGCAGAGTGCTCCGGAACGATAGATGCTGCCAGGATTCATATGCTTGAAACAGGAGTGGATATCGGTGATGAAGAACCTACCAGCCCGGCAAAGGTCCGGCTCATATCACAGTCAGATTGTACCTATACCATAGAACTTACGATTACGGAAGGACGGTTTCATCAGGTAAAACGGATGGTTCAGGCAGTCGGTGGTTCTGTTACTTATTTGAAAAGGCTTTCCATGGGAGGCCTGTCCCTGGATTCTGACCTGTCCAAAGGCGCTTACAGACCCCTGACAGAAAACGAAATTACGCAGTTAAAAAGCAACATATAATTATTTTCTAATACGAAAAGGGAGGACAATGCATTGTCACTTGCGAATGGTTTTCTTCCAATAACGGCGGAAGAAGTAAGGGAACTTGGCGTAAGCCAGCTGGATTTTATTTATGTCACAGGGGACGCCTATGTCGACCATCCTTCCTTCGGGCATGCTATTATCACGCGCCTGCTTCAATCCCATGGTTATACCGTCGGAATCATATCACAGCCGGACTGGAAAAATGATGACAGTATTGCAGTTTTTGGTGCGCCGCGCCTTGGGTTTCTGGTATCCTCCGGAAATATGGACTCCATGGTGAATCATTATTATGTATCCAAAAAGCATCGCGAGACGGATGCCTATACACCCGGCGGAAAACCTTATATGAGACCCGATCATGCCACCGTCGTATACAGCAATCTTATCCGTAAAAAGTACAGGCACATCCCGATTATTATTGGAGGAATTGAAGCAAGCCTCCGGCGCATGGCGCACTATGATTACTGGTCTGATTCCTTTAAGCGCTCGATACTGCTCGACAGCCAGGCAGATTTAATCTCCTATGGAATGGGGGAAAAGTCCATTGTCGAGATAGCGGATGCGCTAAACAGCGGAATCGCCGTAAAGGACATTTCCTTTATTGCTGGTACTGTATATAAAACCAAGGATATTTCAGGTCTTTACGACTATGAGCTTCTGCCATCTTATGATGACATGGTTTCCGACAAAACATTATATGCGAAAAGTTTTAAGATACAATATGACAATACGGATGCATTCAACGGCAGGACATTGATAGAGCCATACCCAAATGGTGTTTATGTCGTGCAAAATATTCCGCAGGCGCCGCTAACCATGCAGGAAATGGATGATGTGTATGCACTGCCGTACCAGCGCACCTATCATCCGTCTTATGAGCCGCTCGGCGGTGTTCCGGCTATTTCGGAGATAAAGTTTTCCCTGATAAGCAACCGCGGATGTTTTGGCGGATGTAATTTTTGTGCCCTTACGTTCCATCAGGGACGCACGGTACAGGTGCGGAGCCATGAGTCCATTATTGAGGAAGCAAAGCTTATCACACGGGATAAGGATTTCAAAGGATACATTCATGATGTGGGCGGTCCGACAGCTAATTTCCGGCAGCCCTCGTGCCAGAAGCAGCTTCGTGCCGGAGTCTGCAAGCACCGGCAATGCCTGTGCCCAGAGCCATGTCCCAATCTCGAAGTGACGCATTCGGATTATTTGTCGCTTCTGCGAAAGCTCCGCAGCCTTCCGAATGTAAAAAAGGTATTTGTGCGTTCCGGAATCCGTTTTGATTACCTTATGCTGGATAAGGATGATACTTTTTTCAGGGAGCTTGTCGAACATCATATCAGCGGACAGCTTAAGGTTGCACCAGAGCATATTAGTGATGCCGTTCTGTCCAGGATGGGCAAGCCAGAAAATTCAGTCTATGAAGCTTTTACGGAAAAATACCATAGACTGAATCAAAAAATCGGTAAAAACCAGTTTCTGGTGCCTTATCTGATGTCGTCACATCCGGGTTCCACCATCAAGGAAGCCGTAGCGCTGGCGGAATATTTGCGGGATATCGGATATATGCCGGAGCAGGTACAGGACTTTTATCCGACACCCTCAACGATGTCAACGGTCATGTATTATACCGGAATCGACCCTGTGACGACAAAGCGCGTGTATGTATGCAAAAATCCGCATGAAAAGGCAATGCAGCGTGCACTGATTCAGTACCGCAATCCCAAAAATTATGAGCTTGTGCGGGAAGCGCTAAAGCTTGCAGGCAGGGAGGATTTAATCGGCTTTGACAAAAAGTGCCTGATTAAGCCCAGAAAGCTGGCGGGTGAGGCGTTTCAACAGATGCCAAAATCACAAAAGGCAAAGGGAACTGATAAATTTTCCAAAAAATGTAATAATAGGAATAAATGCAAGGAAAACGATAGGCACACAAAGAAAAAAACGATCCGAAACACGCACAAAAAGAAAACTTAAAAATAAAGCTGAAAGGACTATCACATGAACATCATTTTAATAACAGGGGCGTCCTCTGGTATGGGCGTAGAATTTGCTTTGCAGCTGGACAATGTTTTTCACAATATTGATGAGATATGGCTGATTGCACGCAGGAAAAAAGAAATGCTGGAAGTGGCACAGTATCTCGAGCATCCCACGCGTGTTCTTGACATGGATGTAACAAATGACAACGATATAGAGCGGCTGAAAAGACTGCTTTCTGATGAAAAGCCGGTAATCCGCATGCTTGTCAACAGCGCAGGATATGGCATTATGGGGGATTTTTCAAAATCTGATATTGGCGGCGAGCTTGGCATGATAGATGTCAACTGCAGGGCATTGACGCAGATGACATATCTGTGTCTTCCTTATATGAAGAAAAACAGCAGAATCATACAGCTTGCCTCAAGCGCCGCATTCCTGCCACAGCCTAATTTTGCAGTATACGCGGCAACCAAATCCTATGTGTACAGTTTTTCCAGGGCTTTGAATCAGGAATTGCGGACAAGGAAAATCTATGTGACCGCCGTATGCCCGGGACCTGTCGACACGCCGTTTTTTGACATTGCAGAAAAGACAGGCAGTACGCTTGCCGTCAAAAAGCTCACGCTCGTCCGCGCAGACCAGGTAGTTGAAAAAGCAATCGAAGATTCCTACCATAGGCGTGAAAAATCCGTATATGGCGCATGGATTAAGAGTTTTGAAGCCGCGGCAAAGATACTTCCACACAGCGTTATATTGGAACTGATGCGGTTTTTAAAGTAAAAGCTTTATGCATTCTGGCAGGAATGGGGGATTCATATGAAGATACAAAGGAAAAAGAAGGGGGATTATGGATATCCGCCCTATGAAACCAGGCGGGTGATTATCCGCACAGCGGCATATTTTCTGATTTCAATTGCAGTGTTTTTGCTGGGTTATTTTTCTACCGGTCAAAAGGAAAATCTGCTGACAATTGTTGCTGTTCTTGGCATGCTTCCATCAAGCAAGAGCCTTGTGGCTGTTGTGATGTATCTCAAAATACCAAAGTTCAGTCAGGATACCTATGAGGAAATCTCCAAAAGAGCAGGAAAAATCCCTGTTATTTACAGCTTGTATCTGACTTCGTACAAAAAAAATTTTGCCGTAAATTGCTTTGCCGTGCGCGGAGGCAGCCTGATAGGCTATACGGAGTTTCAGGACTGTGATGTGGCAGCCTGCGAGGAACACATTAAGGGCATTTTGAAACAGAACAGCATTAAGAACATAACTGTCAAGGTATTTCACGAACAGTCACGATTCATGGAAAGACTGGGACAGCTTCAGGAGCTGGAATCCGGCAAAAAAGAGACAGAAATTTTAACGCTGTTGTGTGATATTTCTCTTTAGCAAATGGAGCGTTCGTATTATGATTTTAACCAAGATTGCTACAAATGAAGAAGGACAGCGTTTTGACAAGTATCTGAAAAAGCTGTTAAAAGATGCACCAGATAGCTTTATCTATAAAATGCTTCGCAAAAAGAATATTACGTTAAATGGAAAGAAAGCGGATGGAAAGGAAATACTTTTTTTGAATGATGAAGTGAAGCTTTTCCTGGCAGACGAGACGTTTGAAAAATTTGGCGGCAAGTCCATGGATTATCATTCAGACATTGCGCCCTATGAACGTGCTTACCAAAAACTGAATGGTTTGCGGATACTATATGAGGATGACAACATCCTGATTGTCGATAAGCCTGCCGGGATTCTTTCACAGAAATCAAAGCCGGAGGACATCAGTGTCAATGAGTGGCTGACAGGATATCTGCTTTTCAGGAAGTCTGTTACGGCAGAAACGCTCTCAACGTTTAAACCATCTGTCTGTAACCGGCTTGACCGGAACACATCCGGAATGGTCATATGTGGAAAAACACTTGCCGGAAGCCAGTACTTAAGCAGTATTATCAAGGATAAATCGCTGGAAAAATATTATTACTGCATCGTTTCCGGAGCCGCTAATATTAATGGGCATGTTACAGGTTATTTATATAAAGACACTGCACAAAATAAAGTGACTGTTTTCTCCAGGGAAAGGGATGTACCTGCGTCCTTGAAACATAAGGCGGAATATATTGACACTGCATTTCATGCCATACATACAGCCCCTGACATGACATTTATGGAGGTACAGCTTTTTACGGGGAAAACGCATCAGATACGTGCCCATCTGGCTTCGCTTGGGCACCCCATCATAGGGGATGGCAAGTATGGCAGTGCAGCCGTCAATCAAGAGTATGCCAAAAAAGGAGTGCACGGCCAGATGCTGCACGCACATAAACTTGTGTTTCCCTCCACGCAGAACCAGGCGTTTACACAGACATCCGGCATGGTGGTGGAATGCCCGGTTCCTGATACTTTTTACAGACTGATGAGGGAGGGGTAAAGACATGCCGACATGGAATTCGCGCGGACTGCGCGGTTCGCTTCTGGAAGAAATGGTCAATATGACAAACGAAAAGTACCGGGACAGCGGGCTTGCTCTTATCCAGAAGGTTCCGACACCGATTACGCCAATCACGATTGACAAGGAGACAAGACATATTACACTTGCCTACTTTGACCAGAAAAGTACGGTTGACTATATTGGTGTCGTCCAGGGAGTCCCGGTCTGTTTCGATGCAAAAGAATGTGCGGTTGATTTATTTGCACTCCAAAAAATACATCCACACCAGGTACAGTTTATGAGGGACTTTGACAGGCAGGACGGCATCGCTTTTTTTCTGATTTATTTTACGGCGCGCGATATTATGTACTATATGAGTATAAGGGAGCTGAATATTTTCTGGGAACGGATGGAAAACGGCGGGAGAAAAAGTTTCCGGATAGAAGAGCTGAAAGACAACTATTTTATGAAACACAAAAGCGGGCAGATGGTGCCGTATCTGGACATGATACAGCTTGATTTGAATGAAAGAGACTGTAATAGTTGACACATAAGATAAAAAAGTGTATACTTCGGTTAATGCGCTATGCTAATCTGATAACGAATTAGCACGTTAATATGCTAAAGCAAATGCAATGGAGGTCAATCATGGATTTTATGGGAAAAAGACTTGTACATACGCCGGAAGGAGTGCGTGATATCTATGGAAAGGAATATGCAGTCAAACAAAACATCCAGAGACTGTTTGGTGATAAGCTGCATAGTTACGGATATCAGGACATCCAGACGCCTACATTTGAATTTTTCGATGTTTTCAGCCGTGAAATAGGAACAACGCCCTCCAAGGAGCTGTACAAGTTCTTTGACAAAGAAGGGAATACGCTTGTACTAAGACCTGATTTTACGCCATCCATTGCAAGATGCGCTGCCAAATACTTTATGGACGAGACGATTCCGCTTCGGTTTTGTTATTCCGGCAACAATTTTATCAACACAAACAATTTGCAGGGGAAGCTGAAAGAGACAACCCAGATGGGGGCAGAGCTTATCGGGGATGGCTCGCCCGAGGCAGATGCAGAAATGATAGCAATGCTTGTGGAAGCGCTCCTGAATTCCGGACTACAGGATTTTCAGGTCTCCGTAGGACAGATTGACTATTTCAAAGGATTATGTGCCAACGCGTCGCTTGACGAGGAAACGGAGCTGGCACTGCGCGAATTCATATCAAACAGGAATGAATTTGGCACGCATGAGCTTCTGGCTGGTAAGAATATACCGGAAAAATCCATTAAAGCGCTTTTGGGCGTAAACAGTCTGTTCGGTTCCTATGACATATTGGACAAGGCGCTGGAATATGCCGACAATCCCCGCTCCCAAAAGGCAATTGAACGCTTGAAGCAGGTTTATGAGCTGTTAAAAATATACGGCGTAGAGAAGTACATTTCCTTTGACCTTGCAATGGTTAGCAAATACAATTATTACACAGGAGTAATTTTCAGTGCATATACCTATCAGGCAGGAAGCGCCATCGCAAAGGGCGGACGCTATGACAGCCTGTTAAAACAATTCGGAAAGTCTGCGCCGGCAACCGGTTTTGTCGTTATCATTGACGACCTGGTATCGGCACTCACGAGACAAAAGCTTTGTCCGGAACTTGAGAATAAAAATCTATTGCTTGTGTACTCGGCTGATTTTGGGGAAGCGGTTGCAAAGGCGCGCAAATACAGGGAACAGGGTTACCATGCGGTGCTGATGAAATGTGAAAAAGCCAAGGAACATTATACGAAATTTGCTGAGGAGAACTATTTTTCCGAGATCATATTTCTATAAAAATGGGGGATGATGATGAATAAAGTAACGCAGGATATGAGATACCTCACCTTCGCGCTCGGCAAGGGAAGGCTGGCAAACAAAACGCTGGAACTGCTTGAGAAGGTGGGTATCACATGTGAAGAAATGAAAGATAAAGGTTCCAGAAAACTGATTTTTGTAAATGAAGACTTAAAGCTGAAATTTTTTCTTGCAAAGGGTCCGGATGTGCCTACTTATGTAGAATATGGCGCTGCCGATATCGGTGTTGTCGGAAGCGACACGATTCTGGAGGAAAACAGAAGGGTGTATGAAGTGCTTGACCTCGGATTTGGGAAATGCCGCATGTGTGTCTGCGGACCATCCTCCGCAAAAGAGCTTTTACAGCACCATGAGATGATACGTGTGGCAAGCAAATACCCAAAGATTGCCAAGGATTATTTTTATAACCAGAAGCATCAGACGGTGGATATCATTAAGCTCAACGGTTCGGTTGAATTAGGACCGATTGTCGGGCTTAGCGATGTGATTGTTGATATTGTCGAGACAGGGTCTACCTTAAAGGAAAACGGACTGGAAGTTCTGGAGGAAATATGTCCGCTTTCCGCGCGG
This sequence comes from Lachnospiraceae bacterium UBA7205, assembly GCA_002490665.1. Taxonomy (GTDB): domain Bacteria; phylum Bacillota; class Clostridia; order Lachnospirales; family Lachnospiraceae; genus COE1. The sequence continues at coordinate 8,394 of DKUL01000018.1, read as the reverse complement.
ATGATTGTCAATCAGGTCAGCATGAAAATGGAAGCTGAGAGAATCAAAGAGTTATTGCAGGCACTGAAGGAGGAGCTATGAGAATTGTAAAATTGACAGATGACACCAGGCAGAATCTGCTTGAAAGTTTATTAAAACGTAGTACGAATGATTATGGTGATTATGAGAAAGTCGTTGCGGATATCATTGAAAATGTGAAGAACCGTAAGGAGGATGCCATCTTTGAATATTCCCTGAAATTTGACAAATGTGTGACGACAAAAGAAACCTTTCAGGTTACCAGGGCAGAAATTGATGCGGCATACAAGGAATTGGACGAACATTTTATACAGGTGATGAAGGACTCTGCTGCGAATATCCGCAGTTATCATGAGAAACAGAAGCGAAACAGCTGGTTTGATGCCAAAGAAGACGGAACAATCCTTGGCCAGAAGATTACCCCCATGCAGAATGTTGGTGTCTACGTTCCAGGAGGAAAAGCGGCTTATCCGTCGACGACGCTGATGAACGTCATTCCTGCTAAAGTAGCGGGAGTTCCCAATATTATCATGACCACTCCGGCGGGGGCAGACGGAAAGGTGAACCCCGCAACGCTTGCCGCCGCAGATATCGCAGGCGTGGACACCATTTATAAGGTTGGCGGCGCACAGGCAATCGCAGCGCTTGCATATGGGACAGATATGGTTCCCAAGGTTGACAAGATTGTCGGACCAGGAAATATTTTTGTCGCGCTTGCCAAGCGTGCTGTTTATGGCCATGTGAGTATCGACTCTATCGCAGGTCCCTCTGAAATCCTTGTACTTGCCGACGAGAGCGCGACACCACGATACGTGGCGGCAGACCTGCTGTCACAGGCAGAACATGACGAACTTGCATCCGCAATTCTGATTACGACAAGTGAGGCGCTTGCTGAAAAAGTATCGGCTGAAGTGGACGCATTTGTCAAGGTACTGGAGCGCAGGGAAATCATACAAAAGTCACTGGACAACTACGGTTATATTCTTGTAGCGCCGGATATGGAAACGGCTGTCGATGCCGCAAACGAGATTGCCTCGGAGCATCTTGAAATACTGACAAAAAATCCGTTTGATACCATGACTAAAATCAGAAATGCAGGCGCAATCTTCCTTGGGGAATATTCGTCTGAACCGCTTGGCGATTATTATGCCGGCCCCAACCACGTTCTTCCGACAAATGGAACCGCGAAATTTTTCTCTCCGCTGAATGTGGACGACTATGTAAAAAAATCAAGCATTATCTCCTATTCGCGGGAAGCGCTGGAAAAGGTTCATGAGGATATTGAACTTTTTGCAAGGAAAGAGGGACTCACCGCACACGCAAATTCCATTCATGTGCGGTTTGAAAAGCAGGCATAAATAGCTAAATAGAAAGGATATCATGATGGGCAGAACGGCGGAAGTAAAGAGAGTGACAAAGGAAACAGATATCTACATGAGCCTGAACCTGGATGGCGAAGGAAGGTCCTGTGTGGATACAGGAATTGGTTTTTTTAACCACATGCTCGAAGGTTTTTCCAAACATGGCTTTTTTGACCTGGAAGTTACAATAAAAGGTGATTTGGATGTCGACGGTCATCATACGGTGGAGGATGCTGGTATCGTACTTGGCAGTGCCATAAAGGAAGCTGTGGGGGACAAAAAGGGAATCAAGCGATATGGCTATTTTATCCTGCCTATGGATGATGCCCTGGCGCTGTGTGCGGTTGATTTGTGCGGCCGTCCTTATCTGCAGTTTGACTGTGACTTTCCAAACGATATGACTGGCAGCTTTGATACATCACTGGTGAAAGAATTTTTTTATGCAATATCTTACAGTGCGGCAATGAACATCCATATAAAAATGCTTAGTGGCGAGAACAGTCATCACATGATTGAGGCAGTGTTCAAGGCATTTGCAAAAGCGCTTGATATGGCGGTGTCCAAAGATGAACGCATCAAAGATGTGCTGTCTACCAAAGGCAGTCTATAAAACAAAAAGGGGAGGAAAGCTGACTGATGAAAAGACAAAAATCAGCCAACAGATTTACACGAATACTTTGTATGCTTCTGGCAGTGTGTATGCTATGTGGCATACCGGCAATTCCGTCAAAAGCGGCAGTTGTCGAAAAAGGAATTGATGTTTCAAAATGGCAGGGGGCAGTCAACTGGCAGGCAGTGGCACAGAGCGGCGTAACCTTTGCCTTTATCCGGGTAGGAAGCACATTAAAAGGAATTGATGAATATTTTTATTATAATATGCTTGCCGCACAGCAGGCGGGCATAAAGACAGGTGTTTATATTTATTCTTATGCAACAAATGTTCAGGAGGCAGCGCTTGAGGCGCAGTTTGTGTTAAACGCGATTCAAAATGTCCAGGTGTCTTTTCCTGTGGTGTGGGATGTCGAGGATAATGTCCAGAAATCCCTGTCACCGGAAATGCTGTCCCTGATGGCGAATACTTTCTGTGCGACACTCGAGGCAGAGGGATATTATCCCATGGTTTACGCAAACACCAAATGGTATACAGACAGGCTGGGACCCATATTTTTTGACAAGTGGGTAGCACAGTGGAACGGCAGCTGTGATATTCCGGATGCGTCCGTATGGCAATACTCAAGCACAGGAAGCATTCCCGGAATAAAGGGCAATGTGGATTTGGATTATGCCCTGAAGGATTATTCCGCAAGCATTGTGAATACGGGATGGGTACCAAGAAAAGGCTTTCTGTATTACTACATAAATTATAAAATGCAGCGCGGCTGGCTTGATTTAGGTACGGCAAAATATTATCTTGACCCGGCAGGACGCATGATAACAGGATGGCTCCCGCTCGAAGACAGTCTGTATTACCTGCATCCGGATGGTGTCATGGCAGTTGGATTTACACCGATTGGCGCCGGAATGTACTTTTTTGGCGCGGACGGAAAAATGTTTACGGGACTTCAGGATATTAACGGCATGTCATATTACTTTGCGCCGGATGGGGCAATGTACACTGGTTTTCTTGACTTGCCTGACGGAAGAAGATTCTTCTCGACGGACGGACACATGCTCACCGGACTGAACATTGTAGCCAATAACTATTATTATTTTGATGCAAAAGGACTTATGCAGACAGGCTGGCAGACAATCGGCGACCAGACCTATCTCTTTGCGGCAGATGGCTCCATGGTGCATGGATGGTTCCAGGACGGCGTGTATAGTTATTATCTGTCAATGGCAGATGGGCATCGCGCGACGGGATGGCAGACGATTGAAGGTAAGACGTATTTGTTTGACCAAGCGGGTCATATGACAACAGGTGTGGCTGACCTGAATGGGCTCTCCTATCTTTTTGCGGCGGATGGCGTTATGTATACCGGCTGGTTTACGGACGGCGTTTCAACAAAATATTATGAGGCAGATGGTCATATGGCAGTCGGTCTGGTAACAATCAACGGAAGTATTTACTATTTTGACATCAATGGAAATATGCAGACAGGAATTGTTGAAATCGGCGGAATACCCTATATTTTTGATGTTGACGGAAAGATGATTTCACAGTAGGACAGGTATTATATGAGAAAATTAGCTTTAAGCGATGATATTTTATTAAAGGTTGAAAAACCGGCACGTTATATCGGAAACGAGGTAAACAGTGTCACAAAGGATAAAAAAGAGATTGATATCCGGTTTGCAATGTGCTTTCCGGATGTCTATGAAATCGGCATGTCACATCTTGGCATCCAGATTCTGTATGATATGCTGAATTGTTTTCCGGATACATGGTGTGAGCGCGTCTATTCCCCATGGCCTGATTTGGATGCGGTGATGCGCGAAAAGCAGCTTCCCCTGTTTGCGCTGGAATCACAGGATGCCATCAGGGACTTTGACTTTCTAGGTATTACAATTCAGTATGAAATGTGCTATACGAACATATTGCAGATACTGGATTTGTCACAGATACCGCTGATGGCTGCAGAGAGGACGTGGGAACATCCCATCGTGATTGGCGGCGGACCATGCAGCTATAATCCTGAACCGATTGCCGATTTTTTTGACATTTTCTATATCGGAGAGGGAGAAACACAATACCGGACACTTCTGGATTTATATAAAGAATACAGAAAAAATGGAGCTTCCAGAGAGCAATTTCTGAATGCAGCCGCGAAGCTTCCTGGAATGTATGTACCGCGGTTTTATGAGGTGTCTTACCACGAAGACGGTACGATTCAGTCTTTTCTGCCAACAAGACCAGATATTCCGAGGATAATCGTAAAAGAACTTGTCAAGGATGTTTCTGATACATATTATCCCGAAAAGCCCATTGTGCCATTTATCAAATGCACACAGGACAGGGTTGTGCTTGAAATCCAGAGAGGATGCATCCGCGGATGCCGTTTCTGCCAGGCGGGACAGCTGTATAAGCCTGTCAGGGAGCGGAACGTTGAAATGCTCAAGGACTATGCCATCAAAATGCTTGACAACACCGGCTATGAAGAAATTTCGCTTAGCTCCCTGAGCTCCAGCGATTATTCCCATCTTGAGGAGCTGGTAAACTTTCTGATAGACAAATGCCATGAAAAGAAAGTCAATATTTCCCTGCCGTCACTTCGGATTGACGCTTTTTCCCTTGATGTCATGAAAAAAGTCCAGGATATCAAAAAAAGCAGCCTTACATTTGCGCCGGAAGCTGGAAGCCAGCGTCTTAGAAACGTGATAAATAAAGGACTTACGGAAGATGTCATTCTAAAGGGTGCAACGCTTGCATTTGAGGGTGGATGGAACCGGGTAAAGCTGTATTTTATGCTTGGGCTGCCAACAGAAACGCAAGAGGATATCCGGGGAATTGCGGAGCTTTCCAACAAGATTGCAATGGCATATTATGATACCGTGCCAAAGGAGAAGAGAAACGGTAAGGTACAGATTGTGGCAAGCACATCATTTTTTATTCCGAAGCCGTTCACGCCGTTCCAGTGGGCTTCCCAGTGTACCAAAGAACAATTTTTGGAGAAAGCCTATATGACAAAAAGGGCTGTCATGGAACAGCTCAACCAGAAAAGCATCAAGTATAACTGGCACGAGACAGATGCAAGCGTCATGGAAGGAATCCTTGCTCGCGGCGACAGGCGCCTGTGCGAACCAATTTTAAAGGCATACCAAAAAGGCTGTATCTTTGATGCGTGGGGAGAATACTATAAGCATGATGTGTGGATGGAAACCTTTGCAGAATGTGGGATAGATACAAGCTTTTACACAACGCGTGAGCGCGGCCTTGATGAGATATTCCCATGGGATTTTATTGACTGCGGTGTCTCGAAGGATTTTTTAAAGAAAGAATGGCAGCGTGCGCTTGACGAGCAGATTACCCCGAATTGTAAGCAGCAGTGCAGTGCCTGCGGCGCCGCCAGATTTCAAAGTGGAATTTGTGTAGGAGTTTCGTCCAGAACTTTGCACTCGCTGCAAAGTTCGTGAAATGACCTTGCGACTGAGGAGCATCAAGCCACCACGAAGTGGTTTTGCATGGCTTGATGCTTATAACAGTCAGCCTTCGGCTGATTGTTAAGAATTTGTGTAGGAGGATGTTAGTGAAATTAAGAGTAAAATTTTCAAAGCATGGCGTGCTCAAATTTATCGGACACCTGGATGTCATGCGGTACTTTCAAAAAGCGATACGCCGTGCCGGAATTGACATATCATACTCTGCCGGATTTAGTCCGCACCAGATTATGTCCTTTGCTTCCCCATTAGGTATCGGGCTTGAGAGCAATGGGGAATATATGGACATAGAAGTAAATTCCCTGACCAGTTCAAGGGAATTTATGAATGCGTTAAATGCCCAGATGGCTGAGGGGATTGAGATTCTGGAAGTCCGGCTTCTTCCTGACAATGCGGGAAATGCCATGGCAAGTGTGGCTGCAGCGAAATATACGGTTGCTTTCCGGAAGGGATATCAGCCATCCTTTTTATCCGGGCAGGCTGTTGCAGACTTTTACGCGCAGAAAGAAATCATGGTCACGAAAAAAACAAAGAAAAGTGAATCCACCTTTGATATGAAACCTTTTATTTTCGCATGCTGCCTTGATGAAACCAATGGCTCCATTATACTGACAGTCGATGCCAGCAGTGCCGGAAACATAAAACCCGCACTTGTTATCAAGGCGTTTTATGATTACAACCATCAGGAGCTGGATGAATTCGGACTGCTCATTACCAGGGAGGAAACCTATCTCAACGCCGGAACGCCAGAAGATGTCCGGCTCGAACCGCTTGGCTTTGCAGGGAGTGAATATTGATGAGCAATGTGCGTTATGTCATCACGAAATACAAGAATGGCATCCTGTCATTTACCTATGACATACAGGCAAATAAAATGGTGTCTGTATCTTTTACCGCTGCGGATATGCTTTCTGAAAATGTAAACATTGGCGATATTTATGTCGCAAAAGTAATCAATGTCGTCCGGCAGCTCAATGCGGCATTCATCCATTATGCACCAGGCAAAAAGGGATATCTGCCGCTTCAGCCTGCGTATGAGCCAGTCATCATAAACCGCAAGTATGACGGCAGAATTGTTGCAGGTGACGAAATACTGGTACAGCTCGAAAAGGAGGCTGTGCGTACCAAGGAACCAGTATTTACCATTAATCTGTCCCTGTCCGGCAAATACAGTGTCGTTTCCAATGCCAATACATATAAAGGCGTATCAAGGAAATGCTCGAAATCAGAAAGGGAACGGCTTCGCACGGCGATTCCGCAGGATGTCGAATGTGGTGTTGTCATACGGACAAATGCCGCATCATTACTGGATTCATCATCAGACGAACCCGACTGCGATGCATTGCAGCCTGTCACGGACGAGGTCATCCGCTTAAAGGACAGACTGGCGACGCTGCTGCTGGAAGGCATACACAGGACATGCTACAGCCGCATATGGCAGTCCCTGCCGACATACCTTGCAAACATGCGTGATGAAGGAATCCGGTATCAGCAGATTATTACGGACGATGAAACGATATACCATGAAACGGCGGAATTTGCAGCAGTATCTATGCCTGAACAGCTTCACGACATCATATTATATCAGGATGCTGACTACCCGCTGCAAAAGCTTTATCGTGTGGAGACGCAGGTTCACGAATTGTTATCCAGGAAAGTCTGGCTTCCTTCAGGTGCCTATCTTGTAATCGAAAAAACAGAGGCAATGTATGTTATAGATGTCAATTCCGGAAAAAATATTACCAGAAAAGATAATGCGGAGTATATTTATCAAATTAATATGGAAGCGGCAGCTGAAATTATGCGACAGATTCGATTAAGAAACCTTTCCGGGATAATACTGATAGATTTTATCAATATGGAGGACGCGCAAAAAGATGAAATGCTTTTGCAGGAGTTAAGGCATCTGGCAAAAAAGGACCGCATTTTAACGGCCGTCGTCGATATTACCGCACTTGGACTTGTTGAAATTACCCGCAGAAAGACAACAAAATCACTGGCTGAACAGATACTTTTATAAACACCTTACGAAAATTTTTGGCAAAAAATTATTACGAAAAGCGTTGACAACCATCCATGACAATGCTAATATATATGAGTATGCCGCGTAACTAGGTTGAAGCGCATTTTATATTCTATAGAAATGCCACCAAAGTTAGCGAGTAATTTTTTAGGAGGTGCAATATGTACGCAATTATTGCAACAGGTGGAAAGCAGTACAAGGTTTCCGAAGGAGATGTTATCAAGGTAGAAAAGCTTGATGCAGAAGAAGGAAACACTGTAACTTTTGACGAAGTTATTGCTGTTAGCAATGATTCTCTCAAGGTAGGTTCAGACGTGGCAAATGCAACTGTTACTGCAACCGTTATGGAGCAGGGCAGGGACAGAAAGATTATCGTCTACAAGTACAAGAGAAAGACAGGCTATCACAAGAAAAACGGTCATAGGCAAGCATACACTCGGGTTAAGATTGATAAAATCAACGCTTAATAGATGTTGTTCGTGAAATATTATGACTACGATTGTAATCTTTAAATCCAACAACCAGTATAACGGCTTTACCTGTATGGGACATGCCGGTTTTGACCAGTCCGGAAAAGATATTGTATGTGCAGCGATTTCGATACTGGTGATTAATACCATCAATTCCATTGAAGAACTGGCTGCGGAAAAGATAATTGTCGATGCGGATGAAAAAGCAGGGACGATAGAATGTCACTTTCCGAATGAAATCAATGAAAAGACAATGCTTTTGATGGATTCTATGGTATTGGGGTTAAAAGGAATTGAACATGATTACGGTAATTATGGCAGAAAAGGAAAAGGCAGAAAAGTTTTTGAACTCATAATCAAGGAGGTGTAGTGTCATGATGAAGTTAAATCTTCAGTTTTTCGCTCATAAAAAGGGAGTTGGTTC
>DKUL01000046.1 GCA_002490665.1 Lachnospiraceae bacterium UBA7205 | reverse complement strand
GAATCTGCACCTACATGGAGGCTGAAGCTTAAATCCTGTGTCACTTCGGCTGTATTCTTGGTGATGAAGTTCTTGATGTTTGTCTCATCCGTAACGCCGTTTGCACCATCATTAAGGACTGCCGTTGTCGCCTGTGAATCGGTAAAGAGACCTCCCTTATATTCACCCTTCTCGTCAAAATACTTGTTGAGCGCTACGCCGGATACTTCCTTGCCGTCCGCATCATAAAGCTTCTGCATGGACTCGTTTACCTTAAATTCTGTATCTGCCAGTTTAGCTGCTCCGGCAGTTCCATCATTTAATGTGTGTCCTTTTACAGTACTTGTTTCGTCTGCCACTACCTGAAGCAGTCTGTACTGGTCTTTCATCTCTGCAAAGTCAACCTTTTTCCCATCCGCGTTCACTTCCACGTTCTTCAGATATTTTGAAAGGTCACTTCCGGTCGCTATTCTTGTAATTTCATTTGTCTCTGTATCCAGGATGTATGTATCCTTATCCTGCGTAGCAGCCGTAGTTCCGTCACCAGCCACAATAACATTATTTGTCGCGTCATTGAAAAGCATTGTGTCTGACTCCAGCTCAACATTCTTGAATGCGATATACTTCGTGTCAACCGTAGCGCCTGTTACAGTCGCATTGTCTCCCTCGGTTGCCGCACTCAGGTATTTCGTCACGTCATCGCCCTTTGAAATGACATTCGCCGTCAATGGTGATGTGGATGTCGCCGTAGCAATCGATGCAGATACCATATAAAGATTGTCATTGTTATTGTAATCAATCTTCTTTGCCACACCAGCCTTGTTGCTGCCAAGGTTCTTCGTATACGTTACAGAATAATTTGTCGTGTATACCTTTGTGGTATCTTTTGTCGTGTCACCCTTCAGCAGATATGTCTCATTGAACTTGGTTGTCTCTGCCACACGGTCAATTTCCGTGATAAGCTGGTCAACCTCATCCTGAATGTACTGACGGTCTGTTGTAGAGTTTGTGCCGTTTGCTGCCTGTACTGCCAGCTCGTTCATTCTCTGTAACATATCCGTAACTTCCTGCAAAGCGCCCTCAGCTGTCTGTACGGATGAAATGCCATCCTCAGCGTTTGCTGATGCCTGTGTCAGTCCACGTATCTGTTTTCTCATTTTTTCGGAAATTGAAAGACCTGCCGCATTGTCTGCTGCACGATTGATTTTGTAACCAGAAGATAATTTCTCTGTTGAGCCGGCTACTGCCTTCTGTGTAACGCCCAACATTCTGTTAGAATTCATAGCTTTTAGATTGTGCTGTACTACCATGTTATTTCCTCCTTGAAATATGGTGCGGGCACTCCCGCTTCCACTTATTATACGGCATCCTTGCCGCATTGGTTTTCCCATAAGGGACATGACACAGATATCCGATATCGTCGGCCGCCGCATCTTCATTCCGTATCATAATACAACATCTTTATTCAATTGTTAAGAACGCTCCGGCCAAACAGCCAGTGCCCCTTGATATATATATCGGCTCCAAATTTCAATTGTTTAGACCGCTATATAACATAAGATGCATCTCCCTAGCGTTTTACATAATAAAATATGCACAACATAATCATACTCCATTGCCCTTAAAATTACAATAGAGAATTTTTAATTTTCCTGGGCATTATAGATAAAAACAAATGCAAAAGAGCCGGACATTACTCCGGCTCTTTCTCTTACCATTCTTACAATCTGGCTTTTGAATTTTTTCCTGAATGTTATTATCCTAACAGTGACAGTACTCCCTGGTTAGACTGGTTCGCCTGTGCGAGCATTGACTGACCTGCCTGTGAGAGAATGTTGGCATTCGAGTATTTTACCATCTCTGTCGCCATGTCTGTGTCACGGATTGCAGACTCTGCTGCTGTAGTATTCTCTACAACGTTGTCTAAGTTCTTAATCGTGTGCTCCAAACGGTTCTGGATAGATCCGAGTGCAGATCTCTGTGTTGATACCTTCTGCAGTGCTGCTGCGATGACATCGATCGCGTCTGTCGCATTGTCGCCGCTCTCATCTACTACACCGACTGCCGTGCTCTTGATCTTGTTAATGCCAAGGGCAGCTGCAGACATTGACATGATGTTTGTAGTAATCTTGTTTGTTCTTGTTGAGTCTGCTCCTACATGAAGGCTGAAACTTAAATCTGCCGTAACCTCTGCGGTGTTCCTTGTGATGTAAGTCATGATGTCTGTACCGTCTTTCGCACCATTATCCGTAACCTCGGATGTTGCCTGGGCGTCTGAGAAAAGACCACCCTTGTAGATACCGTTGTCATCAAAGTATTTGTTCAGTGCCATTCCTGATACTTCTTTTCCATCTGCATCATAAAGCTTCTGCATGGATTCATTGCCAAGAAATTCTGCGTCGGTAAGAGCAGTTGCTCCACCGAGAGGATCGTCTACACCATCAGATGTAGCACCGCCTGCATACTCAAGCAATCTGTATCTGTCAGCCATTTCTGCAAAGTCAACTGCAGTTCCATCAGCTGAAAGTTCAATATTCTTGAGATAGCTTGTGAGGTCTTCCCCATCCTTTATCTTGATAATCTCATTTGTCTCAGTATCCAGGAAATATGCATCCTTACCACCTGCCGTTATCAGTCCGTCCGTTACCGTAAAGCCCTGTACAATTGTATCTGTCAGCTGGGCATTCCGAAATGCTACATATTTTTCATCGATGGCAGCACCCGTAACTGTTGCGTTCTGTCCGATTGTTCCGCCTGAAAGATACTTTGTCACGTCATCGCCTTCTTTGATAACATTTGCAGAAAACGGTGTATACTTGTTTGTCGATGTAATGGAAGCTGATACCATGTAGAGGTTCTCTTTTGCGTTATAGTCAATCTTCTGCGTTACGTCCGCGCTGTTGCTTCCGAGATTTTTTGTGTAGGTTACTGCATAGTTCATGGTGTAGGTCTTTGTTGTCTCAAACCTTTCATCACCCTTTAACAGATATAACTCGTTGAACTTGGTTGTCTCTGCGACACGGTCAATCTCTGTTACGAGCTGGTCAAGCTCATCCTGGATATAGCCGCGGTCTGTCACGGAGTTTGTGCCGTTTGCTGCCTGTACTGCCAGCTCGTTCATTCTCTGGAGCATATCCTGCACTTCTGCGAGCGCACCTTCTGCTGTCTGTACGGATGAAATACCATCCTCAGCATTTGCGGATGCCTGTGTAAGTCCGCGCATCTGCTTTCTCATTTTCTCTGATATAGCGAGTCCTGCTGCGTTGTCTGCTGCACGGTTGATTTTATAACCTGAAGATAACTTCTCTGTTGAGCCTGCTACCGTTTTTGTTGTGATACCTAACATCCTGTTTGAATTCATTGCCTGTAAATTGTGCTGTACTACCATAATTATTTCCTCCTTGAAATTAAAACTTGTGCGGCTATCCTTGCCACGTTATTAAAGTAGTTTGTCTCCCCTTTTGTGTGAAAAATTTAATACTTTTCCTCCTTTTCACACAACCCCTGGGAACCTGTAAAGCGTGACCGGTTGGCCACCCGGCCTGATGCTTTACATATTGGTAAGCATTATGAAATTGTAATTTATATATAATCGGTACTCGGACTATGCCCTATGGGCGCAAAAGAGGAAGTTCGCCTGGGGCGTACTTCCTCTAATCTTTTCCCGCTATATATCGTATTGATAAAACGATATTTAAGTTATAAGTATTAGAATAACCCCTATTGCATTATTCTATATACCCATCCATGTCTACTGTAGCCGAGCGATCCTTGCTCAAGCTATAAATAATTACTTCTTGCGATCCATCAGCTGCGGATCAATTTCATTAATCTGGCTCATCGCCTTATAATATTTGCTGGCAGCGCTGCTTGAAACCTGAACCTTTCTGATTTCCTTGCGTTTGGTACTCAGCATATTACGCATTGCCTGCTTGTTGCGCTGCTCCTGTGCCTCGACGGTCACACCTTTCTCTACCGCCGCACGGATCAGCTCCTGCATGGCGAGCACCTGCTCTCTGTATTGTTCCGGATTTGACTGCACCTCGTCTTTTACTCTTTCATATGTTGCCGTAAATCCATCGTCGAGCCTGCCAAGCTCATCAATCATCCTGCCCTTTTCATCCATGGAAGCATCATACTTCTGCAAGTCTGCGGGCTGTTCCATTGCCAAGGCAAGCTGCTGTTTCTCCAGCGCTATCACCTTGTCGAGTATTTCATTTTTCTTTTCAAGGCTTTCTATCATAATCTGCAAATAGTCTTCTGTCATACCTTATCCTCTTTACTGCCCGGCTTTCATGTTCCCGTCTGACGCATTGCAGCCATATTGGAAATTGTATATCCTCCTGCACCGCGCTGGCTTCCGGCAATTTTTGCCTGTGCCTGTGGATTGGATTTGTCACCGGATACCTTCTTCATAACCTCTTTCCAGTTGTCCCTCATGGAACGGAGATGTTTCAACACTTCCTCCATAATCTCTGGGTTTTTGGCTATGTTCGCTTCATGGCATCTTCTGAGCAGATATACATATACATTCTCAAAATCCTGCCATACCGGATATTTTTTATCCAGCGTCTCCCTGAAGTTCTGTATAATCTGCTCTACCTTGACGATATTCTCGTGTGCCTTTGCCGGATTATTGTTTTCCATTGCCACAACGGCAATATTTCCAAACTTAATTGCGCCCTCATAAAGCATTAGCGTAAGTTCAGCAGGTGACGCTGTCATTATCTTCGCATTCTGATACTGCGCATATCCATTTTGTTTGAGCATATCCGTTAATTCCCTCTTTCATTTTTTGCAATGCCATTATACAACATCATTACCATTACATACCGAGCATACTCGTAACTGCATTTGTGTTGGACTGCAGCTTAGATAACGCTACTTCCATTGCAGAGAACTTCTTATACCACTTGTCTTCATAGTCACTGAGCTCTTTCTCTGCCTTTTTGATTTTCTTGCTATAACTATCATACTCTGTTTTCATCTGTTTGTCATTATAAACTTTATACACACTGCTGTATCTCTTGTCAGTGTTCATGGCATCGTTGATAGTCGTATATAATCCCTTACATAATGTTGCAAAAAATTCTGCTGTCTCCTCAGGGTTGCTTGCAAGTGCAGCCTTAAGTTTATCTTCCTTGGTACCTGTGCTCTCATCATCCGTGTTGCCGTCAATATGGTACGCATGATGTTCATTGTCCTTGGCATCAAAGTAGCTCAGTGTCTTAATGCCGTAATCATACAAATACTTTGTCTTCTTCTCACCGTTGACTTCAATCTCATAGCCTTTCATCATCGCATTGACCATGGAACTCATGACTGACGAAAGTGTGCTGTCCTTGCGGAGCAGGGCACCTTTAATCGTGCCTTCCCACTTCTCCACCTCGTCATCCGTCATCGCATTCTTTTCATCTTCGGTAAGCATGCTGTACTTTCTCGCCGAATCCGCATTGTAAAGCTTATCCATCTCGATGATGAGCTCGTTGTACTCTGATATGAAGTCCTTTATTGTGTCATATACACCATCATAGTCTGTCTCGGTAACTATCGTAACCGGACCATCTGTTGTCTTACCTGTCACATTGATTGTAAGCCCATTAATATTAAATGCATTGGAACCTGATTCGAATGTCGCCCCATTGAGCTTTATCTTTGCATCGTTCGCCGCATCCTTTGTACATTCTGACCCATTTGCATATGTCGCTGACGCGTCGAGTCCGAGTGCCTTGAGCGTGTCGCTGCCGGAAGCGCTGATTGTAAAATCCTTGTCCTTGCCTGTGCCTGCCGCAACCACGAAAAACCGCTGATTCGTCTCATCGAAATTGGCATTCACGCCTGCCTTGCCAAGCTCCTTTGTGAACTGCCCAATCGTCATGTCTGCAGTAATCTCGATTTCAGTCTTTTTCGCATCATCGCCGGTTCCCACATTGATTGTAATCTTCTTGCCTACCAGATCCTTATTAATTTCTGACAGCTTGTCAGCCGCGCTCCACGGAACAATCCTTGTCTTTAACTGACCGTTCTCATCCCTTATCACTTTGCCATCTGCATCCTTGACATACTCTGTCTTTGTCGAATCCAGCTTCGCGCCTGTCAGGTATCCCGCCTTTGCCACTTCAAGCACTTCCAGACTCTGTGTGCCGTCAACGGCTCCGTCACCTGCAAGCACATTCGCCTTCGTCGGGTCGGAGCTGCTTGTCTTTTTCTTCTTGTATGCACTTGTGAGACGCATGTTCGACAAAGTCTTGCTGTACAGATTATAAATCTTGGAATTCAAATCCTGCCATGCAGTCTGCTTCCACTCTAATTTCTTCTGATCATTTTTCAGGTCGGTAACCTTTTTGCTCTTTGCACTGACGAGCTGTGCGATGATACTCTCTGTATCCATTCCCGAATACATACCCGTCATTCTCATTAAATCTGACATATCTAACACCCACTACCTTTCACAATAACCTTTATCAAAACCCTTTTCAAAAACATCTTTCAGGCTTATAATCTTTCATCCACGAGGACGCCTGCAATCTCCATGCATTTTGCAATCATGTCGAGTGTCTTTTCCGGCGGAATTTCCTTAATCACTTCATCTGTGTTCTTATCCACGATCTTGATCGTCACCCGGTTCGTCCTCTCGTGAATTCCGAACTTCACTTCGGAATTTGTCAGCTGCGCCCGAAAGCTTTCTATCGTTTTCCTGATTTTCTCATTGTCAGCCAGCCTTTTCTCGTCCGCCACTTTTTTCTCATTGCCGGCTTCATAGGCTGCTGTCACAGTCTTCGCGGGGTTGCTGCTATTCTTGTTGTTCAGTTGTGTTCCTCCATCCGTGGATTCTGTCTTTACTGCGCTGTCCGCCGTAGCTGCCTTTGTCACCTTTGCCGATGCTGTACCCGATGTATTTGTCTTCGTTCCTGCCGCAACTGCGCGTTTTCTGGAAGCGCCTACGTTATCTACATACATGATATTCACCTCCATGTCCTATACATGTATCCGTCTTTCATATCTTGTTATTTTATATATCGGACTCTGTCTGCCAAAGGTTTATAGTTCATTTTACTTTTTTTGTTTATTTTATTTCCCAAACAGGCTCGCAAGCTGTTCCATGCCTTCCATGTTTGCAGAGGCTTCCTTATTTGCCTCCTGTATCTGGATATATACTTCCTTACGGTACACAGGAACCTCCTTGGGTGCACTGATACCTATCTTTACCTGTTCCCCCTTTATCTCAAGCACTGTTATCTCAATATCGTTATTAATCATCAGGGCTTCGCCTTTTTTTCTTGATAGCGCCAGCATATCTTTCACCTGCCTTCTTTTATTGTCAGCGCCCCCGGAGCTGTCCGGGAACGCTTTTATAGTCTGTTATGCCTGTACTGTCTTCTGTGCCATCAATTCATCATAAATGGCGTGTTTCACACTGTATGCCTCATCGTCACTGATCAGCTGCACTGCCTTGCGGTTATCAACGCTGACAATAATCGGTGCCTTCAGGTTCACAGTCGTCTTGGTGACATCCTTTGGCACTGTCACCGTGACAAACATCAGTATGTTCTCCCCGTCAAGATTATCCCCCAAAGGCTTTAGAAAATCAGCGTCAAAATTCGGGCTGTAGCCTGGGACTACCAGCTCCGGATTCATGACCGGCATTGCAAAACCGGGCTCCTGGAGGGACTGAAGCCATTTGATGCTTGATTCCGCACCTTTTTCCTCGTTGAATATCAGGGTAAAGTCCTTCAGGTCGGGAAAACCAAGAATTCCATGGTCAAAGCGGATAACCTTCTCCTCCTCTATCGCTATCATGCCAAATATCCTAGTGTTTACTTCTACCATTTTATAACCCTGCTCCTTTCAAAATCTTTTTCGTCCTTTTCTGTCCTGTTTCTGCTTCACTGACTTTTATCGGATAAAATTCAGCAGTGATGTCTGCATGACATAGCTAATGGATGACAGCGCCGCCTCATATGTCATACCGATACTCTTTAACTGGATGACCAGATCCGTGTAATCCGCATCCTCATTCTCACTTACAAGCTCACCAAAGCTGGTCTGCTGCATCTCGAGACGGTTCTGAATCAGTTTCAGCCTTGAACCGCGCGAACCGCAGTCTGTCTCTGCCAGCTGTGCGCGCTCAAAATATCCGTCACAGTCGTCAATCAATTCCTGTGTGCGCTTTTTAATCTTGTCTCCCACCCTGGTCAACGTCTCCTCAATCGCCTTCTGGTGCTCCTCAAGCTTTTTGAGGTCATCCCCGTCATACTTTTCGGACTTTATCATGTCCTTGACGGTGTTGAGACATCCTTCCAGGTCATCATATTCATTCAGCATTTCGATGACTTCATGCATATCCCTGCCCATATCGTGGGTAAATACCTCGTCCGCCGTCGTGTTGACCCGAATTGACTGGTTATTGCCGATATCATACTCAATGATCTGCTTTCCGTTCGCACTGGGGTCAACTAGGAAGTTTTCGTTGTAATTGACTACCCTGTCGTTACCGTTTTTGCCCTTTGTGGTGCGCTCTGTATAGAAGTAGTGTACCGGGTCGAGGTCATTTTTCTTCCAGTTTGTCTTCTCGTAGGTGATGCGCAGCTCCGTGTCAGACGAAAGCTCAGAGAGACGTTTCTGGATGTTGGCGCCAAGGAGCAGTTCCCCTGTATCGGCTATGTACGTTATTTTATCGGCATTATCCTCTCCCACCACGGACAGGTATGCCTTGTCATCCGAACCGGTCGGATAATAATTCGATATTTCAAGCGATGTCTTGAACTTCTCGTCAAAGCTTGCCACGCTCTTGCCGTTTGCATCCTTTGTGACCTTGCTGCCAATGGAAGCCGTCTCCTTTGGCACAGCATTGCCATCAACAATTTTGATTGTTCCGTCTTCATCGTAGGAAATCGTCACATTGCCCATTGTCGTGGACGTTCCTTTTTTCACCCGCACTCCGCTCGTAATGGCGCCATCGATATTCATGTCGAACACCGCCTCATTCGGCAGGGCGACTGTATCGATTGTGACCGTCGCCGACACAGAGCTTGTGCTAATCACTGCCCTGTTGCCGTCCGTTTTCGCGTCTGTCATGAAACCAATTTCAACATTGGACTCATATATGATGTTACCGTCAGCATCCTTCATTGCTTCCCCGGTCGCCGGGTCAAGCTTCGGACTGATATCCACATTGTCATACGCAAGGCGGAACCTGTAGATATCCTCGGTATTGACCTTGTACTCCGTGGTATCCTTGTCGCGGAAGTTTCCTTCATTGATGGACTTCAAATCACCTGTCCGCACAAAGGTCATCTTGTCAATCGCCGCGTTGGTGAGCTGCTCCGTGATGACATTTTTCTCTGTCTTATCCTCTTTCAGGCTGAGCGGCATATCGGTACGGTAGCCGGTAAATATGGTTCTTCCGGCGCTGTCCGCATTTCCTGTGGAATAAATCTCTGCAATCGCCTGCTGCAGGTTCTTGATGATTGCCTTTCTGTCCTCAGCCTCTTTGTAGTTGTTGTTTGCCGAAATAATATTATTCCGGACATCGTTCGTCAGAATCTTGTTGACCGTCGAGATGGCTGACATTGTCAGGTCTATCCAGCTTTCTGCATCAGACGCATTTTTCTCATAATACTGGTCAATCTTATCCAGTGAGGAATTAAGCTTCAGTGAGCGGATTGCAATAACAGGGTCGTCGGAAGGTCTTGTTATCTTTTTGCCTGTCGACATCTGGTTTGTCAACTTCTCCTGAAGGGATTTATTAATATTCAGATTCCTAAGCGATGTATTCTGCATCATCTTAGTCGTGATTCTCATTGCCATGTGTATTCCCCTTTCCTATCTTATTTATACTCCCATATATGAAACATTTTATACGCCCGTCTGCGTAATCAGCCTGTCATAGCAGTCATTCAGTACGGATATCATCTTGCTTGCCAGATTGTACGCATTCTGGAATTTTATCATGTTTGCTGCTTCCTCGTCGGAGTCGACGCCGCTGATCGAAAAACGGCTGTTTGCTATGGATTCCTCTATGTTTCCATAAATCTCCTGAAAGCTGTTGGCACTCTGTGCGTTCAATGCCGAATCGCCCATCAGGCAGATCAGGAAGCTCTGTGCGTCACAGCCACGGAATACCATTTTATCCTTGTTGGTTGATAAATCCTTGAGTTCTTTCAGGATATCATACTTTGAGAGACCGTCGCTCTCAATGGTGTGGGTGGCAAACGTGGACGCATCGTTCTGCACGGATTTTTTCACGTTGAAGTTTCCCGCAGTAAGCTTGAAATAGCCTGCATCGTCCACACTGTTATAGCTTGTCGCATACAGCGAAACATTCAAATCAAACTGATTTCCCGTGGAAACATCATCACCTGTAAAGAAAATATCACCAGTGCGGTCATCGCCGTTAAAATCGGTGGCTCCGTCCACGCCGTATATTTCATTGAAATGGTGTGCGTAATCCCTCACCCATTCATTCATCTGCTCCATATAATACGGAATTCCCTGATAGTTTATCTGTTCGCCTACATAGGCGCTCTGCCCGATCTTATTTTTTCTGGCTGTCGTCAGGTTCTTGGTCAGGTCCTCAGACAGCTTGAATGTGTATGACACTTCACCGGAGGCATCCTTCTCATACGAAAAACTGTCATAATAATATTTCTCCCCGCCAACCACAATCTGTCCGTTTGTCAGCGGAAGCGTACTCTTGGAGATATCCTTGAGATAATCATCCTTGACCTTGATGGTCACCGTCCTGTTTTCCACGTCAACCCCCGAAACGGTTCCGTTGAACGCTTCATTGTTATTTCCGTCGCGCATCTCGTACAGTCCCTCGAGCTCACCCCTTGCATTTTTCGCACCCAGACCAAGCTCATGCCCTGTATCTGTCCAGATGATATCATAGAGTCCCTCGACATCATTCTGGTTTACTTTCTGCCATGACTGCCTCGGAACGCATTCCAGCTGCCTGTAGCTATAGCCGTTTATAAGGGACTGCCCGCCGACAATTGACACATCATACTGCATCATCCCTGTCTCTTTTCCGGCATCGTCCGTAATCGGCTTCTCCTCGCACTTCACGTCCACAATTGCCGAGAGCTGGTCAATCAGCAGGTCCCTCTTGTCACGCAGGTCGTTCGCCACGGTGTTTCCACCAACCTCTATCATGTTAATCTGCCTGTTCAGCAGGGTGACTTCCTTGGCTATGCTGTTAATTTCATCCACCTTGATGCTGATTTCATCATTCACGTCTGTCTGCATCTTCTGAAAATTATTGTACAGAATGTTGAAATACTCGCACAGGTTTCCGGCCTTCCCGACAAATTCCAGTGCAAAATCCTTCTCACCCGTATGCGTTGAAAAAGACTCCATTGCCGCCTGGTATTCGCCAAAGATTGTCATGAACCCCTTTACCTCGTTGGTTCCCCTGTCATCCCGCAGATAATCTTCTATAATTGCACAGTAATACTGCTTTTTGTCGTATTCACCAAGCTTGGAATTGTTGTTCCAATATTTTTCATCATAATAAATATCCCGCACGCGCTCCGCCCCGAGGGTGTCAACGCCGGCGCCAATACATCCGTAGCCCGCAAATGCGCGCATCGCGGCAGATGCCGACTGGTTGACAATCTGTCTTGAGTAGCCCACCGTCTCCACATTCGCAATATTGTTCGCCGTCGTATTGAGTGCCGCATTGGATGCTACAAGGCCGGAATACGATATATTTAACCCCATAAATGTTGATGCCATTGATACTCTCCTCCTACTTTTTTCCAATACCTGCAAATTTGTGCCCCTGCACAAATTCGTCATGTAAAATCTTCGATTTTACATTATGCCCCCATACTCAGCAGCGTATCGAGCATGGAATTAATCACGTTGATATACCGGCTTGCCGCATTATATGCATTCTGGTACATAATCATATGTTCCAGCTCCTCGTCGGACGAAACGCCGATAACAGTCTGCCGCTCATTCTCGGCAAGCGCCATCGCCTGCTGTTCATATTCATACAGACTCTGGAACACATAGCCCCCTGTCGCGACCTGATTCACCAGGTCGATATAGCAATTTTCAAAGCTGCTGATTTTTGTCGCATTTGGATTCAGGTAAATGCCTTCATTCTGGAAGGCCTCCACAAATTTCTTTCCGATATTGAAGTCCGCCGACTGTTCTGCCTGTGTAAAGCCAAGCAGCGACGGCATCTGTACCAGCTTCTGGTTAATTTTAATATTCTGACAATTGTAGAGCGAGAACGGCGCATTCGCATCCTCCTCCTTGTACTGCCAGTACATTCCCGGAATGGCATCCCCATTATCATCGTATATCTGATAAAGCTTTTTGCCCTGCGCCATTAATGTCTCTGCCTCGGCAGAGCTCATGATTACCTTCTCGTATGGATCTGATTCCACCTTTACGAACATCTGCATCGGCGAGCCGTCCTCATTACAGAGATATCCGCTCTTCGGGTCACAATTCTGTGCAAGCACATCATTCACCTTTGTCATAATCGCATGCACAAGATTGTCAAACTCTGCCTGGGCATTCATCACAAGAGACTTTGAGATATAATCGTTGTAATACTTCAGCCCTGCCTTGTCGTCGTAGCTGCCCTCCTTGATTCCAAGTTTTTCCAGCTTGTAGTCACTGCACATGCCCACTGTCAAATCCGTGTAATTCGCGACGTGGTCACCGCGTGCCAGCAAAAGCGCCCTGAGTTCCCCGACATCGGTTTCCCCTGCCGTCGAGATTTCCTCTTTCATGTTAAACACATATGCGGACGAATAATCTGCTGTCTTATTGCCCCTTGCATCCTCCTTGTAGATGACGTTCTGTTTCCAGTACGGTGTCACAAAGCCCGTATCCTTGTCAGTGAGCATATCCATCTCATACACAGAGCTTTCCGTGACAAAATTGGTCCCGTTAAAGTTCACAATCACCCTGCTGCTGTCATCCTCGTAATAGCTTATATTTCCATATCCGGAGAGCGAGTCAAGCAATGCATCCCTCTCATCGCGAAGGTCGTTTGCGTGTTCAACCCCGCCTGCCTCTATCTTCATGATTTCCTTATTCAGTTCATTAATCCGATTTCCAATGGAATTGATATCCTTGACCGCATCCTTTACCTGCTTGTTCAGGTTGCCCTGATACTCCTGAAACGATGCATAAACTGATGTTGCATTGTCTACGAAACTTGCCGCCTTCAAAACCAGCACGGACATGTTGACGGTGCTGTTGGGTTCCTTTGCAACCTCCTGCATGGCGCTCCAAAGTCCTGATACGGAATTTTTGAACGCTGCCCCGTCCAGTTCTCCCAGGATATCCTCCAGCTCGAGGATTGCGGAATATGAAGTTTCATAGTACGACATTCTTCCGTTTTCCAGACGGTATGCGGCATCAAGATACTGATCCCTGACATGCCTGCATTCGGAATACTTGGAGCCGGTTCCCACCTGGAATTTCTTCCCGGCCACCGACCGTCCCGCGAAAGTATATGTCGTATCGGAATTTGCCACCTGCTGGCGGACATATCCCGGCGTATTTAGATTTGATAAGTTGTGCGCTACGGTATGCAGCGCGTTCTGTGATGTGCGCAGTCCACTGTCGCCTAAATATAATGATCCAAACAAAGACATGGTATCTCTCCTCGTGTTCCGTCGTTATTGTTTCGCGTCGAAACCACCATGAAAGATACCAAGCGATTGTCCGTTTGTATATGCATTCTTTGTATAATTGGCTGTTTGCGGCGCAGACTTCATAGCTCGTATCATGTTGAGGTTAAAGTCCACCATGTCAAGCCGTTCCATGAGAAGCATCTGATTTTTATCATTTACCTCCCTGAGACTCGTGATGGTCGCCCCCAAACGCTTCTGCACACCTTCCAGCTTTTGCTGCTGGTCAGGCATCTTGTCGAGCATCTGAATCAGGTCTATGAGTTTCAATGTTTCAACATCCCTGTTAACTACGTTGGCAATGTCAGCCAGAAATTTATCTCTTTGCTTTTCCATTCCTTGGATTTTGCCTACGATTTCCTGTTCTTCCTCCGTGATTTTTCCCAGGCTTTCGATGTCCCCCGACACGATGACGGGGGTTTTGCTCTCAGCGAGTACAAGCAGTTTCTCATACTGTGCGTTTTCGCTGTCAAGCACGTCAATCAAGTTCTCCAATAAGCTTGCCACCTGTTCACCTCACTGTCATGTCACGGCGTCAAATTTCTCCCCTTATTTAACACCCTCTAAAATAGTCCGTTGTACTTCTCAAGAAGCTTTCCTGCAAAATCGTCCGGATCCACCTCATATGTATTATTGTCAATACGTCCCTTTAAGGAATTTACGAGGTCCTGACGCACATCAGGTATTCCTGAAAGCGCCTTTTTTGCTACGGAAGCGTCCTGTGCTGTGGCTGAAAGCATAAGCTGGTCCTTGAAGCTTGTACCCGCTGTCTTCTTTTCCTCAGCCTTTGATGTCTTCTTGTTTCCATAAATTTGCTGAATCTGATTATAAGCATCTATACGCATATCTGACTCCTCCTTCCCTGCTGTATATTATCTTTATCGGAATATTTTTTATTTTCTTTATACTTTCCCAAAAAGTTTCAGGAAATTATGTCCCCTCCTGTCCGGTGCGTTTCCATAATTCCTTTTACGGTGCGGAACAGATAAGGCTTGAGTTCCTCAATTCCGACCGGCTCATTATATAGTATGGCGCTGTAGCATGTCGAACCGACCAGCTCGATAATCATAAACACCATCACCTCCGGATTCTCATACTGGGTTCCCCCGTCGGCAACAGTATGATATATATCGTAAAAGTCAACATCACTGTCGGCCCCCGACTCGAGGAGCACACTCTTGAACACGCCCCAGCTGAGGTTCTTCGCGATAAAACGCATCAGTGTTTTATCCTGCACAAACTGATTGATAATATCGTCTATGAGGAAGATGATTTTGTCCTCCAAATCCACAATTCCTGTCTGTCTGAGGGCGGCATCCGCCTGCCGGAAAACAGCGCTTGACTTGTATGCTATCAGCTTATTCCTGATATCGTACTTGTCCTTAAAATACAGGTAGAACGTTCCCTTGGCGACACCGGCGTTCTCCACGATATCGGAGATGGATGTCTTGTGGATTCCCTTGGTCGTGAACAGCGTGAATGCGGTTTCCAGGAGGGACTGCCTTTTGAGCTGTTTGTTCTTGTCTATCTTGCTTTCTATCTTATCAATAATCTTAACTTTTTTGTCATTCACGGTTTTTTCCTTTCTGAGCGTTAGGAATTGTAGGAAAATAAGTGATACAGATTGCGCAGTATATTTCTTCGAGGGTGTATGTCAAAAAACGTAGGCGTAGCGGGCTACGGCGAGGCTTTTTGACATGCACAATCGGAGAAATAGACAAGTCAAGATGTGTCACTTATTTTTCTACAGTTCCTCACCCATATTATTATAAACATATTATGTAAAAAAGGCAATAAAAAAATGAGCACGCTGCCGTACTCATTTTTTGTTATTTATTTTCTGATGATTACCGGATTACCTGCGACCAGTCACTGATTCCGATGTATGCCTTTGCCCATGCATCATAAGTGGCTTCATCCGGCGTCCCAAGGCTGTTGTACACAAGCTGTGACTGCCCCGTAAGCCTGGTGTCCACCTGCGGTTCGCTGAATGTCAGCAGGTAGATAATCTCGTCCACATACGGATTGGATTTTGCCGCCACATAGGACGCATAAAGCGCTGCTGCCTGCACTTCGGTTCCCTGCGCGTTTGTCAGCCCGATTTCACTTAAAATGACATGCCTGACAGTGCCCGCAGGGCTTATCATCTCCGGCGACTGCAAAAAGTTCGTCAAAAGGGACAGATTCTGGAATGTCATCATTTTGCCGGACGACACCTGCGCTGCCATGTAGCCGCCGCTCGGACAGCCTGACATGTCCCAGAACTTTGCGTATGTGAGCGGTACCGGATACGGATGCTGTGCAACACCCCAGTCAATATTTCCCTCTCCCGCTATCAGCGCGTTGAATTTTGTAAGGAAATCCTTGCCGTCAATAAACTCATAATATTCCGCATGTCCTGCCGGACGGTTTCTGTCCCAGTTCTGGTCGATGCAGACAAACACCCTCGCGTTTGCATTCTGGCTCTTAATTGCATTGTACGCGACGCGGAACGTCTGTGCATACTCCCGGATGTAGCTGTCCCAGTCCGTCCATATCATATAGTTCCACGTGCGGACGTTGACTTCGTTTCCTATTATAAAGTTCTCCACAGTGGAGTTTGCCGCGACCCTGGACAGCTCGGCGGTAATTGCCGTGATTCCGGCAGGCTCGGACGCATTGAGCATGTAGTGCTGCGGTGTTACCGGCCGCGTGTCTGTCGGCATGACGGCTGCCCTTGAATAGGGATTCGTGATTGCCTGGTTGGTTCCGTTGTTCATTATCTGCGCGGTCGTGTACCTGCCTGCAATTACTCCTGCCGCATTTTCCGACATGTACAGATTGCAGAACTCCCTGCCCTGCTCGGACTTCAGCGGTCTGTTCTGTCTTGGTTTGGTGTGTGTGGCAAGCATTTCCGGATTTGCTATGTACTGCGGATTCGCTATCAGGACATTCTGTCCGCCGGATTTTACCGCAAGCCCGAGCTTGGTGTAGAGCCTGGCATTCGTGTACGGCACTGTGAATGCCGGTGTAAGCGATGCCGGCGCCGATGCCACAGGCACTGCCGCCGGAGCGACTGCATACTCATACGGCTGCATTTCAAACAGGTAAAGCACTCCGTCATCACTTGCCGGTATCTCAGGCAGCGTGGCTGTGTAGGATATTGTAGCCTTGTCCAGAAGGACGCTCTTTGCCGCAGCCGCAAATGCCTGATTCAGCGCCTTTGCCGCGTTCGCCTGTACGCCCGCAAGCATGATGAGCATGACAAGCAGCACGCCGTAAATGGATTTTGTTTTTTTCATCTTTTTCCCCCATCTTCTTTTTATTTTATCAGGTTTTGTTGTTCCCTGTTATTATAGCAAATCCGCAAAATCGTGTAAAGCGCAATATATAATAGACTTTATCCACTGATTATGATATAATATCATCAAATATTATACTTGCCTGAATGGGCATGAACTTACCGTGATTGCGAAGCAATTATAGTATAATATCATCAAATATTATACTTGCCCGAATGGGCATGAACTTACCGTGATTGCGAAGCAATTATGGTATTAATGTGGTTAAAAAGTTCAACGAAGTATGACCCGGGAGGTGATTATGTGCCATCTGGTATTGAAGCGACAAGGCAGGCACTTGATGATTTCAGAAAGATTCAGGAGTATATGTTGTCGGCAAAAAAAGAAAATGCCACTGAAACATATGCAAAATTAAAGAAAGAGTATCATACCTTAAAGGCATTACTGAATGTTTCCGGCGTGAACCTGACAGAAATTGACGAAATCAAGGAATAATTAAATAGTAATCAATGTCAGGGCGCAAGTCTATTATATAGCTTACGCCTTGATTTTATATGGGAAGATTATAAGACTGACCATACAGCAGAGGAGGGAGAGCCATGAAATCGGGGATACGAAAAAAATGTGGAAGGCTGCTCGGTATCTTTTTTTCCGCTGCCTTCTTGCTGACGGCATGCGGCAGGCGGGAAACCAGTGTTTTATCCGCAAAAAATCCCACGGACATCACGATATGGCATTACTATAACGGCTCGCTTGGCATCGCGTTTGACGAGCTGGCTGCCGAGTTCAACAACACGGTCGGCAGGGAAAACGGAATTGTTGTGCACGCCGAGAGCATGAGCACCATCGCCGGGCTTGAGGGCGCCTTGTGGGACTCTGCCAGCCAGAAGGTCGGCGCTGCCAGAATGCCAAATGTATTCCAGTGTTACCCGGATACCGCCCTTGCCCTTGACGAGGTGGTTCCCCTTGTTGACTTTGACGACTATCTCACGGAGAACGAAAAGGTTTCCTATGTAAAATTGTTTCTGGATTCCGGCTATATCGGCAAAAATCACAGCTGGAAAATATTTCCGGTCGCCAAATCCACAGAAGTACTTATCCTCAACAAAACGGACTGGGACAAGTTTGCCGCGGACACTGGCGCCGCCGTGGAGGATTTGTCGACATGGGAAGGGCTTGCCAGCACGGCAGAGGCATATTACGACTGGTCAGGCGGCAGGGCATTTTTTGGCAGGGATGCTTTTGCAAATTATCTGATTACCGCAAGCTCGCAGCTCGGACATGAGGTTTTTCAGACAGCTGGCGGCAGTGTCACGATTGACTTTGACAGGGAAACCATGCGCCAGATATGGGACAGTTTCTATGTTCCCTATGTAAAAGGATATTATAAGCATGTGGGAAACTACCGCAGCGACGACGTAAAGCTTGGCGAAATCATCGCCCTTGTCTGCTCCTCGTCAAGCGCCGTGTTTTTCCCGACGGAAGTGACCATCGCGGACAACGCTCCCTACCCGATTACATACATGGTGCTTCCGCTTCCCAACTTTGACCGCACTGCGCCTTATGCGATACAGCAGGGGGGCGGCATGGCTGTCACAAAATCCTCCGAGGCAGAAGAGCTTGCAAGCATCCTGTTTTTAAAGTGGTTCACACAGATGGAACAGAACCTGCGTTTTTCCGTGAGCAGCGGATATATGCCGGTGGGCGTCGAGGCAATGAAGCCCGAAAATATTGACCGGTATCTGCTCGAGCACCCCACAACGGACATCGTGCGCGATACGCTCTCCGTATCCCTCGACGAAAACAACCGGTACGTCATGTACACGTCCCCTGCCTTTGCGGGCGGCACACAGGCGCGTGAGATACTGGAACGCACAATGCCGGAGCTGGCAGCAAGTGACCGCGCAGCCGTGGAAGCCGGTGCGTCGGCAGATGATTTTCTTACGGACGAACACTTTGAGGAATGGTATCAAGACACGCTCACCATGCTTAAGAAATGCTGTATAGAAGGAGGCTCTGTGAAATGAAAAAACTGTTTCAGTCTATCAGCTTAAAATATTATGTCATGCTGCCGCTCATACTGATTATCGTGTTTCAGTCCGTTACGTTCGCAGGCATTATTGTCGCCAGCAATACGTCCGACAGCCTGGACAAAAATACGTTTCAGATTATCAGCAATACAGTGACAACGAAGGGCGTATCGCTCGAGCAGCGTTTTTCCGCTTTTGTCAATATGGAGGACTTTTACAACGCCGTGACCGAGCGCGCCGAGACGAATGCCGCCGCACTTGAACTGAGTGTGGCGGATTACCTTGCCGATGCCCAGAACCGACAGGCGCTTCTTCAGGACGTCATTCCCATCATACTCCGCTCCCTGCGCAGAAGCGGGGCAACCTCCTGCTTTATCATGCTGGAGAACGAAACACATGCACCGCAGAAGGACGCTGTATACCTGAGGGATTTTAACCCGTCTGACTCGCCTGACAACAACGCCGACCTGATGACGGAAGCCGGCCCGTCTGAGCTTTTGTACGACCATGGGCTTACGCTCAGCTCGATGTGGACCACAAGCCTCGATGCGGAACAGGACTGCACATTTTACCAGACTGCATTTGACGGCGGCAACCAGTACACAGACATTCCCGCGATGGAGCTTGGCTATTTCAGCGCCCCCGTGCGCATCCATTCCGGCGACCGCCCATGCATCACCTACACCATCCCGCTTCTCGACGAAGACCACCGCTCCTATGGCGTCATTGGTTTTGACATGACACTTGACTATCTTAAGAAGCTGCTGCCGAACCAGGATATGACACTTGATGAATACGGCTGTTACTATCTTGGCATCACGGAAAATTTTACGTCTGCGGAAAATATCCTGGTCGTCAATGACGACTACTATGACACGCTGACAGCCGGCGGCCACGTAAGGCTCAGCCAGACAAACGCGGACTTTAGTCTCTACGACCTGAAAACGGCAGGACTGAAAACGGCAACCTGCGCCTGCATCTACCCCCTGAGAATTTACGCCGCAAATTCCCCCTACACGGACGAGCAGTGGATTCTTGGCGGGCTAATCCGCTCCGACATGCTCTACGCCTCCTCACAGCACCTGAACGTGACTGTCCTGGGCGCCATTGGCATGTCGCTGCTGCTTTCCATTACCGGCACGCTGATTATCACACACTTTTTCATGCGTCCCATCCGGCTGCTGGGCGGCGGAATCCCAAAGCTGATGCCCGGGTACAGCACCCTGCCGAAAACACGCATCAGGGAGTTTGACAACCTGTCTGCCGCCATCGAGGAGCAGAATATATCCATCTACAGGCTTGGTAACAAGATGGCTGATATTATTGACATTGCAGGGGTTTCCCTCGGTGTATGCGAGTTTTCCCCGGAGGGCGAAATGGTGTACTGCACGCACAAGATTTTTGAGATTCTGGAAATTTCCGACAAGGGGTGGGAGCACAACCATATTTCCAGGGAACTGCTCGTCCGCCGGATTATGCAGTACAATGACTGCTTTGAGCAGAGCCATGAAAATCCCGACGTGTACCGCTACCACCGTCCGGAATTTAGCGACAAGTGGCTGGACGTCAAGCAGGTCATAGACGCGGCGAGCATCATTATCACGGTCTTTGACATCACGGAAAGCGTGCTTGAAAAGGAAAAAATTATCCACGACCGCGACTATGACATCCTGACTGGTCTTCTCAACAGGCGTGCCTTCCTGCGTGAGATGATATACATGATAGATGAGGGGCATTGCAAGAACGGCGTCCTGTCCATCTGGGATTTGGACAACCTCAAATACACAAATGACACCTATGGGCATGAAATCGGTGACAAATACATATGTACCCTGTCAGACCTGCTCAAAAAGGAGCTTCCGGAAAAAAGCATCAGCGCCCGTCTCTCCGGCGACGAGTTCACGATGTTCCTCTATGACGAGCCGAAAGAAAAGCTCGTGAACATCTTAAAGAACATCCACAATCTGCTGATGCAGGAGCGTCTGAGTCTTCCCGACGGGCTTGAGCTTAACATGAGCGCCTCCGCCGGAATGGCGTTTTATGACGAGGATGCCACAGATTACGCCGAGCTTCTCAAGTATGCCGACTTTGCCATGTACCAGATTAAAAAGTCCTCGAAGGGCAGCATCAAGGCATACAACAAGGATTCTTACCTGAAAGACTACATCCTTGTACAGGGTGTCGGGGAGCTTGACCGGATTATTCTGGGCGAGCTCGTCCAGTATGCTTACCAGCCGATTGTGTCCGTCAGGAGCGGAACCATCTTTGCATATGAGGCATTGATGCGCCCGATATCCGACCTGCTCGGGCGTCCGGACAACTTTCTCCGGGTTGCGGAATCACAGTTCAAGCTCGACAAGGTGGAACGCCTTACATGGTTCCATGGGCTGAAAGGATTTTTCGAGCAGGTACGCGAGGACGACAATGCGCGCATTTTTATCAACTCCATTCCAAACCAGCTCCTCTCTGATGAGGACTGGCAGAAGCTCGAAGAGCTGTACGGCAATAAGCTTGGCCGGATTGTCATGGAAATCACGGAGGGCGCCAGAAGTGAGACAGACATTGAGGAAAAGAAGCGCGCATTCTGCAGCAAGTGGAATATTCCGGTTGCCCTTGACGACTATGGTTCCGGTTACAGCAACAGCGACCTTCTGGTCTCGCGCATGTTCCATTTTGTAAAGCTTGACATGGGACTGATACAGGGCATTGACAAAAATTCCTCTACCCAGGCGCTGGTGCGCAGCACGATTGACTACTGCCACGAAAACTTCCTGATGGTTATCGCGGAAGGAATCGAGACGCAGGCAGAATATGATACGGTCAAGGAGCTGGGGGCGGATTTTGTGCAGGGCTTCCTGCTGGCAAGGCCATCCTTTCATCTGTATCCCGAAAAAAAATAGCAATGCAAAAAAACGTGCAGGGTTCTCATCCCTGCACGTTCCTTATTAGACTTCCTCCGAAAAATGTATCGGTTCGACATCCTCGCTGAGCGGCTTTATCTCGTATTCCGGAAGGCTGTCAAGCAGCTCGTCCAAAATTGTCCCGGTATCGTACACGACATCGTGTGCAAGCAGGATGACCTTATTGCGTCCCAGCGTTGTCTGTACGCCATTGGATAACAGTTTTTCGGGACTGGGTTCCTTTACCGCATCCTCCAGACTCGCGTTCCAGTCATAATATGTATATCCCTTCTTGGTCATCTCGCTGATAATTTCCGTGTACACTTTCTGGTTATAGTGGTTGACGCTGCCGCCCGGGAATCGGAAAATATGGGCATCGACCCCCGTCGCCTGATAAACTGCCCGCCTTGCGCGCTCAAAATCTTCCATGTAGCTTTCCGCGCTCTCGTACAAATCACTGTAGCTGTGACTGTAACAGTGGATTCCGATAGTATGACCCTCTGCGACAATCCTTCTGGCAATTTCGGGATGTCTCTCGACATTTTCACCGACCAGGAAAAATGTTGCCTTTATGTTCCGTTTCCTCAAGACCTCCAGTACCCGCAGCGTATTTTCCTCGGATGGTCCGTCATCAAACGTCAGATACAGGGTTTTGGGATAAAAGTAATATGTGATTCCCTGTGCAATTCCTGCTGCAAGCTGCTCCTGGTATTCCTGCGAGGCAAGGTTTTTGCACTCCTCCCTGTTGGACAGAAACCCTGTCTCAATGAGGCATGCCGGCATCTGCGTACTCCCAGTCACATGGAAATCGGCATCCCCGCGGACTTCCCGCTCAAGCGCCTGTGTGCTCTTTGACGTCTGGTGTGAAACCAGAAGCGCCAGCCGCCTGCTGTCCCGGCGCGAATCCGTTCCGTCATACCACACTTCCATTCCCTTTACGCCGGACTCATCCGAAAAATTCTGGTGGATGCTGACATAAATGTCCGCCCCTGCTTCGTTCGCCTTTTTTACCCGGTCCTCTTTTGCGACATATGTGTCATAATCGCGTGACATGATTACACGGAAGCCTGCATCGTTCAGCCTGTCCTCCACCAGCTTTGCGATGGCAAGGTTAATATCCTTCTCGACAATGTTTCCTTTCAGGCAGCCGCCGTCATTCCCGCCATGCCCTGCATCAATAAATACGACTGGCGTCATGTCCAGCAAATCAGTCCTGTCTTTTTTCTGGCTTTTTCTGAAAACAGGCGCCTTTTCAGGCTGGTCTCCCAAAATATCCCCGAAAGTAATCTCCCCCGTCTCTTTTCCCGGTGTTGCCCACACCTTAGACGAGGACAGCCTGTCCGACAAAAAAACAATTGCAATTATCACGCTGATCAGCAGCAAAAATTCAAAGGCAAGCCTGTGCATCCGCTTTTTTCTTCTCTGCCTCTGATTACAATAACACTCATACCTTTGCGAAAAAGATGGTCCTTCGTACATTCCCCTGATGCTCCTTCCGTGTAACGTAACAGTTCTGTATTTTGACAATTACACTATAACGGAGCAGTGCATCAAATCTTCATCTTTTTTGCATCATAGTTGCATCATCTCGTTATCTTTAAAAATATTTCGTTGATTCCCTCAAAATATCCGATGGTCACAATGGTATTGCCGACGCCCATTCCCGGAAATACGTATTTCTTGAAATACGGCGTCGCCTCGAGCAGCGGGTTGTCCGACTCATATGCCACAGGCGTCCCGAGCCCCATGTATTCCGCCCACGCCCCAATTATGACATCTGTGTCAATTTCATTCCATACAAGCCCGGTTCTGGCATAAAATTCATATATTTTTCCATTGTCCGCATCAATGTAGGCGTCGAGCAGCCTGTTTCCCTTGTCTGCATTTTTCTGGCTGTTTGACAGTTCCATCTTCCAGACGGCAACGTTGTTCCTTGGCTCCAGCACGTCAATTGCCGAGTAGAGCGTGGCATTGTAGGACGTGGAAGCCACCTCCCGCACCTCGGGCGGCAGAATGCCAAGCTCCTTCAATGTCCGAATCCCTTCGTTGCAGGTCTCATATATCTGCTCATTGGTAATTTCGTTTCCCGACGGTCCCTTATATTTGCGCACAAACGCATAGGAACCCTCCAAATCCTCATATCCCAAATCCGCACTGTCGGCATGCAGCAGTGCATTCTGCTCACTTCCGGGCGTTTCCTGGCTGCTGATGCAGTTGGACAAAATATAAAGCTTTTCATTTGCGTTCAGCCGGTAGCGGTATCCCTCGCCGGCCTCCTCCACATTCTCCATATGGGGCTGGTTCAGAATCCCCTTGTCCTTATATTTCGCGAGCGCCTCCGGTCCCCATATGGAACCCGCCATCACAAGCACAACTGCCAGGAAAACCCCTGAATACCATGCTGTATTTCTCATGACATACCTCCCAGAATAAACCCGATGCGGGAACCCTTGCCCTGTTCGCTCTGAATCAGAAGCTCGCTCTGGTGGATTTTCAAAATTTCCACGCAAAGCGCAAGTCCAAGCCCCGCGCCGTTCTTGCTCCGCGCACGCGACTTGTCCACCATGTAAAATGCCTTGGTGATTTTGTTCTGCTCCTCCTTCGGGATGCCGATTCCCTCGTCTGCAATCTCAAACTGGTAACCGTCGTCAAGCCGTATTCCGCTGATTCTGACAGTGCTTCCCTCCTCGGATGCCTTACAGGCATTGTCAATCAGGTTGACAAGCACTGTCTTGATGAGGTTGACCTCCGCCCAGACTGTCCCCTCGTCATAGCAGAACTCAAAATGCATCTTCCTGTTTTCCTCGGTAAACATCTCGCTTAGATAGTCAAAAAACTCGGACGCGGGCGTCTCGCTCAGCAGCGCCTCCTCCCGCTTTGCCACGATAATGTCAAGGAGTCTTAAGGACATCGCCTCGAGCCTTTTTCCCTCTGTATAAATGTAGTTTGCCGACAGAAAGCTCTTTTCCTCGTCGAGCTTGTGGGAGCGCAGCATGTCCGCATAACCGATAATCGCGGTCAGCGGCGTCTTGAGTTCATGGGCAAAGGCGCCCATAAACTCCTCCTTCGCCTCGATTTCCTCCTCGAGCATCCAGATATTTTCTTCCAGCGCATTCGCCATGTCGTTAAAGTCGCAGGTGAGCTGCCCAAGCTCGTCATGGCTTACCTGGCGCGCCCGGTATGCGTAGTCACCCGCCGACATTCTTCTGGTCGCCTTGGTGAGCAGACGGATGGGCTTTGTCAGAAGCGACGCAATCAGGTGCATGATCACTGTGCCAATCAGCAGGATGGCAAGCGTCACCCGCCTGTAAAGCGAAAATCCCATCGCACGCTCCGTAAAGACATCCGAGACATCCTTCAGGGTTTCCAGATAGAGAATCCTGTCGAGCGCACTGACAGCCGCACAGGTATGGACATAATAACCGCCATTTACATGAATGATGCGGTAGGATTTTGTGTCCGGCTCTATCTGCTGTAAAAGCTGCTCGTCCGCCCCGAATCCGTCGCTTATGTGCAGCACCTTTTTCTGCTCATCGGCAATCCGAATCAGGCGGTTGGCGCCGCGCCCGCCGCGTTCCAGGTTCAGTGCGATTTCCTCGACCGTCCTGTCCGGAAGCACACTGTACTTCGCCGGCACATTGAGCGCTGCCGTCTCAAAAGCAAAGCCCAGAATGCTGCTCTCGTCGCCTGCCTGTCCCACTTCCCGCTCAAGGGAGGTCTCAAACACATAGTTTACAAAAAAGAATCCGCTCAGCCCAAGCGCCAGCGCCATGACGACCATTGTCGATAAAAGTAATTTCAGTGAAATTTTCATTTGATTCCCTCTGCCGGCTAATCTGATACTTCCAAACGGTAGCCAACCTTGTAGACCGCCACGAGGCTGTGCTCCCATCCAAGCTTCCTGCGCAGGCGCTGGACATGCAGATCCAGCGTGCGGCTGTCCGCAAAGTACTCGCCCTCCCACACTTTTTCATACAGGGTCTCGCGGAACAGCGCCACATTTTTATTCCGCATGAAAAGAACGAGCAGCCCGAATTCCTTGTTGGTCAGCTCGACCGGCTTGTCCCCTTTCGTCACGCGGTGCGCCTCCACGTCCACAACGACATCCCCGGCAAAAAGCCGCTGCTCGGTCTTGTTGTAGCGCCTTAAGACCGCCTCCACCCGCGCGACGAGCTCCACCACGTCAAACGGCTTGACCAGGTAATCGTCCGCGCCGAGTTTCAGCCCTTTTACCCGGTTTTTCACCTCGTATTTTGCCGTGATGAAGATGACGGGAATCCCCAGCGGGCGTATGTACTCCATGACATCGTATCCGTCCGCCCCCGGAAGCATGATGTCCAGAAGCACCAGGTCAAACGACTCCTTTTCTATCAGGTCAATCGCCTTTAACCCGTCCTGCACGCTCGTACAATGGTATCCTGCCGAGGACAGGTTTAAATCAATCAAATCACATATCGGTTTCTCATCATCCACAATCAATATTCTAATCATCGTCCGTTTTCCACCCCCAATAAGCCCTGGCTTTCTCCACAAGTGTCTGCATCGTGTCCTCCTCGCTGCACTGGTATTTCCCCTTTATCTCCGTATCCGCCGAAAACCCGCCTGTCCGTTGGTAATAGATGCTGTAGTCACTGGCAACCGCAAGCTTATGGTTTTCATCCTCATAGCTGTACTTTGCGAACACAATGATATCTTTCAAACCGTCGCCGTCAATGTCGCGGCAGTTGATTCCTTTCAGCGCGTACAGATTGTCATAATCGCCCATGGGCTGCAGCGCGGACACGATATCGCCCTGCTCATTGACAAGGTATATCATAAACACGTCATAGTCCGCAATGCGGTATGTTCCCGGAACGACCTGTAGTTTTCCCAGTTTTCCGAAAGTCCTTGTATGGCATTGTTCCGTAATAATCTTGAAGCCGTGCTGCAGCAGTTCCTTCAGCGTGACAGCCGTGTACAAAAATTCCGTGGAATTGCCGTCCCTGACAAATGCAGTGATGGAATCCGTATTCTGATTCATGCCAAAACGGTTGATTTTGTCCGAAATACGGTAATCCCTGTAAAAAATAAGTCCTTCCGTGTCCTGAAACAGGACATCCCCTATCCGGTATTTCTTTCCGTCACCGACATCGCAGGAGGTTATCAGTATGATGTCTGTCAGCTTATCGCCATTTAAGTCCTGAAATGCCACGGAGACCATCTCCTGCGCGGGCTGCTGCATTTGTCCGAGCACACAGCTGTTTGTTTCAAGGTGATCCGACTTATACAGGATGGTGCCGTCCCCATCCACAAAAAAAAGTGCCAGACGGTTGTACGTCTTGTCATATGCGGGAATCATAAGCATCGGCGCTTCCATATTCATTTTTAAGTCTTTTATGTCAGCATCCGGCTGTGCCTTCATCTGCCTGACCAGTTCCGTTTCCATTTCCTTTTGCATGTCAATTTCATACTGTACCGGAAATATATGGATGTCCACTATTTCGAAACCATTTTCCGTGATGTCTTCCCTGTGTTCGACCGCGTCAAAGCGTGCATTGTACTCCTCATATAAAACACGGACATTCTCCGTGTTTCCGGCTGCCCGCGTAATCCCTGCGGGCAGCCATGGCACAAGCATCAGGGCAGCACAAATTCCTGCAAAGAATCCGGCTTTTTGCCGCGCTTTCCTGTCTGGTAAAATCATAAATCGTGCCTTGCCTTTCTCAATTCTCGAAACCATAAAGTTATTTTGCCCAACTTCAAAATTTTCCTGTCAGTATAAAGCTGCCAAATATATCTGTCTGTACTATGCCAGTTTCCTCCAGGTACTCTATGCATTCCGTAATATATTTCGTTGAAAACCTTTCTGCCTTATCCTGAGACCAGTTTTGAAACCCCGAAATAATTTGTTCTTTGTTTTTCTGTTCCCCATTTTGTACCAGATACAACACTGTCGCAATTCCTTCTAACCTTTTATCTGTCTGAATATTATTAATATATGCTGTCGCTTTTTTTACTGCTGCGTGTATTTTTTTGAATTTTCTGTCTACTTTTTCACTACAGATTACCTGATAGACCTGATCAAAAGTTGCCTGTGAATCATTAATGTTATAATATCCCTGATACTCCCTTATATTTTTTGCCACAATATCAATCGAATGGGAATATGGTCCATACTTCCATTGGTCAAATTTAAAATACTCCTCCTTTAAGAAAAGATTAACAAAATATCCTGCCTTTTGCAGTCTAATAGAATTAAATCTCCTCAAATTGATACGAATATCCAATAAAACCAAACCTGAAACATTAATTTGAGGCGCCTTTTTGGGTACTGCCTTATAAGAGCGCGACGGTTCAAAAATAACAAAATCATACTGACTTTCCAAATCCGCAATTTTACCCAATATTACTTTTTTCACCTCATCCCAAAGCAGCCCTCCGTTGCCACACCCCAATGGAGGAATCGCTATTTTTCTGACATTCAGCCGGGGCAGTAATTCCACCAGGGTACTCATTCCATTTTCTACGTACTCCATTCTTGAGGGCTCACGCCATTTATTTTTCGTCGGAAAATTAACTATCGTAATACCATCCTCTACATAATAATGTATCTTCCCAACCACCAGCTCCCCTGATTTGCAAGCTTTTACATATGATTGATTATTTTCCGGAAACCGCATTTTAAACTGGTAAGCAATTCCTTTGCCCATATATCCCTCGCAATTTACAGTGTTAACCAGACAGTCCGCATTGCATTCAAACATGTTTCCACTCATACACTCTATCATAAAATTCTCCTACAGTTCCTTAAAACCACTTTGGCTGCATATCCACATATGGGGGCTGCTCCGTAATCCCATTCTCCCAAAATAACTCCTCTATGTACTTCTTTGTGTCTGAATCGGGCACATAGACACACTGAAATAATTTCGCTGGTATACCCTTATCTGTCAGGCACTCCGCCATCTTGACATTTCTCGAATATTCATCTGTAGCGCCGGTCTTTTGCATCGTATCCCAGTCAATCCTATTCATCCCATCCGGATAATCATATAATATGCAGTCCTGCTGTGACAGGGGATGCTTTGGCAAAACCTTAAAACCATTAAATTCCGCCAGCGCTCTTTTAATGCATATGTACACAAACTTATCATCTGAATATGTATTTTTCACTGCCACATCAAATGCGGAATACGGATGAAAATGAAACGGAATATACTGATCTAACTTAAATTTTTCCCTTTTCCCGATAATTTGCGGGTCTGCGACATCACCAAACTTCATGGATTTTTCTATCAGATACCGTCTGGGCAATAGCCCCTGGGAAATAATCATTTCCATATTGCTTAATTTTGTGAGATGGTATAAAAGCTTTTTATCCCTTACATTGTCTAACCCCATGCTGTCCCTCACTTTCTGTCAGTTTATTTTAGTCTGCCAATATTATAGCACATAATAAACAAGCTTACCATAAATTTATACTTTTGAGTTTCCCCATTTTTTTCG
>DKUL01000041.1:7966-8297 GCA_002490665.1 Lachnospiraceae bacterium UBA7205 | reverse complement strand
ATATAAATCTTATAGATGAAATATGTCAAAAATCTGAACTAATGGTTTTTTGGTATGGAACAGATTTCGAAGATTTAGATGAAATATTTTCAAGACAACAATTAATGAGTTATCTTAAAGAGAATATGAATAACCCTTGTTTGGAAATTTATCTTGTAGTTAATTGTAGAGATAAAGAATAGCAACACAACTTTATAATTTTTAGACAAAAATGCAGTATGAGACATTTTAGTGTATAAAGAATTTTTATAGGTAAATTTATAGTATTTGTAAGGAGACTGACAGGTTGGTTACCAACCCATAGGGTTACCAGACACATTACGGACATGAC
>DKUL01000041.1:637-7704 GCA_002490665.1 Lachnospiraceae bacterium UBA7205 | reverse complement strand
TACCAGACACATTACGGACATGACAGGGACGGAAACACCATCCGCATGAAAACCTCGATGGGAATATGGTGCTGGCGTCAGGGACACCAGAGGGACTTGGCGCACCCGCAATAAGCAGCATCTACAGATGCGAAGCGCGCAGATTCCTGACATCGGCGATGGAAGCGCACTATAAGCGCAGCAGCGAGGGCAGGGTTTGTGGGAGCGGCAGCATTGCTGGACGCAAAATATACCTATGACGAAAACCGTACCAAGTAAGAAGTTCTTATGGAAAAGAATAGCGTGCTTGCAAGGGCGGTTACATAATATGCCTATGAAAGTATGAACCACCTGACCATGGAAGGACAGAACGGACTAATCCGGTGATATACGGTGACCTGAATGGTATCAGTCAGGAAAAGCAATCAATGCCAAATTGAAACAAGGGTGGAGTATAAATGATAAATAAAAAAGTGTTAAAAAAAGTGGATGAAAAGATTTTGTTGCTTTCTATTTTAGGAACATTAGAAGCCGTTAAAGATGGGGGCATTACAATTGATGAAGCAGAAAAATTCTTATTTTCTCCACATATGATTAAGGAATTAAGATTAAGGCAATGTAATGAAAAAATAATAGAACTTATAGCAAAAGGATGTGAATTGGAGGATATTGCTTCTTTATTGCCCGAGAAGTTGGATGAAGTGATAGTCGAGCTTAAGAAGGAGACAATTAAGATTGTTAAAAATTATGAAGAATATAGCAATACCTTTTGGCTGCAAGAATAAACTAATTTGCATCTATGCGAAAGGGTAACAAGTTTGCTATTACTTAAGCGGTTATAAAATGTAGCAATTTCCTAGAAAATTTTTGACAAATATAGCAGTTTAACAATGCTGTAACTGCAATTTTAATTGAAAGGATATGGTAAAATTATGAACCAAAAATTTAATAAAGCCCTATACTTTCTGGACAAAGGAAAATACAATGATGGACTTGAGTTACTAAAAGCAGCATTTGACGAAGTGGATAATATTTATGAAAAATTGGATATTAAATCGTGCACCATGGAAGTCTATTATGAATTGAAAGAATTTGAAAAGGCAAAGGAGTGTATAAAATATATTCTTAATAATACATCTGAATATGATGATTCGGTCCCAAGGGAAACCGCGTTGGAGATTGCAGAAGAAATAGGGTATAATATAAAAGACTTTGTATAGCTAAATCAATTAGAATAACAGAAAGATAGAATAAAATTACCACAAACAAATTGTGGTTTTCCAACAGTCTACGAAAGGAGCAAGGTTTTATGGCAGTTACAGCAGCATTTATGGTACCCCACCCGCCGATTATCATACCGGAGATTGGCAGGGGCGAGGAGAAAAAAATCCAGAAAACGATA
Source organism: Lachnospiraceae bacterium UBA7205 (assembly GCA_002490665.1). Taxonomy (GTDB): domain Bacteria; phylum Bacillota; class Clostridia; order Lachnospirales; family Lachnospiraceae; genus COE1. Next base: position 6,323 of record DKUL01000041.1, on the reverse strand, counting down.
GATGCCTACCAGACGGTTGCGCGCACCATCGGCAGCCTGAAACCGGAGACAATCGTTTTAATGTCCCCGCACCAGATACTGTATTCCGACTATTTCCATATATCGCCCGGAAAAGGTGCATCGGGGGATTTTTCACAGTTTCGGGCGCCCCAGGTACAGATGGAAGTCCAGTACGACACAGCATTTGTAAATCAGATATGCAAGCTGGCGGATGCAGCAGACCTTCCGGCAGGAACAAGAGGGGAGCGCGACCGGCGGCTAGACCATGGAACGATGGTTCCGTTATATTTCGTGAACCAGTATGTAAAAGATTACCGGCTCGTGCGCATAGGCTTGTCCGGCATGCACCTGAAAAAGCATTATCAGCTCGGGCAGCTTATCCAGGAGGCAGCAAGAATCCTGGACAGGACAACAGTCCTGATTGCAAGCGGGGATTTGTCACACCGGTTAAAGGAAGACGGGCCTTACGGATACCGCAAGGAGGGACCGGAGTATGACGGCCGTATTATGGACGTGATGGCAAAAGCCGCCTTTGAAGAGCTGTTTTATTTTCCGGAAGACCTCTGTGAAAAGGCAGGGGAATGCGGGCACCGCTCGTTTGTGGTTATGGCAGGAGCGCTTGACAAAATGAAAGTGGAAGCAAAAGCCTTGTCCTATGAAGGCGTATTTGGTGTTGGCTACGGCGTGTGCAGCTATACGGCGTGCGGCAGTGATGCAAAACGCAATTTCGGGGAACAGTTTGAGGAAAAAGAGAAGGCAAAAATCGCGAGACAGAGAGAACAGGAAGATGCCTACGTGCAGCTTGCCAGAAAGACAATAGAAAGCCATGTGCGAATGGGAGAGAAAATAGCAGTGCCAGACGGACTGCCAAGGGAGCTGTACAGCCAGAAGGCAGGCGTCTTTGTTTCCATTAAAGAAGACGGCGGTCTGCGCGGCTGTATTGGGACGATTCATGCCGTGCAGGCTTCTGTGGCAGAAGAAATCATAGAGAATGCCATCAGTGCGGCATGCCGCGACCCCAGATTTGCGCCGATTCGGCAGGATGAACTGGACAGGCTTGAGATTAGCGTGGACGTATTGGGCGACACGGAGCCTGTAGAAACACCTGACGAACTGGACGTCAGACGGTATGGCGTCATTGTGACAAAAGGCAGCAGGCGTGGTCTGCTGCTTCCAAACCTGGACGGCATAGATACCGTGGAGGAACAGATTGCAGTCGCAAGGCGTAAGGCAGGCATCGGCGAAGGGGAGGACATCATGCTGGAACGCTTCGAAGTAATCAGGCATTTTTAGCGTATCTGTGTCATGGACGCAGGGGAAAGGGGTGTAAAAATTGAAAACAGTCTGTCAGACCTGTATGCATCATTGCAGCCTGGAACCCGGACAGAGGGGACTTTGCAGGGCAAGGAAAAATGAGCAGGGAAAAATAGTGTGTGAAAACTATGGGAGAATCACTTCCATGGCACTGGATGCAATTGAGAAAAAACCACTGAAGCTGTTTCATCCCGGAAGCCGGATTCTGTCCGTCGGAAGCTATGGATGCAATCTGCGTTGTGCTTTCTGCCAGAACCATGAGATTTCCATGGCGGATGCCAGGGCGGCGGAATCTGTCTATATTTCGCCGGAAGCTCTTGTGGATAAGGCGCTTGCCTGCAAAGATGCGGGAAACATCGGTGTGGCGTACACGTATAATGAACCGCTGGTCGGATGGGAGTATATACGCGACGCGGGCGCACTGGTAAGAAAGGCAGGGATGAAAAACGTACTGGTGACAAATGGAACCGCATCTCTGGCAGTATTGGAGGAAATCCTTCCCCTGACAGACGCCATGAATATTGACCTGAAAGGCTTTCGGGAATCGTATTACAGGGAGCTTGGCGGGGATCTGGAAACCGTCAGGGAATTTATCCGGCATGCTGCGGCGGCATGCCATGTGGAGCTTACCACGCTGATTGTGCCGGGTAAAAATGACGAGATATCAGAAATGGAGGAGGAGGCAGAATGGATAGCATCTGTCGGGGCGCTTGCCGGCAGGGAAATTCCGCTGCATGTCACGCGTTTTTTCCCGCGATATCATATGACAGACAGGGAGGCGACAGCAGTGGAAAAAGTGTACAGTCTCGCAGAGGCAGCCAGAAAGCATTTAAAATATGTGTTTGTTGGAAACTGCTAAAATCACGAATTACCGTTTTCCGCAGATAAGATGGACAGGATGCATTTTTTCATCGCCTCATAGCTTTCCGGGGTGATGTCATGCTCCATTTTGCAGGCGTCGCTGGCAGCAACCTCGGGGTCAACACCCAGGTAAACCAGCCAGTCAGTCAGCAAAGTATGACGTTCGTATACGCTTTCTGCGATTTTTCTCCCATCGTCCGTCAGATGGAGGTACCCTTCCGGCGAAACCGTGATGTAACCGCGGTTTTTCAGGTTTTTCATGGCAACGCTCACACTTGGTTTCGAAAAATTCAGTTCAGTCGCCACGTCGATGGAACGCACCACGGAAAGGCGCCTGCTCAGGATGAGAATTGTCTCAAGGTAATCCTCAAGGGATTCCTCGGCTTTGTGCTGAATGTAACTCATTGTATGTCTGTACTCCTTTCCCAGAGCATTTTTCAAACACGCCCTAAGGAACTGTCCAAAAATAACTTTTAATATTGCTTGTCTTTTTCTCCGGTATCAAATCGCTAAAGCGATTACTCAAAAATCAGGCGCACTATTTAAAAGTTATTTATTGACAGTTCCTAACGTATCCGAAAAGTCTGACCCTGCGTATCTTCAATTATCACCGCATCTTCCAGAATAAAGTATGATTCCAACAGGTTCGATTCACCATCCAGCGAAAGTGTGCCCAGCAGTTCCCAGTCTGACAACATGGCATCTGACTGGTACAGGGAATAGGAACCATAGCATTCCAGAAGCAGATAATAAATGTCATTTTTGCCATCAAAAATCGGCGCATATCCATACTGGCATTTCTCAATTTCATCATCAATGATAACAGGACGCCAGCTCGTTCCGCCATCCGTTGTTTCAAATAAATATCCATCACTGCGCATCTGCGCGCCAATATATAAATGCTTATCGGACTGCATGGACAGGCTGGTTGGATATCCGTCAATCTGGCTGCTGATATCCGCCGCATCATATGTCTGCCATCTGTCCTTTGTGACATACAGCTGCTTCATCATCAGGCCGCATGCCGGTGAGCTGCAGTATAAAAGGCAGCCATTGTTTTCGTCCGCCATGCTCAGATACAGACTCCCAGTACCGTAGGATGCCGCAATGGATGCCAGTTCCCTGCCCGCCGCCGCATCAGAAAGACAAATGTTTTCATTCTGAAAATCCGCAGAAATAAAGTAATTATTTTCCGTCCTCGTCTGCCGTGCATCACAGGTAATGGATTTCAACGTGATGCCGTCGTCCGCACCGCATCCAAAAAGCAGGCATAGCATAATAACTGCCAAAAAGGCTTTCAAGTATTTCATGGGACAGGCATCCTTTCGCTATATTGTTCCGAACTCCCTGACAGCAGTTTCGTAAAGGTTGTTCCCCTCCGCGTCAATAACCACAATGACAGGAAAGTTCTCCACTTCGAGCCTGCGGATTGCTTCCGTGCCGAGGTCGTCGTAGGCGACAACCTCGGATGCTATAATTGATTTCGACAAAAGGGCGCCGGCACCGCCGACAGCCGCGAAGTAGACGGCGCCGTTGCGCACGATGGCTTCTCTTACAGCGTCACTGCGCTTTCCCTTTCCAATCATTCCTTTCAGGCCAAGGTCTAACAGCCTTGGCGTGTACTTGTCCATACGGCTGGCTGTCGTAGGACCCGCGGAACCAATGGGGCGTCCCTCCCTCGCAGGAGAAGGCCCCATATAATAAATAATATTATGAGCCAGCTCCAATGGAAGCGTTTCATTTCGGTCAAGTGCTTCATACATACGCAGATGCGCCGCATCCCGCGCAGTGTAGATAGTGCCCGTGATATAAACATAATCCCCCGAATGCAGGGATTTGGCATCTTCATCCGTAAGTGGGGCATTCATATATCGTTCCATTTCCATTCTCCTTTATCTCAGATAATCCTTACCGCATGGCGGTTCACATGGCAGCATATGTTGACGGCTACCGGAAGCCCGGCTATATGTGTCGGATAAGTGTTTATATTGACAGCAAGGGCAGTTGTCGTGCCGCCCAGTCCGCCAGGACCAATGCCAGTGCGGTTGATTCTGTCCAGAAGCTCCTCCTCCATTTCCCTGACATAAGGAATGGCAGAATGCTCGTCAACCGGCCGCGTAAGCGCCTTTTTCGCCATAATGGCACATTTCTCAAATGTTCCCCCGATGCCGACACCGACAACCATGGGCGGACAGGCATTGGGACCGGCATCCTTCACCGCTGTAAGGATTGCATTTTTAACGCCTTCCATTCCATCAGCAGGCTTGAGCATAAAGACACGGCTCATGTTTTCGCTGCCGAATCCCTTGGGCGCTACTGTAATCTTAACGCTTTCGCCCGAAGTCATTTCGTAGTGGATGACAGCAGGCGTGTTGTCCCTTGTGTTCTCACGGATGAGAGGGTCTTTGACAACGGATTTCCGTAAAAAACCGTCTGCATAACCCTGCCGGACACCTTCATTGACAGCCTCCTCCAGATTTCCTCCCTCGAAATGCACGTCCTGACCGATTTCCAGAAAAATAACTGCCATCCCAGTATCCTGGCAAATGGGAATCCTGTCATCGCCTGCAATCCGGAGGTTGTCCTGAAGCTGGTTTAAAATCTGTTTTCCAAGCTGGCTCCTTTCTGTATTTACGGCATTTTTGAGCGCGCAATCCATATCAGAAGTGAGGCAGTGGTTGGCTTCAATACACATTTCCCTGATATTTTGTGTGAGTTCTGCTACATGAATTGTTTTCATTGTGTGTGTCCTTTCTATAATTATGGATAAAAAATAATATCTGCAAATTCCGCATTGGCAGCCGCCGCCAGATTTTGCGGTGTAAGTTCCAGCTGTATACCAAGCTTGCCGCCGCTGACAATTATTTCTTCCAGCTGCTGTGCACGATTATCAATACGAGTGACATACTGTTTTTTCATGCCGATTGCTGTACATCCGCCCCTGATATAACCTGTGACGGCAAGGATTTCCTTTACGTGAAGCATTGCCACGGATTTTTCACCTACTGACCTTGCAGCCTTTTTCATGTCCAGTTCTTCTGCAATAGGAATGACAAACACATAATAATTTTTGCTGCTTCCCTGCGTGACAAGCGTCTTGTATACCTTTTCGTATGGGAGACCAAGCATGTCGGCAATCTGAATGGCATCTATGAATTCATCACACTCATAGGTGTGTGTCGTATAGGGTATTTTTTTCGTGTCCAGCATACGCATCGCGTTCGTTTTTGCTTTTGACTTTGATTCATCTGATTTTGCCATTGATTAAGCTCCTTTAAAAGTATTTACTCTAGTATACACAAATTCTAAAAACTACACAAGACTTCATAAAAAACCTGTCATTTATTATATGCTTAAAAATATTTTAGAAAAATTGAAAAAACCTGTTGACAAGGGCTATGGACTTATGTATAATAGATTTTGCGTCGAGCGAGAAGGCGCACGATTTAAATATTGGTAGAGGATTTAATTCAGTAACGAGGAGAAGTACTCAAGAGGCTGAAGAGGCGCC
>DKUL01000041.1:0-306 GCA_002490665.1 Lachnospiraceae bacterium UBA7205 | reverse complement strand
AAATCCCTTCTTCTCCGTTCATTTGTTTTACGAGATAAATGAAATCAGTGACTTTTAAGTCATGGGAAAAGTATCTTAGTTATATCGAGATTCTTTTTTTTCGCCTTAAAATACAGTTGGTATGATAAGCGATTTCATTTATCAAACTGTAAAATAAATGAAAAAAAGTGTTGACAGATAGAAAAAAGAATGTTAACATGAAATCCTACTGCAAAAATGCAGTGGACAAACAATTAAAAATAATGAAAAAAGTTCTTGACAAAGACTTTGAGCTGTGATAAGATATCAGAGTTGTGTCAAACAAGA
>DKUL01000037.1 GCA_002490665.1 Lachnospiraceae bacterium UBA7205 | reverse complement strand
GCATTGACAGTAACAGTTTGAAAACTACTTCCGGGGTCAGCTTGCGTCTGCGTACAAAATTGCATTCCTGTGCGCCGAACTCCTTGTGTGGGTTAGCGATTGCCGCCGATATGGCTGACATTAATTCAGCCTTTATTGTGTCAGGTGTCTTTTCATTCATAATATTATGCCTCCTTTTTTATGACAACTGAAAGGTTAATGTGTATCTGTTTTTGGACACAAAAAAAAGCAAGTTACATATAAAAAAATTTTATATTTGACCTGCTTTTATGTTTCCACGTTTAATTTTCCTTTTAAATTTCCTATGACTGATTTAAGTTTAAATCTGTCGGATTGGTTTGTCAAGACATTATTTTATATTTTTAAAAATGGTATTAAGTTGAGATTTTATTGCGCTTAACTTAATGGGGATAAATGTTAAGTAAATGACATTGACTTGACTGTTTGGTCCTTTTTTTGCTGTTTACAATAATTTCCATTAGTCCTTTTTAATAATAGACAGGACAAACAGAAAGGATGGTGGGAACATGGATGGTATGGAAATTGCGGTTAAGCTGGAAGCACATGAACATGACATTGAGTCGCTCAGGCACAGGACAAAGGATTTAGAGCAGCTTGCAATATCCGTAAACAGGATAACTGTAAGCATGGAAAGTCTTGCGGCAGAGAGTGCACAGCAGAGAAAACGTCTGGAAATGCTTGAAAAGGTTCCGCTTGAGACAGTGAAGCTGTTGAAAACAACAATTATCACTGCAATAGTCAGCGGGGCAGTAGGCGCAATATTGTCGGCAGTTATGTCGGCTACATGAGAAGGAGATGACAGATATGTGTAACATGAATATCAGGAACTGGTGCAGGGCCGCAGGCGTGAGGGCATTGAAAACAATGGCGCAGGCTGCTGTGGCAATGATTGGAACAGCTGCGGTGCTGAGCAGTGTTGACTGGAACCTGGTGGTATCGTCATCGGTACTGTCAGGGATTCTTTCACTGCTTACATCGATTGCGGGTCTGCCGGAATTGAAAGAGAGCGAGGAGGGGAAGTAGAATGGTAGTCGGAATAAACTGTGGTCACACGATAGCAGGAGCCGGGTGTGGCGCAAGCGGCATTATCAATGAATCAGGGCATACAAGAAGGGTAGGATATGCACTGGCAGAAATTTTAAAAAGCAGTGGGATAACAGTGGTAGACTGCACTGTGGACAGGGCGGCATCACAGGAGGAATATCTGAAATCGGTTGTGGATGCTGCGAACAACAGGATGCTGGACTGGTTTGTCAGCATTCACTTTAATGCGTCTGCCGGACATCAGGCAAAAGGAGTCGAGGTGTATACCTATAAGGGCAGGAAATATCAGGACGCGTTGGCTATCTGCGAAAATATTTCAAGACTTGGCTTTGAGAACAGAGGGGTCAGGGAGGGAAGCGGCCTCTATGTGATTCGCAGGACAAAGGCAAAAGCAGTTTTGATTGAAGTATGTTTTTGTGACAACAGGGAGGATGTCCGGAATTATCAGCAGATAGGAGGAGAGTCGGTAATTGCGGAAGCGATTTATGCGGGACTGCTGGACAGGGTTGAAAACGATGGTATCCCTTTTGATGAATATGTCGGGGCGATAGCGGTGCGGGACTGGCAAAAGAGGAAGATTATACTTCCTTCCGTAGTGGTCGCACAGGCAGTGAAAGAATCTGGCTGGGGAACATCGGAGCTTGCCCGGAGGGCAAACGCGCTTTTTGGGATAAAACAGAACGGATGGACAGGGAAAACATACATTAAAACCGCGGCAGAACAGAAAAAGGACGGAAGCATCTATAAAGTAGAAAATACAGTCTGGCGGGCGTATGACAACTGGGAACAATCCATCATAGACCACAATGATTATATAGCATCCCGCAGCACTGATGGTGGAAGGACGCTGCGGTACGCTGAAATCATAGGGAGCGGGGATTATAAAAAAGTATGCAGGGGCTTACAGCACTGTGGATATGCAACAGCCATAAATTACGCGGAGTCGCTGATTCATGATTATATAGAAAAATATCATTTTGACAGATTTGACGAAACCTGAATCCTCCAATGGATATTGACTTGAATGCCATGTAAAATTATAATGATATTAAAGTTTCCGCAATAAATACCGCCGCGCAGGCTGCAAGGGCGACGACGAGCAGGCTTTTTCCTTTGTATGCCGCAATGACAGCAGTGATTAATCCCACGAGCGCCGAGTAAATGCTTGCAGTGGAATGCAGGATTGCTGGAAAGGTCATCGCGGCGAGGCATGCGTATGGTACATAATACAGAAAGGATTTGATATAATTGCTGGTAATTTCCTTTTTGGACAAGGCAAGGGGGAGCATACGAATCAGGTAAGTCACGCCTGCCATGACGAGGATATAGAGATAAACGTTGTGTGCCATATTAATCGTCTCCTTTGGTTTCTTCGTCTGGAATTGGTTTCAGCCATGCGGCAATGCCTGCGACAGCGACTGTTGTGATAATGATGACAAAGCCCGAGGAGACTTTGCTGAGCACTGGGAGGACAGAGAACAAAAAGCTCACGCCCATGGCAGTCAGGACAACGGTCAAAATTGCTCTGTTTTGTCTCGCTGGCGGAATGATGATGGCGAGAAACATTCCATAGATGGCGATGCCCAGGGCGCTGATGACAAAGGCGGGCAGGATATTTCCCGATATCGCGCCTGCAAGTGTCCCCAGAACCCACCCGGGGACGGCGACGCTTGTAATGCCATAGTGGTAGGCAGGCTTCAGGGAGCCGCCCAGGCTTGCATCCAGCGCGAAGATTTCATCTGTCACACTGTAAGCCATAAGGTATCTGTGCCAGCTTGGTGTGGAGCGGTCCAGCTTCTGGGCGAGGGAAAAAGACATCAGGCAGTAGCGCAGGTTGATGACCAGCTGTGTCAGCGCAATCTCAATATAAGTGCCGCCTGCGGCGATGATGCCAAGTCCTGAGAACTGTCCTGCGGAGGTTACGTTGGTCAGCGATATCAGGACTGCCTGAAGGATGCTTAATCCTTTGGTGACAGCTTCCATTCCAAATGCAAAGGAAACGGCGAAGTAACCCAGCCCAACGGCAACTCCGTGGCGCAGCCCTCTATTGTAATCTTTTGTTTTCAAGAGCATATCCTCATTTCTGAATTTTATATCAGGGCATCCTGCTGAATCATTTGTTTCATAATCATTCATGATTCTTGGCAGAGTCTGCGAATTTGGGCGAAAGCACAAATTTGTACAGTATACAACAGACGATGCCCTAAAATATACTACCACTTTAGGCTAAAAATAGCAAAGAATTTTTAAAAGGAGGCAGGCTCCAAATGCATTTTGTTGACGCAAAGGGCATTTTGTCCGCAAAGAACGGCATGAATTTATACAGGGGGTGCACACACGGCTGCATTTACTGTGACAGCAGGAGTAGCTGTTATGGCTTTACACATGACTTTGAGGACATTGAAGTCAAGCAGAATGCGCCAGAGCTTTTAGAGAAGGCGCTGCGCGCCAAGCGCAAAAAGTGCATGATTGGTACGGGGGCGATGTGTGATCCATATATGCACTGTGAGGAGACGTTAAGGCTTACGAGAAGATGCCTCGAAATCATTGATTTATATGAATATGGTGTGGCAATCCAGACAAAATCAGACCGGATTCTGCGTGATTTGGATGTGCTCGAGCGCATTAACAGAAAAGCAAAATGTGTTGTGCAGATGACACTGACAACGTATGACGAAACGCTGTGTAAAATACTCGAGCCGAATGTGTGCACGACTAAGGAGCGTGTTAAAGCCCTGAAGGTGCTTCATGAGCACAATATTCCGACTGTCGTGTGGCTGTCGCCAATCCTTCCGTTTATCAATGACACGAGGGAAAACATTGAGGGCATCTTGTCATACTGTATCCAGGCAAAGGTGTATGGAATCATTTGCTTTGGCATGGGTGTGACACTGCGTGACGGTGACAGGGAGTATTTTTATGCGGCGCTGGACAGGCATTTCCCCGGAATGAAAGAGCGGTACCGCAAAAAATACGGACATGCGTATGAACTGCCAAGCGACCGCAACCGGGAGCTGATGGCGCTGTTTCGGGAAACGTGCGGACGCAATGGCATCGTGCATGATGTGGATGCCTGTTTTCGCTATTTGCAGGAGTTTCCACAAAAGTATCAGCAGCTGTGCCTGATTGATACCGACGGTCAAAAAGACTGACCGTTTTGTATCAAGTTATGAAAATCTTATTTGTACCAATAGATGGAGAACGATAGTATGCTGCATATAGCAATCTGTGATGATGAAAAAGATTTTGTCACATATTTAACGGAACTGGTAAACCGGTACGCCGCGGAGACGGGCGAGGAAATCAAGGTGAGCGCGTTCTATGACGGCATGGAGCTGACAACGCATTATGACACGACAATCGACTTGATTTTCCTTGATATCCAGATGAAGATGGTGAATGGCCTGCGCACGGCGGAGCGGATCCGGCAGATGGATGAAAAGGTGGGAATTATTTTTTTGACGACCCTCACACAGTGCGCGCTGGAGGGCTACAAGTATCAGGCGGCAAATTACATTATCAAGCCGATGAAGTATGCCCGGATGAAGGCGGAGATCGAGCAGTGGCGCAGACGCAGCAGGAAGATTGACAGCCCTGCGATTGTGGTTGCAAACGACTCCGGCAAATACAAGATCTTTTTGAATACGCTGCAATATGTGGAGACGTTCAACCGCAATCTGCTTTTGCACACGGAGCAGGAGAACATTATCTGCTACAGGAGCATGAAGGAATTGGAGCAGGAGCTGGCACCGCATGGATTTGTGCGCTGCCATACCAGTTACATCGTGAATTTGTTTTTTGTGAAAGGAGTCAAAAAGCTGGAGATTACACTGGTCACCGGGGAGACAATCCCAATCAGCCAGCCTAAGCGCAGGCAGTTTATGGAGCAGCTTGCGGAGTATTGGGGGGATTTGTTATGATTCGTCTTATGGAAATTTGCAGTGACCTGCTGGCTTATGGATATGTATGTGTTTTTCTGTGCATGATTTGTGCCTTTCTTCCGATGCGGAAGAACTGGATTTTGCGGATTGCGGGAGTTTGCGCAATTACGGTTCTTGCAACCTCTTTCATTTATTCCAATGACCCATATGGTCTGTTTGGGGTTATGGCGGGATTTTTTCTTTACATTTTTGTATTTCATGTCGGGAAGGCAATTGAGAAGGTGACTGCGGTGCTGGTCTTCTGCCCGGCGATGACTGCAGTCAATTATCTCATGGAGGAAACCGGCAAAAAAATTTTCTTTGCGCTGACAAAGGCGCCAGGAAGTCCGACGGAGGGCGGATGGACGCATGGGCAGTATCTGGCAAGCACAGGGATTCACATGATTTCCCTGCTCGTGCGGCTGCTGTTCTGGACTGCGGCGTGGTGGCTCCTGCGAAAGTATCTGCGCCAGATTACGTCAAGCCTCACCGCGAAGATGTGGATGATTGTGGATGTCCTGATGCTCGCGCCTTTTGTGGCAATTGCGACAATCCTGCTTTTTATGCCGGAAAATATCGTGATAGTCTATCCGATTTGTGCGGCGTCCATAGTGTCCAGCTTTGGATGCATCTATCTGGCATCGTATATCTGCAATTCCGTCCAGACAGCATACCATGCGCAGGAGCTTGAGATGAAGCAGGCATATTACAGGGACAGAATCAGCGACGAGGAGCGGGTGCGCAGCGTATACCATGACCTGAAGAACCACTTGCTGGTATTGCAGGCGCAGGCGGGGAACGGACAGGAGGTGCAGACTTCCATTCAGGGACTGCAGAGCCAGATTCAGGAGTATGAGACATATTACCAGACCGGGAATGAGTACCTTGATATCATCATCCGCGACAAGGCGCGCGCAGCAAAGCAGCGTCAGATTGATTTCGCCGCGGCGATTTCTTTTGCGGACGGCGCCTTTATAGAACCGCTTGATATCAGCACAATCTTTGGAAATGCGCTTGACAATGCCATTGAGGCGTGCGAGAAGCTGCCGGAGATGGAGCGGCTGATTACTGCAAGGGCAGACCGCGTGCGGGACATGATGGTCATTTCCGTGGAAAACAATGCATCCGAGGAGGGTGATGTGACGAAGCGGATTTTATCCGGCGGCACAGGGAAAAACCAGACGACAAAGACGGATGCCTTTGCGCATGGTTTTGGGCTTTCCAATATAAGGAATGCCGTCCAGAAGTATGCAGGACAGTGCAGTGTCAGGGCGACGGAGGGGAAGTTTATGCTTAGGATTGTGATTCCGGTGCCGTGAGGGGGGAGGGCATAAATCACATTTTGGGTTTATGCCCTTAATCTGTTTCGGTTTTTGGCAGCCAGCCGAAATGCTTTTTCCATTTCAGGTGTCAGTTCAGGGGAATCTTCATCGAAGGTGATGGGATGTTTTCTTGCCTGTTATCATAAAACAAACTCCTTTCCTTCTCCGTTGCCAATATTTTTTCTTTTCTATCATCCCATTCAAACTCCAAGTTATTCACCTCTTAATAAGATTTTAATAATATATCGGTCGCTCGTCAACATAATTCATTTATTGAGATTTTACCCCTGAAATATTAGTTTACGCATTCTGCATTGTACCGCCCCGCCAAATCTCTATAATAGGCTTAACAAGTTCATTACAGAGGTTTTGAAATATAGTAAAAGGGAGATACAATATGAGTATTTTGAGTACAACACATTTGACAAAACAGTACGGCAGCGAGCCGAATATCGTGAGGGCGCTTGACGATGTCAGTATTTCCGTGGAGCAGGGGGAATTTGTCGCAGTTATCGGGACTTCCGGCAGTGGAAAATCCACGCTGCTCAACATGCTGGGCGGTCTGGACCGTCCGACCTCGGGCAGTGTGCGCGTGGATAAATTTGAGCTGGGAAAGCTTTCTGACGAGGATTTGACCGTGTTCCGCAGGCAGCGCATCGGTTTTATTTTCCAGAATTATAACCTTGTACCGATTCTGAATGTCTATGAAAATATTGTGATGCCGATTCAGCTTGACGGCAAAAAGCCGGATGGGCGTTTTATACAGGAGGTGGTGGAGCTGCTGGGGCTGGAAAAGAAGCTTGACAACATGCCCAACACGCTTTCCGGCGGGCAGCAGCAGCGTGTCTCGATTGCCCGGGCACTGGCGAGCAAGCCGGCAATTATCCTTGCCGACGAGCCGACAGGAAACCTTGACCACAGGACGAGCGACGAGGTGATTGAACTGCTGCGGGTTACAAGCAGGAAATTCCACCAGACAATCGTGATGATAACCCACAACCCGGAAATCGCCAGTCAGGCAGACCGGTGCATTCGGATTGAGGATGGGAAGGTTGCAAATGTGCAGAAAGGCGGGGCAGAAGAATGAAACAGACAAATATCCTTCGTACCCTCACAAAGCGCAGTTTCCGGCAGAACAGAGGGCGCAACCTGGTGGCAGTGCTTGCGATTATCCTGACAACAATGATGTTCACGACGCTGTTCACACTGGCACAGAGCATGGGACGAAATATGACAGAGATGTATCTGCGCCAGTCCGGCACAAAGGCGCATGCGAGCACGAAACAGATTACCGATGAGCAGATCGCGCAGCTTTCGGTACATCCGGACATCGTGCACTTTGGGAAGTCGATTGTGCTGGGGACGGCAAAGAACCAGTGCCTTGCAGGGCGGCAGGTGGAACTGCGCTACGGCAGTGACCAGTATGCGCGGGATGCCTTTGCTTATCCGACAACAGGCAGAATGCCAGAACAGAAGGACGAGATTGCGCTGGACACGCAGGTGCTTGCGCGTCTGGGCATTTCTCCGGAGCTGGGACAGCCTGTCACGCTCGAGTGGGAAAACGGTTCTGACACTTTTACCCTGTGCGGCTGGTGGGAGGGCAATCTCTCCTCCTACGCGGGCATGGCGTGGGTCAGTGAGGCGTATGCACGGGAAGCATGTGAAAGTGTGCCTGAACCGAAGGATGGACAGATGCTGGGACTGCGCATGATGGGCATTACGTTTTCGGACACCAGAAATATTGACGCAAAAACGCGGAAAGTGCTCAGCGAAAGCGGTCTGACAGGGCTGCAATTTCAGACAAACCTCGCATACACACCAGAGGTACAAAGCGGTATCCTTGCGGAAAATCTGCCGATGTACGGCGGCATGATGCTGGTGTTTCTGGCAGGATACCTGATTATTTATAATGTATTCCAGATTTCAGTCGCTGCGGACATTCAGTTTTATGGAAAGCTAAAGACACTTGGCACCACAAAAAAGCAGCTGAAAAAACTGATTTATGGACAGGGGAACCGGCTGAGCGCCATTGGTATTCCGATGGGGCTTGCGGCAGGATATCTGTTCGGGGTTTTGCTGGTTCCGGTATGGATTCCCATGAAGGAGATGCGGACAGTTGTCTCCGCAAGTCCTGTGATTTTTGTTGGTTCTGCGCTGTTTTCCTATGGTACAGTACTGATTTCCTGCATGCTGCCTGCGCGGATGGCTGGGAAGGTTTCCCCGATTGAGGCGCTGCGGTACACGGACGGCAGTGCCGCATATCACAAAAAGAAAAAGAAGTCAAAGAACGGCGCTTCCCTGCAAGGCATGGCGTGGGCGAACCTGTGGCGCAGCCGCAGACGGACAGCAGTGGTCATCTGTTCCCTGACGCTGGGGCTTGTGCTGATGAGCTATTTCTATGCGAAGAATGTCAGCTTTGACGTGGAAAAGTACCTTATGGATTTGACCGTGGCAGACTACCAGGTTGACGATGCGACAAACGATGCGTCCAGCTTTTATGACCCGGCGAGCAAAACCATCAGTGACACGATGCTTGCGGAGATTATGGGGCTGGGGGAAGGTGACGCAGTCGAGGCGGCCGGGCGGCTTTATTCCAGACAGGAGCCGCTGGTGTTAAGCGGGCAGGCAAAGCGCAACCTGACGGATTTTTACAACGAGGAGCGGCTTGCGGACTTTGCTGCCTACGACCCTTCCTTTCCGGAGTGGAAGGCTGGGTTTGATGCGGCAGTGGGCGGTGAGGACTGTATGTATACCATCTATGGAGCGGACGGACTGATTCTGGATGCGGCAGCCGGCAGCGGCTACCTTCTTGACGGTGCCTTTGACGCAGCACTCTTTGCAACGGGAAAGTACTGTCTGGCAATCGGTCCGTCCATGGCGCCGGGAGGCGTGGTTCCGACCCATGCCGTAGGTGAGAAGGTTCTGGTTGTGGGGCGTGAATTTGAGGTGATGGCAGTTTTAAGCCCATTGCGCCCGATGGTGTCAGGGCGGGATTCGTTAGCCTTTGACCTTCCGATTGTACTGCCGGCAGATGTTTTTACAGAGATGTGGCAGGGGAGCAACTTGCGGAAATTCTATTTTAATGTCACAGATGAGGCGATGGAGGATGCACGGGCGCTGCTTCTGGAATACCAGCAGGGGGAGGCTGCCGGGATGAACGTGGTATCGCGGCAGACAATGATAGAGCAGTATGAGGCGCAGACGCGCGCTTCGTCCGTGATGGGATATGCAGTCAGCATCATCATAGCGCTTGTCGGGGTGCTGAACTTTGTCAACAGCATGGTGACGGCAATCATAGCGCGTAGGCGGGAGTTTGCCATGATTCAGAGTGTCGGCATGACCAAACGGCAGCTGCGGCGGATGCTGACCTTTGAGGGACTTTGCTATGCAGGGCTGACACTGCTTGCAGCCTATACACTGGGCGCGTTTACAGTCGGTGTCATCCTGCGTGCGATGGTGACGGCAGCAGACGGATATTCCACCTTCCGCTTTACCCTGTTTCCGCTTGTCTGCTGCACGCCGGTACTGATTGTGACCGCACTTGTGATTCCGTATTTGTGTTTCAGGAACCTGGAACGGCAGAGCATCGTGGAGCGGCTGCGGGCTGCTTGAATAAAATTTGATATTGTTAATTTGTTGTCCCTCCCGTATAATATGGATAAATGGGAGGGATTATTATGGGAATTTATCTCAATCCGGGAAACGAGGGATTTTGGGAGGCTGTCAGCTCAAAAATATATGTGGATAAGACAGGTCTGATAAAATATACAAATGAACTGATGAATACGGAGCAGAAGCATATCTGCGTCAGCAGACCGAGACGGTTCGGGAAGTCTATGGCGCTCAAAATGCTTGCTGCCTATTACAGCCGTGGCTGTGATTCGGCAGAGCTGTTTGCCAGGAGGAAAATTCAACGGAACAAAAGTTTTGAGAGATATCTGAATCAATATAATGTAATTTTTCTGAATATGCAGCAGTTTCTGATTGGGGCGGCGGAAAAGGATGTGACAGCCTATCTGGAACGAGAGGTGCTTGAGGAATTGTGTGGAGAATATGGGGAAGTGTGCAGCCGGACTGGCACTGGTCTTGCAGATGCCCTGAGAAGGATTTATGCAAAAACAGGGCAACAGTTTATTTTTTTAATTGACGAGTGGGACTGTGTGATGCGCGAGAGACAGGAGTCGGAGACGCTTCAGAAACAGTATCTTGATTTCCTGCGCAACCTTTTAAAAGACCAGCCTTATGTGGCACTTTCCTATATGACAGGGATTCTGCCAGTCAAGAAGTATGGGCAGCATTCCGCATTAAACATGTTCTGGGAATATTCGATGGTTGACCAGAGTTTTTTTGAGGAGTACACAGGTTTTACAGAAAAAGAAGTAATAACGTTGTGTAAACACTATGACATGGATTTTGCAGAGGCGGGCAGCTGGTATGATGGGTATCAGTTTGCCAGATTTCGCCATATTTATAACCCGAAATCGGTAGTGGAGGCAATGCTTCGTCATAGATTTTCAAATTACTGGACTTCGACGGAAACGTATGATGCGCTGAAACGCTATATTGACATGGATTTTGATGGGCTGCGTTCTGATATCATCAGGATGCTTGGCGGCGGCAGGGTCAGAGTCAATACACGCAGCTTCCAGAATGATATGCGTAATTTTAAAGTCCGGGATGATGTGCTCACGCTGTTAATTCATCTTGGCTATCTTGGCTATGATATGGATGCGGAGGAGGCGTTTATCCCGAATAAAGAGATTTCCAGGGAATTTGAAAACGCCATGAGCGTAGGCGGATGGTCAGAAGTCATGCGGGTTCTGAAAGTTTCTGAAAACCTTTTGGAAGCAACACTTGCAGGGGATGAAGAACGTGTCGCGCACGGACTTGACCTTGCACACATGGAGGCAGCATCCATACTGACATATAATGACGAGAATTCGATTGCGTGTGCAATTGGTCTTGCATATTACAGTGCGCGAAAGGATTATAAAATGATTCGGGAGCTGCCCACAGGACACGGCTTTGCGGATGTTGTATTTTTACCGCTGCCGCATGCTGCAAGACCAGCTCTTGTAGTTGAATTAAAGTATGACAGGACAGCCGCAGCAGCCATACAGCAGATAAAAGACAGGCAGTATACACAGGCGCTTGGCGATTATGCTGGTGAAATTTTACTTGTCGGTATCAATTATGATAAGACAAAGGTTGATAAGCCGCACAGCTGTGTGATCGAAAAGTTTATAAAATAAAATATTTTACAAAATACTGAAAGGATTGACTCCGTAAAAACGTATTACTTATGAAACAGGAAAACCATTCAAGTGTAAAATACTCATTTTCAAAACGGAGGAAAAGACCATGCGTAAAAATGTAACAAAAATAGCAGCAGCTGTGGCTTTGGCAGCAGTCGTGGCAGGGAGCACGTCCAATGTGGCATTTGCTCATCACGGAAGATCACATAGAGCAGTCGTGCAAACGCCCGCACCTGTATGTTATGCCGATGGAAGCTGTGATGTGGACGGTGTGTGTATTCTCGGGGCAGCTTGTGACGGAACGGTGCATCATACCGCAACGTCCTGCTATGCAGACGGAAGCTGTGATGTGGATGGTGTGTGCAGTCTCGGGGTAGACTGTGACGGAACGGTGCACCACACCGCAACGTCCTGCTATGCAGACGGAAGCTGCGACGTGGACGGTGTGTGCACGCTCGGCGTAGCCTGCGATGGGACAGTACACCATGCAGCGGAGTATTACTATGGCGGAACAGGACATCATGGCAGACATCATCGTTAAATATCCAAAACAAAGACCCTGCTGTAAAAGGCGGGGTTTCTGACTGAGAGGGTTCCTGCGACAGTCAGGCATGAGGGGGAAAACTTTTGAAAAGCACAGAGGATGTGAACCGTGTCATGGAGGCTTATGCAGATATGGTGCGGCGGATATGTTTCGTACATCTCAAGAACAGGCATGACACAGAAGATGTATTCCAGAATGTATATATGAAATATTTATTGTATGAAGGCGCTTTTGAGAGCATAGAGCACGAGAAGGCATGGTTTGCGCGCGTGACCATCAATGCCTGCACCGACTGGCTGCGCGCCCTGTCACGCAGAAAATGGGTTTCACTTGACGCGCTGGCAGAGGAGAGCGCAGAGCTGGACAATCCGTCGAAAGAGGTTCTGGAGACCGTCTTAAAACTGCCGGAAAAATACCGTGATGTAATTTATCTTTTTTATTATGAGGGATACACGGCAGTGGAGATTGCAAGGATCTTAGGAAAAAAAGAGAACACGGTCTATACATGGCTTTCCAGGGCAAAAGAAATCCTGCGGGAAAGGTTGGGAGGTGAGTGGTTATGAGCAGCACGCAGAACGGAATCCGGAAAAGCATGAAAAACATACAGGCAACAGAGGCGATGAAACAAAATACCCTCCGATATCTGGAAGCGCAGCGGACAAAGCGGAAGCACCGCATTTTCCGGCAGAAACCATATGCTGCCCTGCGCTATGCCATGGCTGTCATCTGTGTGTGCATATTCGCCGGGGCAGGTGGCTACTCTGTGTACAGCAGACCGGTATCATACATCAGCATTGATGTGAATCCTTCCATTGAGCTTGCAGTCAACCGCTTTGACAGGGTGGTGTCCGTAACAGGCTACAATGCAGACGGACAGGATATCCTACAGCATGTCCCGCTGAAGAATATATCCTATTTGCAGGCGATTGACCGATTACTGCAGGACGCCTATTACAGCCGTTTTCTAAATCGGGATTCGCAGCTGGTGGTGACGGTGGTCTCTGAGCATTCCGATGCGATGCTGGAACAGATTCAGGCAAACGACAGCTTTCAGGCACTTGATGCACTGACCTACAGCAGTGATACCGCCTGTATGAATGAGGCGCACCAGCATGAGATGTCCTTTGGAAAATACCGGGCTTTTCTCGAGCTGGCACAGTATGACGCCGACATTACCGTGGAGGACTGCCATGGGATGTCAATGGGGGAAATCCAGAACCGGATTAAGACCTGCCAGGGGCATAATGGAAAAAATACAACAGGGGGGAATCCGTCAAAAGGACACCAGAACGGACATTCCAAATCACATGGACATCATTGAAAATGCTGTCTGCAAATCAAGATAGTGCTTGTATATGGATTTTTCCGAAACCAGCAGCTGGTATGATGGATAAGGCAGATTAAGGACAGGCAGTACACGCAGGCGTTTGAAAATTATGCAGGCGAAATCCTGCTTGTCGGTATCGGCTATGCAAAAGACAATCGGGAGAAACCGCACAGCTGTATCATTGAGAAAGTGTAACAGTTCAGCCTTCGGCTT
>DKUL01000056.1:94577-95698 GCA_002490665.1 Lachnospiraceae bacterium UBA7205 | reverse complement strand
AAAAAAGAATAAGTCTGTAAGCTGTTTTTCTTGCTTACAAACTTATTATACGAGGAGTGCTTGAGATGAACACAGAAGAGCGATTGACTACCAAACAGAAAGCATGGGCACTATCTCAAATCGGCTTAGGGAGCTGTCAAACCTCATAAACACAGTGCATTTGGGGTTATTCGGTGAAAATACAGAACAGAAGGTTAGGATTACAATGGGAGCGTGTCCATATCTCCGATAAATATATTGCAAACGATAATGCCTATATAGAGATAGACAGGGAATTGGAGCGAGTTTCTTTAAAAGCCCTTAATACGCTTGACAATAAAGATGTATATCTTATATTTCAGCCACTAAAGGCAGAATCTACTACGAGAAGGGTTTTAAAGGCACCGAAAACAAAGAGTTCGGTAAGGCGTGTAGGTTGCCTGTCACTGTTGCCAATATACTGAGAAAATTGGGAGAACAACAAGAGAAAGCAAAAACATTCTTAGGCAGTGAATATCATGATTTTGACCTTGTAGTTGCCTTAGACAATGGCTATCCGTGTGAGAACAGGCTTTTAGAGGAATCCTTTAAAAAGCTGAAAGAGAAAGCCGGTCTGCCTAATGTGGTTTTTCACAGTCTGCACCATTCCTCCACCACCTATCAACTGATGCTTTCTAAAGGTGATATTAAGTCAGTACAGGGTGACACCGGACACGCAACAGCAGATATGGTTACAAGGGTTTACGCCCATGTTTTAAACGAGAGGCGAAAAGAGAATGCCAAAGTCTTTGAACAGGAGTTTTACTCTGTATCTGATTTGAAAAACGCAAAGCCAACAGAGAACACTAATTCCGAGACTGATATTAAGGCATTATTGGTGCAATTGCAAAAGTCTCCCAAACTGATAGCAATGATGAAGAATCTGTTAAACGGTGGTACTACTGCCGTTGAAGCATAACTCTTAAAAAGTGTCCTGTTAGCAGATTTCACGATTTCTGTTAGCAGAATGAGAAATCAGCAGTTTTTCAATCGTTTATCTTTTGTTAGCAGTAGCCGGACAGATGCTAAAATCTATTTCCACATATTTATAAAAGAACAGAAATGAAAAAAGATTGTAGGTCCAAGAATCCTTGAATTTACAA
>DKUL01000056.1:0-94304 GCA_002490665.1 Lachnospiraceae bacterium UBA7205 | reverse complement strand
TATATCCATTTAACTAAGGGAACTAATTCTTTACCTTTTTATTATATCAGAACTTTCAATTATTGCAAGTATTTTATCATATCAAATATATTCAAATTCACCAAAATCTTATCATTTCCTTTCATTCGTGCCTTCTGCCCCATTTACGATAAGGAAAAGATTAGGAACTGTTCAGATTATTATGGACAGTTCCTTAATGCGGAAATTCAATATACCCCTGTAGCCACACGATTCCCCTGAAGCGTCTTCCGACAGCGGGTTCCCCATATAAGTCTTCCCTGTTGATACAAATTTCCAGCGTTATCTCGTTACACTCAATTGTCATAAAGACGACTTCCTCGTCTGTTATGCGGTTTTTATCCGTGTGGCAATCCGTGATTTCACCAAGCAGCGAATACTGGTCACACTCCACACCATACGGCATAAAATACGTATCCACCAGACTAAACACATCTGCATTATGAATCTTTCTGGAAATCGTCGTGTAAGTATCCATATCTTCAAGCGTCAGGCTTTCAATCGCGCTCTCATCACCCATTCTCGCCTGCGCAATTAACTGGTTCCGCTCATTGGAAGCCTTTTTAATCCGCTGCTTTTCATACTCATTCTTTATAATGGGCATCATAATCGTTCCGTCTGTCGACATTGCACTCAAAATCAGCGAAGTTCCCTGTATCGGAAGGCGTTTTAAAGCCTTCAGCCTCTTGTATGGTATCATATTCTGAAGATAAAATATGATTGCAACACCAATCTTGATTTCATCACATACACCCGCATAAGACTCTTTTTCCGCGTGTCTTTCGATTGTGATATCCTCATTGGAACTGATGTGTGAACCTCTTAAATAAGGAAAATAGTATTCATAGAGAAAACTGTTGTCTTCATCAAACTCACCACGCACGCAGATTCCCGCTCCATGCACGAAATCAAGGGACAATTCTGCATACACATGATCCCGCTCATCTGCTGCAATGTCCCTCGCACATACATATTTTTTTTGCTTTTTATCATTTTCCTTGTCAGGATGAAGAATGGTTTTCTCAACCACCTCATTAATCAATGACTGTAATTGCTGTCTGTTCTCTATTTTACTAAAACCGATTGACCTTAAATATCTGTGCACTGTAACCATGCCTTTCTATATGAACCAGATATGTTTTTTATCTGATTTCTGTTTTTCCGCCCATATATGGCTGCAATGCCTTTGGAATCTTTACAGAACCATCTTCCTGCAGATTGTTTTCCAAAAATGCAATCAGCATCCTTGGAGGCGCTACTACAGTATTATTCAGCGTATGGGCAAAATATTTGCCATTTTCTGCATTTACCCTTATTTTTAACCGTCTTGCCTGCGCATCTCCGAGATTGGAACAGCTTCCGACCTCAAAATATTTCTTCTGCCTTGGAGACCACGCTTCCACGTCAATTGACTTGACCTTCAAATCAGCCAAATCACCGGAACAGCATTCCAGTGTACGCACAGGAATATCAAGACTTCTAAATAAATCCACAGTGTTCTGCCATAATCTTTCAAACCAGACTGGTGATTCTTCAGGCTTACATACAACAATCATTTCCTGTTTTTCGAACTGATGAATTCTGTATACGCCACGCTCCTCAAGTCCATGGGCGCCCTTCTCTTTCCGGAAACAGGGGGAATAACTTGTCAGTGTCTTGGGAAGCTCTGTCTCTGGAATGATTGTATCAATAAATTTACCAATCATCGAATGCTCACTTGTACCTATCAGATAGAGATCCTCTCCCTCAATCTTATACATCATGGCATCCATCTCGTCAAAACTCATCACGCCAGTCACGACATTACTGCGAATCATAAAAGGAGGAATACAGTAAGTAAATCCCCTGTCAATCATGAAATCCCTCGCGTATGAAATGACAGCAGAATGCAGTCTTGCAATGTCGCCCATCAGGTAATAAAAACCGTTTCCAGCCACTTTCCTTGCGCTGTCCAAATCAATGCCTTTAAGCCGTTCCATTATATCCGTGTGATACGGTATCTCAAAATCAGGGACAAGCGGCTCACCATACTTTTGGATTTCCACATTTTCCTCGTCATTCTTTCCAATCGGAACACTCGGGTCAATGATATTTGGTATGGTCATCATTATCTTTGTAACTTTTTCGCTGTACTCTTTTTCTTTTTCTGCAAGCTCCTCAAGCGTCTTTGCCTGTGCATTGACCTGCTTTTTGACTTCCTCGGCTTCTTCCTTCTTTCCCTGTGACATCAAGGCGCCTATCTGCTTTGAAAGCTTGTTTCGTTCCGCACGCAGATTGTCTGCCTCCTGCTGTGTCTTCCTTGCCTGCGCATCCAGCTCAATCACTTCATCCACAAGAGGAAGCTTATGGTCCTGAAACTTCTTTTTGATATTTTCCTTCACAGCATCAGGATTTTCCCTTAAAAATTTAATGTCAATCATTTTTACTCTCCTTCAATCCATTTCTATTTAATTACTTCCTGTATCACTATCGTTGTATCCTTTATCAGGTTCACGATTTTCTCACCCTGTATAGCTTGTCCAAACCGATCGTACATAATACGAATTACCGGTCTCTCAGGAAAATGTGCATTTTGTTTCATGACAATGCCTGTCTCGCCCTGATTCGTCTTTACCTTCGAACCAACTGGGTAAACTGCAATAAGCTGTAAAAATGCATCCACTATATCCGAATCATACCATAACCCGCTGTAATTTCTAATATTGTTGATTGCTTCATGTACACGAACCCTTGCCTTACCAACTCCGCAAATCAATTCGTCAAACTCATCACATACGCCAACAATCTGTGTCATGCGGCTGATATGGTCTGTTCCAAGCGGGTAGCCGGAACTGTCCTTTTTTTCATGGTGATTCAGCACAATTTCCTTTGCGGCCTCCGAGAGCCATGTTTCATTCTTAATCGCTGTGTACGCATAAATCGGGTGTTTCTTGTATTCCTCCTGCTCTTTCTTCGGAAGGAGGTTGATATCCTGATCCTCGTATCGCACCACAAGGTAGCGCAGCCCAAGGTCGTGTATCAGGGAACCAACACTGATATCGTAAACCTGTTTTTCTGTCATTCCAAGCTTCAATGCTATCAGTGCTGCTATCGTGCATACCTGCAATGAATGCTCATAGATATCCGCGCTTCTCTCGCGTACATCATAAACTTTTTCTACCACTTCTTCTTCTTCAAGAATATCCGTAATAATATTCTGCGCAGTCTCTGCTATTTTCTGCAAGCCCGCAGTCTTCTGGTGAACATGAAGCTCCAGGATATCCTTTATCTTGTTCCTGACCTGAACCTCCACTTCATCACGCAGAATTGTAATTTTCTCCAGCGAAATTTTGGGTGCAGATTTTTTTTCTTCCTTTTTTTCTGCCTGCGGATTCTTCTGCACAACCTGCGGCTTTTTGACAGGCGGCTTATTTTCCTTCGGCGTCAGTTTCACATTTTTTACAATCGGCTCTACGGGTTCATCACTTTTTTCTTCAATATAAACAGTAAATACCTGAAGCTCCCTCAATTTTTCAATATATGGTGTCTTGATTACTGTTCCCTTAGAAAGCACAACGGTATAATCATCAAGTAGGACATCATTCGCAATTATGTCACCTTCTTTTAAGTCTTCGACTGTTACTAATTTCATTTTACAAATCCCCCATTCTTTTTCTGTCATGAATCAATCATGCATTTTATTTGTAAATAATCATTATTCCGTGTCTGATGAATTTCCGTTAACTGCACGCTCTACTGCAACTTTTTCCTCATTGCTGAGTGCTAACTGTGAATCCCCATCCTTTACTCGTTTTGTATAAGAATAGCATCCCTCCGAACTGTGAACGGAATTAATAATGAAACCACTATTGTTCTCATCCAGTAAAGCCAGTGCAAAACTGAGTTTCCCGCCCATTTCCGTAAATGCATCATATTTCACCAGCCCTATTTTCTGAAATGATTTCTCATGTTTCTTGTAAAGTGTCTTGATATCATCCCTGTTTCTGTCAATGCTTAGCTTCATAAACTTATTATCTTCATACAATGTCATAATATCTTTTTCCAGATTTGCGCCATCCTTACCAAGCATAAATTTTTTGTATTTCTTTTTAAACTTACTTATCTGTACAAATGTGATAATAATCAATATCAGAAGTATCACACTAATAGAAAGCAATCCAATCAATAGATATCCGATATCAACATTTCCTAAACCCAAGCTGTTTAATAAATTACTATTCATCTGTTTCTCCTGTCAAAGTTGTTTCGTAGATTTTGTGATTTTTCATTACAATTCATCCCAGAACTTTCCGTCTGCAGCAAAGTCCGTGAAATAGAGTTAAGCCGAGAGCTTGAACTGTTTATTCTCTTAATTCTCATCTATATTGATTTTTGAAAGCAATTCTATCAGCCTGTCCAAATCATCATTCGAATAAAATTCAATCTCTATCTTTCCAGCACCATTTTTGCCTTTTGAAGATATTTCTACTTTTCTACTGAGTTTTTCCTTTAATCTGTTTTCGATATCCTGATAAATATATTGGATATTCTGTGGCGTTTCTTCCTTTTTTGCCTTATTCGTGTCAGGTTTCAATATCCCCTTCACAATCTTTTCCACCTCGCGGACACTCAGCTTTTCATCAAATATTTTCTGTGCGAGCTGAAGCTGCATATCCGCATCCTCAATCGGAATCAATGCACGCGCATGTCCGGTTGAAAGCATATCATCTATTATCATCTGTTGGACGCCGTCGCATAGCTTTAAGAGTCTCATGCTGTTTGTCACAGCCGTCCTGCTCTTCGAAACACGCTCCGCCACCTCGTCCTGTTTCAGATGAAATTCATCCAAAAGTCTCTTGTATGCCAACGCTTCTTCGATTGGATTTAAATCTTCCCTTTGAATATTTTCTATCAATGAAATCTCAACAATTTCCTGATTGGTATAATTTCTAATAATAACAGGTACTTCCTTTAAGCCGGCAAGCTTTGCCGCCCGCCATCGTCTCTCACCAGCTATTATCTCATAATATTCTTTCCTGTCCTGCACAAGAATCGGCTGCAGCAGACCAAACTGTTTAATGGAATCTGCCAATTCCTGCAAGGCATCCTCATCAAAATTCTTTCGGGGCTGGTCTCTGTTTGGTTCTACCTTGGCTATTTTTACAATGGTCTCTGCCTGCTTTATTTCTTTACTTTCATTGATGCCTGCGGGTATTAAGGAATCAAGACCTTTACCCAATCCTCTAGACGCCATTCTCTGTCTCCTTTTCAATTATTTATTTCAGTTCCTTACTCTTTTTTGGAAATATTTTCGGATATATTTTTTAAATCAGTCCTGCCCTATCAATCGGATATATTGAATATATTTTTCAAAATCAATACCTTTGTCTCCCACAACATAAATCATAAGGACGCAGCCTACTGTACAAATGGCACAGGCAGTCATCTCAAATCCATCTTCTGTTATGCGTCTGCCTGCATATGTAACATAGTCTTTTGGATAATATTTTGAAAAGCCATCATATTCCTGAACCCCTTGTTGTTCAAAAGCCTGTAAAACAAAGGAAGATACGATTTCTACACTTGCAATTTCCCCGGTTTCAGGTCTTTTGAAATTCATTGTTGATACATATATATTAACAGCTCCCTCATCCACATCAAATATGACTTGTCCTGTTTCTTTGTCTAATGACATTTCCCATTCCTGTGGAAATTGAATGATCCAGTTATCAATATTATAGCTCGTCATTATACCCATTTGAATTTCTCCATTTTTTAGACAGGATTGTTTTTAATAACTTCATCAGCCAGAGACATATAACTTTCCGATCCTGCTGACTTAGGGTCATACAGATTAATTGGTTTTCCGTAACTTGGTGCCTCGGCAAGTCTGATATTCCTTGGAATCAATGTATTATATACCTTCTGGCTTAAATGGCTTTTCACATTATCGACAACCTGTGATGATAGGTTTGTACGTGAATCATACATTGTAAATACTACACCGTCCATGTCCAGTGCAGGATTTAATCTTTCCTTTACAAGATTCACCGTGTGTATCAGCTGGCTTAATCCCTCCAAAGCATAATATTCACATTGAATTGGAACCAGCACGGAATCTGCCGTTGTCATTGCATTTACTGTCAATAAGCTTAAAGATGGCGGACAATCAATGATAATAAAATCATATCTGTCCTTTACCCAGTCTACTTCATTCTTTAAAATGTATTCTTTTTTTTCAACTCCTATTAATTCAATCTCAGCCGCAGCAAGATTTACGTTAGATGGTAGTATAGAGATATTAGGAAGTACTTCTTTCAAAATGCAATCTTCAATTGAGCAATCACCCAGTATCAACTCATATATTGTATTCTCCAAATCATTTTTTTCAATACCATATCCACTTGTTGTATTTCCCTGTGGGTCGATATCTATTACCAACACCTTTTTTCCCTTTGCTGCAATACAGGCTGACAAATTAATTGATGTTGTGGTTTTTCCTACACCACCTTTTTGATTTGCAATTGCAATAATTCTCCCCATCTTTTTCCTCCCTGGTAAATCTCAACATGCAATAACCTGCCATTTATCAGGTAGGCTTTTCTCATAATAGTAAATGGAATGTTGTAGATATTTTTTATGAACGGTAACAATTTGGCTGTCGGCTTCCTGTTACAGGCATCAAGCCGTGTTAAAACACATCATCGGTGTCAAGCCACGTTCCGTGGTTTAATACATCTCTGCCACTACGCTGTTTCACGAACTTTGTGTTGTTATACGAACATTATTATTATACCACTTTTATTCTTCAGATGCTATATTAATTTACGGATATTTTCAACGTTTCACGTGAAACATATTGTTATAAAAGCCATTGATCGTTACAATTCATGGTTAAACTGTTTATCCAAATAAACCATATAAAAAATATCTCTCTGTTATAGCATGTTTGAAAAAAACTTTCTGTCAGATGTGCGTCACAATTTGTGGGAGATTTGTACCAAATGAAGGAGTCACAGTGGGCTATGTCGACTAAATTTGGTGTAAATATCACGCAAAGTGGTGAATACGACGTATGGCGTCGTTATGCAGATGGCAGGAATGATTTTTTAAACATGCTCTAAGTTACGTACCGAATGTTTCTATCTTTTTATTTCCATTGATAAGGTACTGGGCATAACATGGACACCATTCCACATACTACTCATTCCTATATTCTCAGGACTCACAGTAAGGTAATCGCCTTCAACACCTTCAATTACGATATTACCAATATCATCAATAGTAATCATACAATGAAGAGCCTGTTTATATAAAATCATATTTTTTAAATATGGATATTTTTTATGAATTCTCTCTCCATAAGGAAATAGCTCCTTTACATTCTGCCAGATAAATGATGCTGAATTTAATGTGTAATAATATATCCCATTTATTTGTTTCACATCACAACCGTGGTCATGACCATTTATGCATAAGAGTATTTGCCTTTCTCCATTATTTTTTTCAAGCATATTCTGGATTTCTTTTCTGTTTTGAATGCCTCTTAATTTACCATTTGATGTTACAAAATTATTGCTAAGACTTTGATGCGTTAGAATCACAAAGCAATGATTTGACATCAGTTCCTCCTGCAGCCATGCTATCTGATCCTCAGGAATAAAAGTCCCATCTTCTAACTCTACAGTATTCAGGAAAATAAACTTCACATTACCATATACAATTGAATAATATGTTTTTTGAAGTCCCCAAAAGCTTAACACCTCTGATTCTGACCAAATACTGGTATCATGATTTCCAGGAATTGTATAACAGGGAATCTCACAACTTCGAATTGCTTCCACAATTTTTTTGATTATCAACCTTTGGATAACAAGTATCACCAAGATTAATAATAAAATCTGCCTCTTTTTCTTTGGCAGCTTTCATTAACTCCATAAGTCTTCTATCGCCATCAGGAACTGCATCATAGTGCAAATCAGTAAAAACTAAAAAACGCATATATAACTCCTTTTGATTCCAGCAACTCATAACTTATATACATAATTATAAAATATCAAACTATTACTTGCAATGTTTATCTAAGAATCATCTTCCCTATTTGCTGTGTGGGAACATGCATTACGCACCCTTGCAACAAAAATAGGTAATGTTTCACGTGAAACATTACCTATTTTAATATCTTTTCAATCATGAACACTTACTACCCCATTCCGAATACAAAATACAGCCGCCTGTGTTCTATCCGTACAATCAATTTTTCTAAATATATTTGATAAATGATTTTTGACAGTGCGTTCACTGATACAAAGGATTCTTCCAATATCCTTATTAAAATGTCCTACCGATACCAACTTCAAAACTTCAAGTTCCCTGTTTGACAAAGTCTCCAATTTTTCCTTATCAATATCTTTCGCTATCAGCTTAGAATTTAACAAGGGTATCATACTAGGCTGAATAAATCGTTCTCCATAATAAACTGACCGTATTGCCCTTACTAACTCACTGGAACCTGAATCTTTCAATATGTATCCCTCAACACCCATATCAATTAATTTAGTAAGATATTCAATTTCATTATGTACTGTAAGCATTAAAACTTTTGGACGATTTTTTCTTTTATTTAAAATCTTTAGTGTCTCAATACCATTCATATCAGGCATATTAATGTCCAAAAGTATAACGTCAGGTTTTGCCGCACGAAGCTTGTACATGCAATCAGAACCATCATTGGATTCCGCAACTACCTTTATCTCCTCATCCAGCTCAATCAATTTTGACAGACCCTCTCGAACCATTTTATGGTCATCCACTATCATTACACGAATCATTTATTTACACCATCTCTCGTCTTAATATTCTTATACGCACGACAAATAAAATCTACTGTGCGTATTGTGCCATCCACCACAAAACAGCATATTTCTCATCAAAAAAACATCATATCAGTTTTTAAAGATTGTGGCTGTGTACATCACATAAAATTCTCAACAACACCATGACCTTTCACAATTACAATTCCAAAACAGGTATCTGTATATTTAAGATGGTACCAGATGAATCTGACAAAATATCCATATTTCCCAATAAGGACTCTGCCCTCTCACGCATAAACTGTAATCCGAAATGATGCTCCTTTGAATCCGAACCATATGCCGGTTCACGTTCTAGTCCAATACCATCATCATAAACACATATCTTAATATACTTCCCAGAATGCTTTACCGAAACCGTGGCATTTTGTGCTTTTGAATGCTTCAGGATATTCTGACATCCTTCACATATTATCCGATAAATCGAAACAGCAGTTACCCCATCTGATGTATCGATTTCATCAATATCAAACACAATATTCAATTCTGGATTCTGCTTCAATAGCTTATCCTGCAACTGTTTGAATGCAGCACTCCATCCAATATCATCAAATACTATTGGACGCAAATCATAGATTGTTTCCCGCATGCCGCCAATCATTCGCTTTACCTGATTTTTTGCAATGACCGCTTCAAGTTTTGCCTGTGCCACGTCATTATCCATATAATAAAGTACCAGCTCCAGCTGCTGTGACAAATAAACCATATCCTGAACTGTAGTATCGTGCAAATCCTCAGCAATACGCCTTCTCTCCATCTCCTGCAGCCTTAAAATGTCTTTTCCACGCATACTATTTTAAGGGCTCCTTTGTCGGGAGTCCCGCCTTTCTCGGATATTTTTTTGGCGTTGCTTTTATTTTTTGAATCACAAGCAAATTTCTGTAAATATCAGAATTAGGAAGGATAAACTCCTCCTGGTGAAAGATTTCACCACCGAGCAATGCAATCGCTTTTTTTGCATTCTGTATTTCTTCAGAAACCTTCTCGGACTTATATGAGACAAAAAAACCATTCGTTTTCACATAAGGAAGACAATACTCAGACAACGATGCCAGATTTGCAACTGCACGCGACACACAGACATCATATTTTTCACGAAGCAAGTCAGGCTTTGCAAAATCTTCCGCCCTGCCATGTATTGCCTCAATTCTTTCCAGTCCAAGCCCATCTATCACGGTATTCAGAAAATTGACACGTTTTCCCAGCGAATCCATCAAAGTAACAGTCAGATTTGGAAATACGATTTTCAATGGAATTCCAGGGAATCCTGCTCCTGTCCCGACATCAATCAGTGTCTGTTCCTTTGAACAGTCCAAAACCCTACACAGAGAAATACTGTCAATAAAATGCTTGGTACAGACATCATGAAATTCTGTAATAGCAGTCAGATTCATGAAATGGTTCCACTCAACAAGAAGCTCATAATATTTCATAAACTGATCCATCTGACTCGGTTCAAGCGCTATTCCCAGCTCGTCCAATGCGCCTTGAAATATAGTAAAATCATGCATACCCAAACTAACCTCCATAATTCCGCTCTTCGGAATCTTAAATCATTATGAAAAATGCCGTGCTTTGATATTTTTATGTAATACATTTAATATTACTTGTAATAATATAAATATTATTACCTATTACGCATACTTTCAATATAGACCAGCAGAACAGAAATATCCGCAGGAGACACACCACTGATGCGGGACGCCTGCCCTACAGACAGCGGTTTTAATTTCTTTAATTTTTGTCTTGCCTCAAGCCGCAGATTTTTGATATCATCATAATCAATTTCGACAGGAATTTTCTTTTTTTCAATTTTCTTAAATTGCTCGACCTGTTTTAACTGGCGTTTCATATAGCCATCATACTTAATGTTAATATTAATCTGTTCCACTACATCATCCGGCAGTTTCGGCCTGTCCTTATCAATACCGGCAATTGCTTCATAAGAAAGCTCGGGTCTGCTGACAAGTTCAGCCAATGATGCCGCTGTCTTTAATCCGGTACTTCCCTGAGCCTCCAAAAATTTCTGGATTTCCGCATTTGCACCCACTTTTATGCCTTGCAGCCGCTCAATTTCCCGTGCAATCAATTGTTCCTTCCTGCACACAGCCTCATACTGTTCCTCTGTGACAAGCCCTGCCTCATAACCGATTTTCCGAAGCCGCAAATCTGCATTGTCCTGACGCAGCAAAAGACGGTATTCCGCACGGGAAGTCATCATACGGTACGGTTCAAAATTTTCCTTTGTGACAAGGTCGTCAATCAGGACACCGATATATGCCTGGGAACGGTCAAGCACAATCTGCTCCTTTCCCTTGATAAAAAGCGCCGCATTCATTCCGGCAATCAGCCCCTGTGCAGCCGCCTCTTCATAACCACTGCTTCCATTAAACTGACCCGCACTAAAGAGTCCCTGTATTTTTTTGAATTCCAAAGTAGGATAAAGCTGGTCGGGATTCATACAGTCATACTCGATGGCATAGGCATTCCGCACAATTTTACAGTGCTCCAGACCTGGTACAGTCCTGTACATGGCAAGCTGGACATCCTCCGGAAGGGACGAACTCATCCCGCCGACATACATTTCATTTGTGTGAAGTCCCTCCGGTTCAATAAACACCTGATGCCGCTCCTTCTCAGCAAATTTGACAACCTTGTCCTCAATGGAAGGACAGTATCTTGGTCCGGTTCCCTCAATCACACCGGCATAAATCGGCGAACGGTCAAGATTGGCACGAATGATATTGTGTGTCTCTTCATTTGTATAGGTAAGCCAGCAGGAAGCCTGCTCAATCTGCACATCCTCCGGATTTGTGGAAAAAGAAAACGGAACAATTTTTTCATCGCCAAACTGCTCCTCCATCTTCGAAAAATCAAGCGAACGTCTGTCCATCCGCGCAGGAGTACCTGTCTTAAAACGCCGCATTTCTATCCCAAGCGACTGCAGACTATCAGTCAGAAAATTTGCAGCCTGCAAACCATTCGGTCCTGTATGTGTAATTGCCTCACCACACAGACACCGTGCTTTTAAATACGTTCCGGTACAGAGTATGACAGCTTTTGCCTCGTAAACCGCCCCGGTAAACGTTTTGACCCCCAAAATTTTTTTCGTATAAAGTGCATTTGTGTCCGCAGACTCTTCTGCCAGAAGACTGACAACTTCCGCCTGTTTGATTGTCAGATGCTCCTGGTTTTCCAGCACCTTTCGCATGGCTCTGGAATACTCCGCTTTGTCGGCCTGCGCGCGCAGCGAGTGGACTGCGGGACCTTTTGAGACATTGAGCATTTTTGACTGGATAAAGGTCTTGTCAATCACCTTTCCCATCTCACCGCCAAGCGCATCCAGCTCCCGCACAAGATGTCCCTTTGAGGAACCGCCAATATTGGGATTGCAAGGCATCAGTGCAATACTGTCGACACTTACCGTAAATATGACAGTCTCCAATCCCATCCGTGCACAGGCAAGCGCCGCCTCACAGCCCGCATGACCGGCCCCAACTACACACACATCTACTTTTTCCCGAATCTCCGGCATCTTTCACACCTCTCCCATCATAACAACATTAGAAAATTTTATTTTCCCATACAAAACTTTGCAAAAATTTCATTTACAAGGTCATCGTCCACTTCCTCACCAATTATTTTTCCAAGTGCGGCATACGCACTCATCAGGTCTATCGAATAAAAATCCTCCGGCATATGGTCTGCAAGACTGTTCAATACCATCCGCATACTTTCCCCCGCCTCTGCAAGCGCTTCCTTATGTCTCTGGTTCGTAATATAAATTTCATCATTGACCGCTATTTCACCATGAAAAAACATTTCCTTTATTGTGTCTTCAAACACATCCATTCCTGTATTTTCCTTTGTGGAAGTTTTGATGACACGGACAACACCGCCATCAAATGACACATCTGTCATTTTTTTAACAATGTCCGCCTCGCTGACAACCTGTTCCAAGTCCGTCTTATTTAATAGAACAATCACTTTCTTTCCTGCTATCAGCCGCATAATCTGATCATCATTCTCATCCAGCTGGCAGGAAGCGTCAACAACATATAAAATCAAATCCGCATCACCTGCGTATTTCCTTGCCTTCTCAACACCAATTTTCTCAACAACGTCATCCGTATCACGGATTCCGGCAGTATCAATCATATTAAGCCCGATACCATGCAGCTTTATGGACTCCTCCAGCACATCCCTTGTTGTCCCGGCATAGCTGGTAACAATCGCTTTTTCTTCCCCGACAAGGATATTGAGCAGGGAGGATTTTCCCGCGTTTGGTTTTCCGACAATGACTGTGTTGATTCCATCCTTTAACATTTTCCCATTATCCGCGCTGTCGACCAGTTTTTTGATATCACCATAAATTCTGGCTGCCTTTTCCCCTAGCTTTTCGGCATATCCCTCAAGGCTGATATGTTCCGGATCGTCCAGTGCAGACTCAATAAAAGCAATTTCATGCAAAATCTCCTTGCGAAGGGAATGAACCTTGTCCGACACCGAACCTTTTAGCTGTCTCATGGAAGACCTTAGTGCAAACTCATTTTTGGAATGAATCACATCCATGACAGCTTCCGCCCTGGACAAATCAATTCTGCCATTCAGAAATGCCCGCCTGGTAAATTCTCCCGGCTCCGCAAGCCTGCATCCATTTTTCAGGACAGCATCCAATATCTTACGCATGACAAGAATACCGCCGTGACAGTCAATCTCCACAGTATTTTCCCTTGTGTACGTATTCGGCTCTTTCATCACGGCAACCATCACTTCATCCACCATGACATCGCCATCATATATAAATCCATAATGAATCGTATGGCTTTTCACATTTAAAAGTCTCTTATTATTATTCTTGGAACGGTATACCCTGTCTGCCACCTCTATTGCATTTTCCCCGCTAATCCTGATAATACCGATTCCCGAATCACTGACTGCCGTGGCAATCGCCGCAATGGTATCTGACTTCATTCATCAATTCCTCCGATTTTCGTGAATATAATGTACATGAAAATGAACCTTGATACTTCAAGGTTCATTCTATCATAACCGATTAGTCCTGTTCAACTGCTTCCGTTGTATTTTCTGCATTGTCACGATTGTAGTGTTTATTTCTGTCTCTGTTGTAATCCCTGTTATAACTCCTGTTGCCATTGTAACCCCTGTTACCACGGTACCCCCTGTTATCACCATAACCGCTATCCCGTTTCGGCGTCACGACAACACGGCGGAATGGTTCGTCACCTTCACTGTGTGTTGTGACATACCTGTCATTTTGCAGTGCTGAATGGATAATCCTTCTCTCATATGGATTCATTGGCTCCAGCGATACCGGTCTTCTTGTCCGCTTTACCTTATAGGAAATATTCTTTGCAAGATTCTCAAGCGTCTCCTTGCGTCTCTGCCTGTAATTTTCAGTATCAACCTTTACTTTTATATACTCGGTCGTGCCTTTGTTAATCACAAGTGAAATCAAATACTGAAGGGAATCAAGCGTCTGTCCTCTTTTTCCAATCAGGACACCCATCTCATCACCACTGAGTTCCACCTCAAGGGAGCGCAGGGAGTCATTATACTTTGCGGAAATTTCCACGGCAATTCCCATTGCTGCAAACACATCTGACAAAAACTTTTTGGATACGGCTTCCACATCCACATCTTCCATATCTGCCGCAGCACCCTTGACACTGGCAATAATCGGTGTCTCGGAAAGCTTTACGGGCTCAATGGCTTCCTCCTTACTTTCCTCTTTCACCCTTGCCCTTATCACTGCGGGCTTGGCGCCGATTCCGAGGATGCCTGCCTTTCCCTCATCAAGCACTTCATAGTCAAGCTTGTCACTCGGTATCGAAAAATGTCTGCACGCCTCAGTAATGGCGTCATTTTTCGTCTTGCCTTTAAACTCTATATAATCCATTTCCATTTCCCCCATTTCCCATCGTTATTTTCTTTCATTATACTGTTTTACCATGTTTGCTTTTGACGCAAGACTTCCAGGCTTCGCATTTTTATTATAATATTCCGTTGACTTCCTGATATCCTCCGCTTTCTCCTCATCTGTCCTGGCAGGCTTCTTTGCTGAAGTATTCTGGTAAGAAGTCTTGGAAGATATATTTTTCGTGTTTGTCCTTGCCGCTGCCTGGAGCTTTGCCGGGTCAATACCCTGCTTTTTTAACTTTTCCTTATATTTCTCTACATTTTTTGCAATTTCCGCATCCACGTCCATACTGTCAATGTGCTTGTTGATTGCCACCTGCTGAATACTCCGCACAACTGCACCGATAACCCAGTACAGACCCATACCTGCAGGAAGTGTGAGACAGAACCATGCTGACATAATCGGCATCACCGTATTCATTGTCTTCATGGACTGCTGCATTGCCTCAGCCGTATCGCTTGTGGGCTGTTTTTTCTTATCCTTGTCATCAGAAGTGGCAGCCTGCGGCATGAGCTTATAATTAATCCACTGAGTCACAGCAGCAAGCACCGGAATGGAAACCGCTCCGACAACAAGGAGCATATTACCCGCCGCCATGGCAGTTTTTATCGTATCCATAGGGGAATTTCCGATATTCAGTCCAAGAAAGTTATTGTAGGTATCAATCAGACCCTTTTCAGCCCCGTTTGTCAATATAAGATGCCCATTGTACGTAAGGTCGGCAAGACCAAATTTTCCGGAAATATCTGCCATATCGGCAGTTGACAGTTTATTCAGGGTATCAATAATGGCATTTTTCTCACTGAGCGCAAAGTTCTTGGTAAATGCCATCGCTGCCGACATATTCTTGATTGTCTCAACGCCATCGGATGCCTGCATAATCTTGTCTGCCAGCACGCCAAAAGCCTCGCCAATCTTCGTGACATAAGCCGGCATGGCATAGATGACGCGATACAGTGCAAGCAGAATCGGCATCTGTATCAAAAGCTGCAGACAGCTTCCGGTCGGGGATACGCCATATTTCGCATAGACTGCCTTCGTCTCCTGGTTCAGCGCCATCATGGATGCCTGATCCTGTTTTCCCTTATACTTCGCCTGGATAGCCTGTATTTCAGGATTCATCCGCGCAGAAAGCTTGGAGAATTTCTGCTGCTTAATCGTAAGCGGCATCAAGAGTAAATAAATTACAATTGTAAATAAAATAATAGATAAACCGATATTTGGAATGCCAATCAAATTAAGAAACTCGAAAATGCAATTCATAATCAAGCCCAAAAGCTGGACAATATACTTAAATATCGGAGTTGAATTCTGCGTTAACAGCATCAAATCCATCTCACTCCTCCTACATTAAAACTTATAAAAAGTTTTTATTCTCTTTTTTTCCTTATTATTATAATTCCTGTAATTATTAATAGAAGGAACGGGGTCATACCCTCCCTTTGAAAAAGGATTGCACCGGAGTATTCTCCACATACAAAGTAATCCGCCCTTTACAGCGCCATACTGTTCTACCGCTTCGAGTCCATATTGGGAGCACGACGGAAAATACGGGCACTTCGTGGACTTTAACGGTGATAAGTATGACCTGTAAAACCGAATCATAAAGATAAAGAATTTTTTCATATAACATCACCTTGTCCGCCATCCAATATTTTGTGAAGCCTTGATACATGAAGCAGTGCACTTTCTATCTCTGCGTATCTCGCGTCCCTTGCACTGGTTCTTGCGACAACCACTATGTCCAGTCCACAGCAAAACATGTCCTCATGCAGTCTGTAGCTTTCCCTTACCAGTCTGGTAATACGATGTCTTATAACACTGTTTCCAACCTTTTTGCTAACTGAAATCCCAAGTCTGTTTTTATCTAATCCATTTTCCAATACATACATCACAATATACTTATTCGCAAAACTTTTCCGTCTGCTGTAAACATTCTTAAAATCTCTGTTGCTCTTTAATGATTCCGAAAATTTCATATAAATCCCCCATTCTTGCCAAAGTATGCAAATTCGGGCACAGGCACAAACTTGCTGTGCTAAAACTTGTTTTTCACACTTTTCTCTGCCATTCAGGGCTGTACAATCGAACAGGGAAAAAGCCTTTCCCCATGCGTGCATGATACGCATTGTGCATGGGGCTGTGCATAGAAAAAAAGGTCACAAATATGTGACCTGTAATCTATGCAGATAATCTCTTTCTTCCTTTTGCACGTCTTGCAGCTAAAACTTTTCTCCCGCCCGGTGTGCTCATTCTGGCTCTAAAGCCATGAACCTTGCTTCTCTGTCTCTTTTTTGGCTGATATGTCATTTTCATACTCAAAACACCTCCTTCTCAATTACCTGTACATAGGGACATGCTTGTCCAGACCCATCGTCTGACAGTCTCCTATCAATTTCAATAAAATACTCATATGTGACGTAAACGATATACTGCTAATATCTGTCAAGTATTAGAAAATATCATAACGATTATATAATATAAGAATATTGAAGTCAAGAAAAATAATCATAAAATTATAAGCGCCAGTTCCATACACATAGTTTCCACAATAAAAGTGATTCCATCCACACAATCGCAAAGATATCCACAAATTGTGGTTAACTTGTGGATATCTCGTTGAAAAAATGGGAATAAAATACGATTTATTTTTGGAAAGCCAATAAATATCAATGTGGATGATGTATATAAATATTCACAATTTTATCCACAAAGCTGTGGATTTCTTAATTTTTTTCTGTAGGAAAACAGCTTTTCCACAGTTTTCCAGAAAAGTTATCCACATTATCAACAATTTTTTGGGGATTACGTGAATAAAATCCTTAAAATTGAAAATTTTATTCACATTTGTTTGATTTTTTCCCCGATTTGCGTTACTATTAATGTGTATGAGTTCGTTTTTAAGGTGATGCACACAGGAAACTGCATTCACCGCGGGTATAATGAAATTATTAGGGGTATGGCATGAACACAATCAATGACAGATGGAATGAAATCAAGGATATTATCAGGGATCAATACGATTTGACAGCGATTTCATTCAATAGCTGGATTAAACCATTACAGTTTTTTAAAGTGGAGAACAATATCGTAACCATCCTGATTCCGGAAGAACAGGCGCCTTTGCTGAAATATATCGAAAAGAATTATTACTTCTATTTTAAGGCAACCATATCCGAGCTGATGAACGAGGAATATGACGTTGTTTTTATCACGGAGGACGAAGCAAAGAAATATCACAAGACAGCTTCCGATGATTCTTCCAGATCAAAAAAGAGCATAAACAATCTTCGTTACGAAACTGCCAATCTCAACAGCAAATATAAATTTGACACCTTTGTCGTTGGAAGCAATAACAAATTTGCGCATTCCGCAGCGCTTGCCGTGGCAGAATCGCCAGGAGAAGCCTACAACCCGCTTTATATCTACGGCGGTGCCGGTCTTGGAAAAACCCACCTGATGCATTCCATCGGCCATTTTGTGCTGGAACAAAACCAGAACATGAAAGTTTTGTACGTAACCTCGGAACAGTTTACAAACGAGGTAATTGAATCCATCCGAAGTGGTAACGCAGCCGCCATGACAAAGCTGCGCGACAAATACCGGACTGTAGATGTCCTCCTGATTGACGACGTACAGTTTATAATAGGAAAGGAGTCAACCCAGGAAGAATTTTTCCACACGTTCAATGTGCTCCATTCCGCAGGAAAACAGATTATCCTGTCATCCGATAAACCGCCAAAGGAGATGGAAACCTTAGAGGAGCGTTTCCGTTCCCGTTTTGAGTGGGGACTCATTGCGGATATCCAGCCACCGGATTATGAAACCCGTATGGCAATCCTGCGCAAAAACGCAGAGACATACGACAAGGAAATCGATGACGAAATCATACAGTATATTGCCACAAACATTAAGTCCAATATCCGTGAGCTTGAGGGCGCACTGAACAAAGTGATGGCAAATGCAAGGCTTAACAAACAGGAGCTGACGCTTGCGCTTGCAGAAGACGCATTAAAGGACGTCATCTATCCTGACCAGGTACGCGAAGTGACTCCGTCGCTTATCATTGATGTCGTATCAGAACATTTTAACGTGTCAAAGGAAAACATTACCTCCAAAAAACGTAATTCCGAGTATGTCCTTCCAAGACAGATTATCATGTACCTGTGCCGTGTACTGACAGAAACTTCATTGCAGACAATCGCCTCGCTTCTGAGCAAAAAAGACCATACCACGGTCATTCACGGTGTGGAAAAGATTGAGGAAAAAATAAAGACCGATGAGGATTTAAGAAATAAAATTGAGATTATCAAGAAAAAAATCTCCCCTTCATAAATCCCAGGTCGGCAGGAGTTGTGAATTACTTTGAATAACTTCATAAAGATTATAAGGGTTATCCACAGGTTATTTTTTACAATAAATGCCTGTTTATCAGGAAAAACTGTGTTATTCACATTTCCACTCCTATTACTATGAATATTAAGAATTATTATTTATATAATTATATTTTGTCAGAACCTGTCAGATTTTCAAATACATGCGTTGATAGATTTTGCAGCGAAGGGAGTTATACACATGAAAATAATATGTTCAAAATCAAATCTCTTAAACGGTGTTAACACTGTTGCAAAGGCTGTACCAAGTAAAACTACAATGTCAATCCTTGAGTGTATCCTGATTGATACGACGAAAGGAGATATTACACTCACTGCAAATGACATGGAATTAGGCATCGAGACGGTGATAGAAGGCGAAATCATAGAAAAAGGAATTATAGCGCTTGACGCGAAAATATTTCTCGAGATGGTCAGGAAGCTTCCTGATAACGATGTCACAATCCAGACAGACCCTTCTTATAAAACAACGATTACCTGTGAAAAGGCAAAATTCAACATTGTGGGAAAATCAGGGGAGGACTTTTCCTACCTTCCCCAGATTGAGCGGTCGGAATCTATCTGTCTTTCACAGTTTAGCCTGAAAGAGGCTGTCAGGCAGACGATTTTTTCCATTGCTGACAATGGTACCAATAAAATTCTGACAGGCGAGTTTTTTGAGATTAAGGAGAACATATTAAAAATTGTATCTTCCGACGGGCTTCGTATTTCACTCAGGCGGATAAACCTGAAAAATTCTTACCCATCCAGAAAAGTGATTGTTCCGGGAAAGACTTTGAATGAAGTCAGCAAAATCCTCCCCGGTGATGTTGACAGGGATGTCAATATCTTTTTCACGGATAAACATATTTTATTTGAATTTGACCAGACAACAGTCGTGTCGAGGCTGATAGAAGGCGACTACCTGAAGATAGACAATATCCTTTCTGCTGATTATGAGACGAAGGTAAAAATCAACAAAAAAGAATTCCAGAGCTGTATCGACCGTTCCACCCTTCTTGTGAAGGAGGGGGAAAAGAAACCCCTTATCTTAAATATCCTGGATGAGGTCATGGAACTGAAAATGAATTCCGTTGTGGGCAGCTTAAATGAGGAGATTGATATTACAAAGATGGGAAAAGACCTGATGATTGGCTTTGACCCGAAGTTTTTGATTGATGCATTGAAGGTAATTGATGACGAGGAAGTGGAGATAAAGCTGCTCAACTCGAAATCGCCTTGTTTTATCAAGGATGATGAGGAGAACTATACCTATCTGATTCTTCCTGTAACCTTTAATTCTTCTAATTAATGGATGTGGAAAAGGAGGACCATGATGGAGGAAGTAAGAATCAGGGATGATTTTATCAAGCTTGGACAGGCGCTGAAGCTTGCGGGTCTTGTGGAATCAGGTGTTGAAGCCAAGATGGCAATACAGGGCGGCCATGTAAAGGTGAACGGCCATGTGGAGACCCAGAGGGGGAAAAAGCTTGTCGATAATGATGAGGTCAGTTATGAGGACAGCACTTTTGTCATCAGGGCAGAGCACTGAATGCACAGATATTAGCTTTTTTGGAATGAGAGTTAAGGAATGATTATTAAATCACTGGAACTTGAGAATTTTCGTAATTATGATACACTGTCAATGGAATTTGACAGTGGGACAAATATTCTTTATGGTGACAATGCGCAGGGTAAGACCAATATCCTTGAGGCTATTTACCTGTCAGCGACGACCAAATCCCACAAGGGGAGCAGGGATAAAGATATTGTCAATTTTGCCGCCGATGAGGCGCACATTCGTACTTATGTGATAAAAGACGGGCTTGAGAACCGTGTAGACATGCATCTTAGAAAGAGCAAATCAAAAGGAATTGCCATCAATGGGCAAAAGATAAAAAAGGCTGCCGATTTGTTAGGGCTGTTAAACGTTGTCTTTTTTTCGCCGGAGGATTTGTCCATTATCAAGAATGGTCCGGCAGAGAGGCGCCGTTTTGTCGATATGGAGCTCTGCCAGCTTGACAGCTTTTATCTGTATAATCTGAATAATTATAATAAAATCGTAAACCAGAGAAATAAACTTTTAAAGGAATTATTCATTCATCCGGAACTGAGGGACACGCTTTTTATATGGGATTCACAGCTTGTATCCTATGGAAGTAAGGTAATAGAGCGCAGAAAGACATTTGTCAGCCAGCTGAATGAAATCATTTATGATATCCATCTGAAGCTTTCCGGCGGCAGGGAGAAGCTTCAGATTGTCTATGAGCCTGATGTGCTGATGGAGGATTTTGAGAAGAAGCTCGAGGACTGCCGTGAGAGGGACATCAAGACAAAACAGACATCCATAGGACCGCACAGGGATGATTTTTCCTTTCTGGCGGGTGATATTGACATCAGGAAATTTGGTTCGCAGGGACAGCAGAGAACCGCAGCGCTTTCACTGAAGCTTGCGGAGATAGAGCTTGTCAAAAAAATTACAAAGGATGTTCCGCTTTTGCTGCTCGATGATGTGCTGTCGGAACTTGACAGCAGCAGGCAGAATTATCTTTTGAACAGTATCGGGGACATACAGACGATTATTACCTGCACCGGGCTGGAGGAATTTGTTAACAACAGGTTTGAAATCAATAAGGTTTTTCAGGTTTCAGAGGCAACTGTCCAGAGTACATTATGATGTTTTTACATTGTTTTTCATAGGGTGCAAATAGGAAAAAGAGTTTAGTAATGGGAGGAAAAGTATGAGTACTGAGTATGGAGCTGACCAGATTCAGATATTGGAGGGTCTTGAGGCAGTAAGGAAAAGGCCGGGAATGTATATAGGCAGCACTTCTTCAAGGGGTCTGCACCATTTGGTATATGAGATTGTTGACAATGCGGTTGATGAGGCGCTTGGCGGCTACTGCGATACCATTGATGTCACAATCAATCCGGATAACTCCGTGACTGTCATCGACAATGGGCGCGGAATTCCTGTCGGAATCAACCACAAGGCGGGAATCCCTGCGGTGGAAGTTGTCTTTACC
Source organism: Lachnospiraceae bacterium UBA7205 (assembly GCA_002490665.1). Classification (GTDB taxonomy): domain Bacteria; phylum Bacillota; class Clostridia; order Lachnospirales; family Lachnospiraceae; genus COE1. The sequence goes on along the minus strand of DKUL01000056.1, from coordinate 72,094 downwards.
ATCCTTCATGCCGGCGGAAAATTTGGCGGCGGCGGATACAAAGTTTCCGGAGGGCTCCATGGTGTGGGTGCGTCCGTTGTCAATGCGCTCTCCACATGGCTCGAGGTCGAGATATGCGTGGATGGTAAAATATACAGACAGCGCTATGAGAGGGGTCATGTGTGTTATCCCCTGAAAGTCATCGGTGACTGTGACATGGAAAAAACCGGCACAAAGGTTACTTTTCTGCCGGATCCGGAGATATTCGAGGAGACAGTCTATGATTATGACATTTTAAAACAGAGACTGCGCGAGATGGCATTTCTGACCAAAAACCTGAAAATTATCCTGCGTGACCTGCGGCCTGAGGAAGGAATGATTGAAAAGACATTCCATTATGAGGGAGGAATCCGTGAATTCGTAACCTACCTGAACAGGAGCAAGACGGCGCTTTATGAGGATATCCTATATTTCGAGGGAAAGAAGGATAATGTGTATGTAGAGGTTGCCATGCAGCACAATGACTCCTACACAGAGAGCGCTTACAGCTTTGTAAATAATATCAATACGCCGGAGGGCGGCACCCATCTTGCCGGGTTCCGGAATGCGATTACCAAGACGTTTAATGATTATGCAAGAAATGCAAAATTGCTCAAGGACAGCGAGGCAAATCTAAGCGGCGACGACATCAGGGAGGGACTTACGGCGATTGTCTCCATCAAGATAGAGGATCCCCAGTTTGAGGGACAGACAAAACAGAAGCTTGGAAACAGTGAGGCAAGGGGGGCTGTTGACAGTATTGTCAGTGAACAGCTGACTTATTATCTGGAGCAGAATCCGGCTGTCGCAAAACAGATTTGTGAAAAATCCATCCTTGCACAGCGCGCAAGGGAAGCGGCAAGAAAGGCGCGGGACCTGACCCGCAGAAAGACGGCGCTTGACGGAATGGCGCTTCCTGGAAAGCTTGCGGACTGTTCTGACAAGGATCCGAAGAATTGTGAAATTTTTATTGTTGAGGGAGATTCTGCGGGCGGCAGTGCAAAGACGGCAAGAAGCCGTGCCACGCAGGCGATTCTTCCGCTGAGGGGCAAGATTCTCAATGTGGAGAAGGCAAGGCTTGACAAAATCTATGCAAACGCAGAGATAAAGGCGATGATTACAGCCTTTGGCACGGGAATTCACGAGGATTTTGACATTACAAAGCTCCGCTATGACAAGATTATTATCATGACGGATGCCGATGTTGACGGCGCGCATATCGCCACGCTGATGCTCACGTTCCTGTACCGTTTTATGCCGGAGCTGATTAAGACAGGACATGTGTATCTGGCACAGCCGCCACTCTATAAACTGGAAAAAAATAAAAAATCGTGGTATGCGTATTCCGATATCGAGCTTTCCAGGATTCTTGATGAAGTCGGACGCGACCAGAATAACAAGATTCAGCGCTATAAAGGGCTTGGTGAGATGGACGCGGAGCAGCTCTGGGACACGACGATGGATCCGGAGAAGCGTGTGCTGCTGCGGGTTTCCATGAATGAGGAGGCAGAGTCCGAGATTGACCTTACTTTTACGACACTGATGGGCGACAAAGTGGAGCCGAGACGTGAGTTTATCGAGGCAAATGCAAAGCATGCCAAGAATCTTGATATCTAATGCGATATCTTTTTTAACCTGATAGGTGGGAAAGGAAAAATATGGACGATACAATTTTTGACAAAATACAGGAAGTCGACCTTCAGAAAACGATGGAAGAATCCTATATAGAATATGCCATGAGCGTTATCGCATCGCGCGCCCTGCCTGATGTGAGGGACGGCTTGAAGCCGGTGCAGCGGCGTGTACTCTATTCTATGATTGAATTGAACAATGGTCCTGACAAGCCGCACAGAAAGAGCGCGCGTATTGTCGGTGATACGATGGGTAAATACCATCCGCACGGCGACAGTTCGATTTATGGCGCATTGGTCAATATGGCACAGGAGTGGTCGACGCGATATCCGCTTGTCGACGGTCATGGGAACTTTGGCTCTGTCGACGGTGACGGCGCAGCCGCCATGCGATATACGGAGGCGAGATTAAGCAAGATTTCCATGGAGCTTCTTGCCGACATTGGCAAGGACACGGTTGACTTCGTGCCAAACTTTGACGAGACCGAGAAAGAGCCTGTCGTTCTGCCAAGCCGTTATCCGAATCTCCTGGTGAACGGCACACAGGGAATTGCGGTCGGCATGGCTACCAATATCCCGCCGCACAATCTCAGGGAGGTTATCGCTGCTGTTGTCAAAATGATAGAGAACCGTATCGTGGAGGACAGGGAGACGGAAATCGACGAGTTGCTCCCTATCGTGAAGGGACCGGATTTCCCGACTGGCGGCATTATCCTTGGAACGCGCGGGATTGAGGAGGCTTACCGCACAGGACGCGGCAAGATTCGGGTGCGCGGCGTGACAAACATTGAATCCATGCCAAATGGAAAGAGCAGGATTATCGTCACGGAGCTTCCCTATATGGTCAATAAGGCAAGGTTAATTGAAAAAATTGCGGATCTGGTAAAGGAAAAACGAATTGACGGCATTACGGAGCTTAGGGATGAGTCTGACCGTGAGGGAATGCGCATCTGCATTGAACTGCGCAAGGATGCCAATGCCAATGTCATCATGAACCAGCTTTACAAGCATACGCAGCTTCAGGACAGCTTCGGGGTGATTATGCTGGCGCTTGTCAACAACCAGCCAAAGGTCATGAACCTCAAGGATATCCTGACACATTATATCCGGCATCAGGAGGAGGTTGTCACCAGAAGGACAAAGTATGACCTGAACAAGGCGGAGGAGAGAGACCATATTTTACAGGGCTTGCTGATTGCCCTTGACAATATTGACGAAGTCATTCAGATTATACGAAGCAGCGCCAATACACAGACTGCAAAGGACAGGCTGATGGAGCGCTTTGCGCTGACGGATGTGCAGGCGCAGGCGATTGTTGACATGAGACTGCGTGCCCTGACCGGACTGGAACGCGAAAAGCTAGAAAAGGAGCATGCGGAATTACTGGAAAAGATTAAGGAGTTTAAGGCTATCTTGGCTGATGAAAAGCTTCTGCTCGGCGTCATCAAGGAAGAAATCATGATTATTTCGGAAAAGTACGGTGATGACAGGCGCAGCAAATTTGGATATGACGAATCCGAGATTGATTTGGAGGATTTGATTCCGCGCGGCAATACTATTATTGCCATGACAAGCCTTGGCTATATCAAGCGGATGACCGTTGACAATTTCAAGACGCAGCACAGGGGTGGGCGCGGCATCAAGGGAATGTCCACGATAGAGGACGACTATATCGAGGATTTGCTGATGACGACGACGCACCACTACCTGATGTTTTTTACCAATTTTGGACGTGTATACCGTCTCAAGGCATATGAGATACCCGAGGCAGGACGCACGGCGAGGGGAACGGCGATTGTCAATCTCCTGCAGCTCAATCCGGGTGAGAAAATCTCCGCGATGATTCCGATTCATGCGTTTGAGGAGGGGAAAGACCTCTTTATGATTACAAAGAAGGGCATTGCGAAGAAAACGCCGATTATGGAATTTTCCAATGTCAGGAAAAACGGGCTTGCCGCCATCTCACTCCGCGACGATGACGAACTGATTGAAGTGAAGACAACAGATAAGGATTCTGAAATTTTCCTTGTCACAAAGTACGGCATGTGTATCCGATTTAAGGAGACGGACGTGCGCGCCATGGGCAGGGTCGCGATGGGCGTTATCGGCATGAATCTTGATGATGGCGACGAGATTGTCGGCATGCAGCTTGATTCGCAGGGCAATTCCCTGCTGATTGTCTCTGAAAAGGGTATGGGAAAACGTACCGCACTCGATGAGTTTACAGTCCAGAAGCGTGGCGGAAAGGGCGTGAAGTGCTACAAGATTTCCGAGAAGACGGGAAATGTCGTCGGCGTCAAGGCAGTCAATGACGACCATGAAATCATGATGATTACGACTGAGGGTGTCATCATACAGATGGCAGTCAACGATATCTCGATGATTGGCAGGAATACCTCCGGTGTGAAGATGATTAACCTTGACGAGGGCGTTATCGTTGCAAAGATAGCAAAGGTGCGCGAGAAGCTTTCTGACGGCGTCCATGAATTTGAGGATGTGGATGAGGCGCTTGACAACGTGGTGGATGAAGCGTCTGCGGATGAACAGATGGATGAGGATAAATAAAAAAATAATATTGTTTGTGTCACATAATGAGTCGAAAGCGTTCAGGGAATTGTTTGACTTTGTTATTGAGTTTGAGTGACGGATAGAATTCCGGAAATGCTGATAAAATGAGCATTTCCGGAATTGTTTTATGTCTGTTGGCTCTAAAATGGTTCTAATTATCTGATGAATACTGGATTTGGGGCGGGTATCGTGATATCTGCAAGAAATCTAAAGAACTGATTGCCATTCATATATCTTCGTGTTACAATACATCTACAGAAAGTACCCATGACAGGGTGGTAGCCTCCCAAGTTTATGAAAACCGGTGTGCCGGAATACATAGGAAGGGAGGTGACGTCGATGACGGCTTATGAAATCATTTCGATTTTCATTGGAATATTAGCATTGCTGATGTCCTTTGGTAGCTTAGTTGTTGCGTTGCTTGCCTTTCTCGATAAGAGAAACAAGCGAAAATAAAAATGCCTATCCTGTCTGCCCACAGGATAGGCGGTGTCCGTAAGGACAATCATTAACCTAAACTCGGAGCATCCACTTTGGAGTGGGTGCTTTCTCTTTGTATTGCTATAATACCATTGAATGTGAAATGTTTCAAGAGATTTCTGTTAAAATCTTAGATATTGTTCAGTAAATTTTGAATTCGTTCTCATAGTTGTCGGCTCTTTCTAGCAGAGGACCGGTTGTACCCCTTGTAAAAGCTATATCACTGCTTCGGATAGACAAAAGTTCTATTCCAATCTTCAGATTAAGTTGAATTACATTATTCTCTGAAATATTTACCCAACAGTATGACCGCCCTTTGTATTTGACAAATTTACCCTCTGCGGTCTTATAATTCAGTAAAGCCGGATTATCAGTAAGAATGTGTCCTAACTTTGACGGTTATAACAATTTTTTTTTAAAAGTGGAAGTCCACTATACCACAAGAAAATTCAAATGCACTAAGGCTAAGTGTGGCAGACATTGAGATATTTTATATAAAATAACATAGTACACGAGTAGGGGAATTTTTCCCCTACTTTATTTCATATAGGTAGCTGTTTCCGGTTTTGCCTACCCTGTCAATGATTTTGGTTTCGAGCAGGACGTTTAAGAGGGTGCCGGCGCTGCCCTGCGGGATTCTGGCGGCTTTGCTTAAGTCCTTTGAGGTAAAGCGTTCGGGGAGCGTATCGGGTAGGAATATCATGTAATCGGAGAAGCTGTCAATGCGGACTTCATCGTAAATATCAACTGGTTTTCCGTCCATACGCGAGGAACCTCGCTTTTTGTCGCGGCTCCACCCATTTAGGTACCGCGTCTCCTCCACATCAATCAGACTGATGATAAAGTGGAGTTTCGGGTTGCCGATAAACATTTTGATTTTGTATAATTCTGGTATAATCTGGTAAAATGTCCCTGTTTTCGGGGACTTTCTTTTCGGGGTGCACTCTCCGGTCTCCATGTCCAGCCATGACAGCCATTTCGTGTGCGCCACGGGATAGATAATGGTGACATCGTGTTCCTGTAAAAAGTATTCCAGCTTTGCGCGCATTTTGTTGAAATTGCGTGTCTGAACCTCAAAAATTTCCCCATCAACGCAGATGTCAGCCACATAGGGGCCAATTTTAATTTCGTGGTAGGAGGAATCCGGGGCATAATAATATTTTAAAACACTGTGCACTGTCTTTTCCCGGAGTGTGCCGATGCCGTTTTGTCCCTGAAGCGCGCCTATCATTTTGTAGCATGATTCCGAAAAAAGCTGATGGTCGATTGTCGTCTGCATGGAAATGTTCCTCTGTAAATATTTTTCTACAGTTCTTTAGTTATAGTTTACCAGATATCTTGTCATTGCGATACATTATTTCCCAAAATAAAACAAAAGATGCCATAATGAACAATACCAATAAAAAGCGCTGTCTCCTATAATAAAAGTAAAGAACAGAGCAGGGAGGTGCTTTCAATGCGTTATGGATATTTTGACAATGAAAAGAGGGAGTATGTAATTGAAAGGGTGGATTTGCCCACGTCCTGGACAAATTACCTGGGGGTGGAGGATACCTGTGTGGTGGTCAACCATACGGCAGGGGGATACATGTTTTACAAAACCCCGGAGTATCACAGGGTGACGAGGTTTCGGGCAAACAGCGTTCCCATGGACAGACCCGGCCATTACGTGTACATCCGCGATAATGACACGAAGGATTACTGGAGTGTTTCCTGGCAGCCGGTGGGAAAACCGCTGGATCAGGCGAAATATTCCTGCCGCCATGGAATGTCCTACTCGGTCTATGCGTGCGAGTATGATAAAATAAAGGCAAGCCAGAAGCTGTCCGTTCCCATAGGGGATGATGTCGAACTGTGGGATGTGACGCTGGAAAATACGGATGACAGGGAGCGGAATTTAAGTATCTTTAGTTATGCAGAGTTTTCTTTCCATCACATTATGATAGACAACCAGAATTTTCAGATGAGTATGTACTGCGCGGGTTCGTCCTATGAGGATGGGATTATTGAGCATGACTTGTTTTATGAGGAGTTCGGGTTCCAGTATTTCACGGCAAATTTCCAGCCGGATGGCTATGACTGCCTAAGGGACAAGTTTATCGGCAGCTACCGAACGGAGGACAATCCCGAGGCGGTGGAAAAAGGGACATGCTCCGGTTCCAGCGAGCTTGGAAATAACCATTGTGCTTCCCTGCAAAAAAACATCGTGCTCAAGCCAGGGGAAAAGGTTCGCGTGATTTTTCTTTTAGGGGAAGGAAACCGCGACATGGGCAGAAAAATGCGGGAAAAATACAGTGATTTTTCCCAGGTGGACAAGGCTTATGAGAAGCTTCATGATTTCTGGCAGGACAAGTTTGACAAACTACAGATTCAGACACCGAATGAGGGCATGAATACGTTAATCAATACATGGACGCTGTACCAGTCGGAAATCAATGTCATGTTTTCCAGGTTTGCCTCTTTTATTGAAGTCGGGGGAAGGACAGGGCTTGGCTACCGTGATACGGCGCAGGATGCCATGACAATACCGCATTCCAATCCGCAGATGTGCAAAAAAAGGATTATGCAGCTTCTGAAAGGACTTGTTTCCAAGGGATACGGACTGCATCTGTTCCAGCCGGAGTGGTTCGAGGAGGATACAGGAAGGAAGCCTTTCAAATCGCCGACGGTCATTCCGGAGCCGGATAAAAATGACAGAATCCACGGCATCAGTGATGCATGCTCCGATGATGCCCTGTGGCTTGTAAGTGCGGTGACGGAATATGTAAAAGAAACCGGAGAAATTGGATTTCTGGATGAAACTGTCACCTATGCGGACGAAGGCGAGGATACGGTCTATGACCATCTGAAAACTATTCTTGACTTTTCTGCCAGGGAGGTAGGGGCAAGCGGTATCTGCAAGGGTCTCCGGGCAGACTGGAATGACTGCCTGAACCTCGGAGGCGGGGAGAGTGCCATGGTGTCTTTCCTGCATTACTGGGCTTTACAGAACTTTGTGGAGCTGGCAGCTTACCTTGGACGTGAGGATGACGTGGAAAAGTACAGGGATTGTGCCGCGCGCGTAAAGGAAGCCTGCGACAGGGAGCTATGGGACGGAAAATGGTATATCCGGGGAATTACGAAAACCGGACGGAAAATCGGGACGAAGGAAGATGCAGAAGGAAAGGTACATTTGGAGTCCAATACATGGGCAGTGCTTTCCGGTGCCGCTTCAGAGGAGAAGGGCACTATGGCAATGGACAGTGTGGATGAATATCTTTATACTCCATATGGGCTGTTGTTAAATGCACCCTCCTATACAAAGCCTGATGATGACATTGGTTTTGTCACAAGGGTTTATCCGGGACTTAAGGAGAACGGGGCTGTATTTTCCCATCCGAATCCATGGGCATGGGCGGCGGAATGCAAGCTTGGCAGGGGAGACAGGGCCATGAAGTTTTATGATGCATTGTGCCCTTATTATCAGAATGACAGGATTGAGATTCGGGAAGCGGAGCCTTACTCTTACTGCCAGTTTATTATGGGAAAAGACCACACGGCATTTGGCAGGGCAAGACATCCCTTTATGACAGGTTCCGGGGGCTGGGCGTATTTTGCCGCCACCAGATACATACTCGGGGTGAAACCGCAGATGGACTTTCTTGAAATCGACCCCTGCATTCCGAAGGACTGGGAAAATTTCCAGGTTATGCGGCAGTGGCGGGGAGCCGTCTATCATATTTCCGTAAAAAATCCTTCGGGGGTTATGAAAGGGGTAAAAGAGATTTTACTGGACGGCAAAAAAGTTGAAAAAATCAGTGTTCAGGAAAAGGGTTCCGAACATCAGGTTACGGTAATAATGGGTTAGGATAAAAATACTTTGGCAAGAATGGAGGATTATTATGATATCATTTGGAACAGGCGGATGGAGAGCCATTATCGGGGATGAATTTACAAAAGCGAACATTAAGCTTCTGGCAAAGGCAATGTGTCGGAAAATGAAAGCGGAAGGCGTTGCGCCGGAGATTGTCATGGGATATGACAGAAGGTTTCTGGCAAAGGAGGCAATGCAGTGGGCGGCGGAGGTTTTTGCCGCCGAGGGGATTACGGCGTATCTGATTAACAAGTCATCCCCGACGCCCCTGATTATGTTTTACACCATGAAGCATGAACTGTCCTATGGGATGATGATAACGGCAAGCCACAATCCGGCAATCTATAACGGAATCAAGGTGTTTACCAAGGGGGGACGCGACGCGGATGAAACCCAGACAAAGGATATCGAGCGCTATATCCGTGAGATAGAGGGAGAGCCGGTTGAGAGCATGGACTATGCGGAAGCCGTAAAGGCGGGGCTGATTGAGGAAATCTATCCCCTGAATGAATACCTGGACAACATTATCGACGCGGTGGATATGGGTGCAATACGCCGGGCGCGGCTGAAAATAGCAATTGACCCGATGTATGGTGTCAGTGAAACTTCGTTAAAGACAATCTTATTGACGGCAAGGTGCGACGTGCAGATGATTAATGAGCGGCATGACACATTGTTTGGCGGTAAACTGCCGTCACCATCTGCCAGTACCCTGAGAAGGCTTCAGTCCTTTGTCATTGACCAGAACTGTGATATCGGGCTTGCAACGGACGGGGATGCGGACCGCATCGGCGTGATTGATGACACGGGAAGGTTTCTACATCCCAATGATATATTGGTGCTTCTTTACTATTATCTTGTGAAATACAAGGGATGGAGCGGCCCTGTGGTGCGGAATCTTGCTACGACCCATATGCTGGACAAGGTGGCGGAGAGCTTTGGTCAGAAATGTTATGAAGTTCCGGTTGGATTTAAGCATATCTCTGCCAAAATGACGGAGGTGGATGCCATTATCGGCGGGGAATCGTCAGGCGGACTGACGGTAAAAGGGCACATCAATGGAAAAGACGGCGTTTATGCGGCAGCCCTTCTTGTGGAGATGATTGCCGTGACGGGAAAGCGTCTCTCGGAAATCTATAAGATGATTGAGGAGGAATGCGGAGCCATTTATATGGAGGAGCGGGACTATAAGTTTTCCCAGGAGAAGAAAGTTGAGATGCACAAAATTCTTATGGAGGAAAAAAAGGTGCCTGAGCTTCCGTTTGAGGTAGACCATATTTCTTATATGGATGGGTGTAAGATTTACTTTAAGAACGGCGGATGGGTTGTTGCAAGATTTTCCGGCACGGAGCCTCTCCTTCGAATCTTTTGTGAAATGCCAAGGAAAGAAGACGCGGAGAAGGTCAGCTGTATTTATGAAGAATTTTTAGACTTAAAATAAGTAATTACGAGCGGTTTTATGGTATGATAGACTATGAAACCGTTTGTTTTTATGCGCACGGACGTCCAAAGGAAATATGCCAGCAAGCTGGCGGACGCCCGGCGCGGCGAGCAGGGGAAAAAGGGAATCCCCTACTCGATTGAATATGGGCGTCCAAAGGAAATATGCCAGCAAGCTGGCGGACGCCCGGCGCGGCGAGTAGGGGAAAAAGGGAATCCCCTACTCGATTGAATACGGGCGTCCAAAGGAAATATGCAGCTGAAGCGTTGCATAAGGAAGACATGGTAAAAGGAGCAAGGGTTATGGAAAAACTGGGAAATAGAAAAAGTTTAAGGTGGAAAATGGTTCGGATGTTGTTGTTTGGGTGGCTGCTTCCCCTTCTGGTTTTTACACTGGGTATGATTTTTAGCGTATCTTCCATGATAAAAAATCAGATAGAAAAGACAATTGTTGTCTCCGCGGACAAGGCGGTGGAAATTTGTGACATGCAGCTGCAGGAAATGGTTTTATTGTCAAAGAATGCCTCCTATAACAGCACCATACGCAACAGCTATATGAAATATCTGTGCCAGGGGGAGAGTATCCAGGACAAAAAACAAATTAATAATTTTCTTGCCCAGCAGTACAAATATGATGTCCGCATTCTGTGTACCATGCTTTTTTTCCTTGATGACCCGGAGGAATTGTTTTACACCTATAATACATATCAGGATAACAATACGGGAAATCAGTTGTACAATAGAAGGAATTATTTCATGAACCACATGCAGGAGAAGGTGATAGAAAAAAGCAAAAACCTTGATACGGGAATTGTACTGATGGAGGGTGACGGACATCTTTATCTTGTGAGGAATCTGGTTAACAGCTCCTTTGTTCCTTATGCCATCCTTGTTATGGAGCTTAAGCCTGAGGATATGCTTGAAAGCCTGAACAGTATCTGGGGAAATGAAAATTATGAAATTTATATTGATGGCATTCCGATTATCAGAAATGGGTTGGAACAGCGGTTTAATCCGGAATTTATCGAACAGCCTACAGAGGGAAGCGTGTATTACAACAACCGCAAAGAAGCATATGTGTATAAAGTGGTACAATGGGAGCAGCAGCAGATTGCCTATGTCGTGGAGCTGAATTCCAGAAGCATTATCGATGAGACCGTGGTGCTGCGGTATGTCTTTATCCTGGCATTATTTTTTATGATTTTGCTGATTGCAGTCGTTTTTCGCTTTGTCCATACAAAGGTCACAAGCCCTATGGAAGAACTGATTCAGGGAGCCAGGGAGATTGCCCTGGGGAATTATGGCCATCAGGTGGAGGTACAGGACAGCAGTGATGAATTTGCGTATCTGGACAGGGCATTTAACACCATGTCCTCGGAGTTAAAGTATCAGTTTGAGACCATATACGAGGAGGAACTTGCCCTGAAGGACGCCAATATCAAGGCATTGCAGTCCCAGATAAACCCGCACTTTTTAAATAATACCCTGGAAATCATAAACTGGGAAGCCAGGATGAATGGGAATGAGGACGTGTGCGGCATGATTGAAGCCCTTACCACGATGCTCAATGCTACCATGAACCGCAAGCAGAGACGATTTGTGATGCTTTCCGAGGAACTGTCATATGTGGACGCATATCTGTACATTATTTCCAGCCGCTATGGGGAGAGGTTCCAGGTTCACAGGCAAATTGATGAAAGCTTATTGGGTGTGCAGGTCCCCATTCTTATTATACAGCCTATTGTGGAAAATGCGGTGGAGCACGGGGTGGAGGAAAACAGGAAAGGAATTGTTGATATAAAGATATACAGAGAATCGGACAAGCTGTACATTAAAGTCATAAATGATGGGATTTTGAAAGAATCGGACAAGGAAAAAATAAAGAGGCTTTTAGGAGAGGGTGAGGCAAAGCTGGATGAGTCCCATATCAGCCTCGGCATACGCAATGTAAACAGGAGACTGAAAATAATTTATGGGGATGACTGCGGTCTTACTGTGGATAGTGACGAAGAAAACAGAACGGTTAGTACAATTATTGTTAAATTGTCACAGAAGGACAATTTCAGTCAATAAATGACAAGTCTGACAATTATTATTTTCCCTTGTGTCTGGTATGATATAGACAGATGGAAACAAAAGCATCGTAGCAAATATTAAAGGACAAAGGGAGGTATTTTTATGAAAATGAAAAAACTTACAGCAACTATTTTATCAGGTGTCATGGCAGTTTCACTTACGGCCTGCGGGGGCGGAGACAATAAAGCGGCCGATACGGCAAATTCCGCAGCGACTGATACGGGAAACAAGGCAGCGGACAGTGCGGAGAAGGCGCCGGACACAGAGCAGGCTCAGGGCGGCGTGGAACTTGAAGTAGTCACCACGTTTGCAGGAAATGACGGCAATGCACAGACTTACAAAAAATTCTACCAGATGTGGGAAGAGAAAACAGGAAACAAGGTCGAGGATATGTCTGCAACCGCCGACGACACATTTAAGGTTCGGGTGGTAACGGACTTTGAGACCGGCTCTGAACCGGATGTACTGTTTTTCTTTAACGGTTCGGATTCAAACAACTTCATTGATGCAGGAAAAGTGATATCCATAGAAGATATCCGGGCAGAGTATCCGGACTATGCATCCAACCTGGATGACGGGCGCATTCCGAAATCATGGGTGGACAACAAGGCATATGCAGTTCCGGTAAACGGAATCTGGGAGGCAATGTTTGTCAATACGGAGATTCTGGATGCGGCAGGCGTTGCAATGCCGGGGGCGGACTATACATGGGATCAGTTTACACAGGACTGCCAGAAGATTAAGGATGCAGGCTACACGCCAATCGCGGCAGCGCTGGGTGACATTCCACATTACTGGTGGGAGTTTGCAATCTTCAATTACAACACACCGGAAAACCATCTGACGGTTCCAGAGAGCATCGAGGATGAAATCGGAAAGGGATGGGTAGCAGGAATGGAAGATATCAAGGCGCTTTATGAGGCAGGATATTTCCCGGAGAATACCCTCTCGGCAAAGGATGACGAGACATTTGCAATGTTCACAGAAGGGAAGGCGGCATTTCTGCTTGATGGCTCCTGGAAGGTAAACGGTATTGCATCTGCCTGCCAGTCAGACCCGGATGACCCGTCCACACTCGATACGGAAAAGCTTTCAAAGTTTGATGTCACCTATGTACCTGCAAAGGACGGCAGAAAGGCAACGGATTTAATCGGAGGACTGACCAGCGGATATTACATTACGAAAAAGGCATGGGATGACCCGGAGAAGAGAGCGGCAGCAGTTGATTTTGTATCTTACATGACTTCCGACGAGGTGGTTCCGGAATTTGCACAGCACGGTTCCAGCGCGCTCAAGAATGTACCGGAAGTAGATGAAAATGTATTTAATGAATTGCAGATAAAATCCTTAAAGATGGTAGCAGGAAGCACTTCCTTTACAGGACCAGTCCAGGATTTGTTCCAGGGCGAGAGCAGGGTGCCTACATTTGACGGTATGCCGGAAATCGTGACCGGTTCAGTGAGTGCTGAGGATGCGGTGCAGGAAGGCCTTGATATTTATTGGAGTTCAGATCTTTAATTAGAGTACACTGTTGATTAAATGCCGGAGATTTTTTCTCCGGCATTCATAAAAAAGAGGGTGAACATATGGGAGCAAATATTTATAAAAATAAAAAACCATTATTTCTGTTTCTACTTCCGGCATTTATCTTTATGATTGTGTTTTTATACTTTCCGTTTTTTAAGAACATCGTGGACAGCTGTATGAAGATAAAGCAGCTGGGTACCTCAGGGGAGGTATGGAACGAACCTTGGTATTCCAATTATACAAAGCTGCTTACAGATGAAAATGTACGGACTTCCTTGAAAAATACCTTGATTATGACCATTGTGACCATTTTTGGCCAGGTGGGAATCGCCCTGTTACTGGCTCTTATGGTAGATAATATCAAGCGCGGGGCAAAAGTATTCAGAACCCTGTTTTTCTTCCCGATTGTCGTGTCGGCAACGGCGCTTGGTCTTTTGTTTAACCTGATATTCTTGTATGATACAGGTATGATAAACCAGCTTCTTACAATGTTTGGAAGGCAGGAGCTTATTGACTGGAAAAGTGAAAAATGGGCATTGTTTACAATGATGCTTCCTGTTATGTGGCAGTATGTCGGATTTTACTTTGTCATTATTGTCACAGGGCTGAACAACATTTCCGAGGAGCTCTACGAGGCGGCTGCCATTGACGGAGCCACAAGGCTTAAGAGAATCTGGTATATCACCGTTCCGCTCTTACATAATGTACTGTGTACCTGCGTTGTGCTGGCAGTTACCGGTTCCCTGAAGGTATTCGACCTTCCCTGGACCATGTTCCCTAAGGGAATGCCTTTAAAATCAACATTCCTCACAGGAACCTATATGTATTATCAGACCATGATTGTCAAGGATGTGGATTATGGATGCGCCCTTGCGGTCATGATTGTAATCCTGGGTGTGGTATTATCAAGAATCGTCAATGCAATCTTTAAAGAGAAAGATTATTAAGGGGGGATAAGTATGAAAAAGCGTAAATTTTCAGTGCCCATGGCAGTGATATACACTCTTCTGTGCTTCTGGGCGCTTACAACGGTTTACCCCATTATCTGGGTTGTTTTAAACTCATTTAAGGCAAAGAACAAGATATTGGAAAATTCGTTTGCTTTACCCATGGGTGAGCTGTTTACCCTTGCAAACTACAGAAAAGCTTTTACGAACTTAAATATTTTCGGCGCTTACAAAAACAGTATTTTTATCTCCTCCATGGTCTGTGCCATTGTAATTTTACTGGCAGGTCTTGCATCTTTTGCATTAGTGCGGTATCATTTTAAGTTGAAGAATACATTATACATGCTTGTGGTTGCCGGAATGATGTTCCCGGCATTTGCGACAGTGATTCCGGTGTATACCATGGAGGCTTCGTGGGGGATTGCCGGAACAAAGAACTGGTGGCTGTCCATGCTGTCTGTGATACTGCCCCAGGTAGCAGGAAACCTATCCTTTGCAATCATCGTACTGACAGGGTATATCAGGAGTCTGCCCATCGAGCTGGAGGAAGCTGCTTTTATGGAAGGGTGCGGATCGATACAGATATTTTTCAAGGTGATTGTCCCGCTGACAAAGCCTTCTTTTGCAACAGTGGCAATTTTCTCCTTCCTCTGGAGCTATAATGACCTGTTTACCCAGATGTTCTTCTTAAGAAGACCTGATATCATGGCGATTACAAGGCTCTTAAATGAACTGACCTCCAACGAAGGTACGGACTACGGACTTATGGCTGCTGCGGTTTCCCTGGTCGTAATTCCGGTACTCATTGTATATATCTTCATGCAGAAGTATATTATAAAAGGTATGACGGCAGGCGCTGTAAAGGGGTAAAGTTATAAAGATGTACAAGGTTGTAATTATTGATGATGAACCGATTATTGTGGAGGGACTGTCCAAGGCAGTCCCCTGGGAGAAATGGGACTGCAAGGTCGTGGCGACGGCAGAAAGCGGTCAGGGAGGGATAGAAGTCATCCAGCGGGAAAATCCCGATATCCTTTTTTCCGATATCAGGATGCCGGGGATGGACGGGCTTACCATGATTGCCGCACTGAAATCCGAGCATCCCCATATGCAGATTGCCATCCTCACCGGCTTTCGGGACTTTGAATATGCCAGGGAGGCGATACGCCTTGGGGTGACGCGCTTTCTGCTCAAGCCCTCCAAGATGGACGAGCTCGAAGAAGCGGTTTCGGTTATGGTACAGAATTTGTCTGGCAGGAAAGAAAGCGCGCAGGAGGAAAAAAGCGTACAGGAACCGGAGGAAGCTGCCGCGGCAGGCAGCTTTATTGCACAGAATGCAGTCAAGTACATTGAAGAAAATTACATGGAAAAATTAAAGCTTTCCGATGTCGCGGACCATGTGTATGTGAGCCAGTGGCACCTGAGTAAGGTTTTGAACCAGCATGTGGAGAAAAGCTTTTCCGATATCTTGAACCATGTCCGGATTGAAAAGGCAAAGGAGCTTCTGTGGGAGCCTTCCCTGCGAATCGGGGATATTGCGGAAAAGGTCGGTTTTCTGGATATGGCGCATTTCTCCAGAGTATTTAAAAAATATACGGGATTGTCCGCAAATGAATTCCGGAATCAGATGAAGAGTGAGAAGAATGGCAGGAGAGAAGAATAGCGAAAAAGAATAAAAAGGTCAGCTTATAGCAGCTGACCTTTTATAATGTGTCTGATATCAAGTGTTTCCTTGTCCAGAAGGAGAAAATGTGCTTTCTTTCCCGGCGTGATGCTGCCGTAAAGGTTATCGATTCCTATCGAGCGGCAGGGATTGATGGTGGCGGCGGCAATGGCGGTCTCCAGGGGAATTCCCATGGAAACGGCAGTCTTCATGCATTGGAACAGCGGCGTGACGCTGCCGGCAATGGTGCCGTCTGCCAGGGTTGCCTTGTTTTTGACCACGGTGACCTCCTGTCCTCCCAGGGTATATGTGCCGTCGGGTTTTCCTGTGGCGCGCATACTGTCACTGATGAGGACGACACGGTTTTCAAAAAGCCGGAAGGTGGCGCGCACGACCGGAGCGGAAATGTGCAGCCCGTCACAAATCAGCTCTACATAGCAGTCAGGCGTGTCGGATGCCGCGCCGATGACGCCGCTGTCCCTGTGGTGGAAAGGCGGCATGGCGTTATATAGGTGGGTCACATGGCTGGCTCCCGCATCCAGCGCAGCCTTGGCTGTAGCATAGTCCGCCCCGGTGTGGGCGAGGGAGAACGTCACCTTATCCTTATATTTTTCAATGCAGGGCAGGGCGTTTGGAAGCTCCGGCGCCAAGGATATGAGCTTCACCAGCCCATCGGAAAGCGCCATCCAGTGTTCCACGAGCTCCCCGTCCGGGGAAAGGATATACGCCTCGTTTTGTGCCCCTTTCTTTTCCCTGCTGATGAAAGGTCCTTCCATGTGGATGCCCACAAAGTCGGCAAAATCCGTATCCATATGTTTTTGTGCCTGTTCCGAGGAAAATGCTGCCGCTGTCTGGCAGATGCCGTCCAGGGTTTCCGTGGGCATTGTCATCGTGGCAGGGCAGATGGAGGTCACGCCGTTTTTCAGGGAAAAGGCGGCAATCGCTTTTACCGCCTCCATGCTGTTGTCACAAAAATCATAGCCGTCACATCCGTGGAAATGAACGTCCGTAAGCCCCGGAATCACATAACATCCCGCCGCGTCAATGACAGGAGTGTCATTTTCTGACACTGGCAGAACAGTGTTGCCCGAAACCAGGGAAGTAATCTTATCTCCCTGCGTCACAACAGACAGGGGGAGAAATGTATTTTCCTCTGTAAATACCAGTCCGTTTTTAATAATCATCGTATTTGCTCCTTTATATAATGTGCTAAACCTGTAAAAGACTCAGGGCATCCTTGTCTCCAATGAGCGTCACATCCGGATGCATCTGTAGGATGGAAGCCGGAACCTGGGGTGTGACCGGACCTGTAAAAGCGTCCCTCACGATATTAGCTTTCCCCGCTCCGCTCACAATTACCAGAATTTTTTTCGCCTGCATAATGGACTGGATGCCCATGGTGTACGCCTGTCTGGGAACTTCATCCATGGACTGGAAGAAACGGGCATTGGCTTCAATGGTGCTTGCTGCAAGATCCACGCAATGGGTTTTCTTGGCAAAAGACGCATCCGGTTCATTAAATCCGATGTGTCCATTGTTTCCAAGACCCAGAAGCTGCAGGTCAATACCGCCGCACTGTTCAATCAATGCATTGTAGTCTGCACATGCCTTCTCGGCGTTTTCTTCCAGACCATTTGGCACATGGGTGCGTGCCTTGTCAATATTGATATGGTCAAAGAGATTCGTGTTCATAAAATAACGGTAGCTCTGGTCATTTTCCGGTGAAAGACCCTTGTATTCGTCCAGGTTGATGCTGGTTACCCTTGAAAAATCAAGTTCTCCTGACTCATAGCGCCGGATTAATTCCTGATACGTTCCGACAGGGGAAGAACCCGTGGCAAGTCCCAGTACACAGTCTGGTTTTAAGGTAACCTGTGCGGCAATGAAGTTTGCCGCCATGCGGCTCATTTTGTTGTAATCTTCTGCTTTGATAATGTTCATAAATCCCTCTCCTTTTCATTGTTGATTGGTATTGTACTTATTCCGATATGGGTTATATAAGTATATCAGTGAAAATAAAGGATTACAAGGGAAGCGGGGCGGAATGACAAGATAATGATAAAAGTGACAAAATAAGTGATAAGATTCAGGATAAATAATTCGTATTGAGTATGGAAACATATTATGATATAATTTTCACACAATATATGGAAGTAAAATTTATAGTAACTGACAAAAATATTTGCCGTTTACTATATATACTTTCGTTGGAAAGGATATTGTTTGAGATGGGAATCGTGAGAAGTAAGTATTATGGCATATTGCGCGCCGTCACAGTGGGAATCGCGTTTTTTTTACAGATTGGCATCATGATTTTTCTTGCCATGTATCTGATGAGATATTCCATCATTGTCTATTTTATATTGGAAATTGTGAGCGTGATTACGGTATTTGCGCTTGTAAACAACGCGGAATCCTACAAGATGAGCTGGATTGTCATCATCCTTGTGCTGCCGGTCGCGGGTCTGTTCCTGTATTTTATGTGGGGGCGCAAGCGGACAAATTCCAGATACTTCAGACGGCTCAGGGAATACGATACCCACATGATGCGCAGTCTCAGCCAGGACGAGAGCATTGTGCAGGACCTGGAGAAGCAGCATCCGAATAAGGTGCAGATTAGCAGATATCTCAGGAAAGCGGGTTTTCCGATTTATAATAATACGAAGGTAAGCTATTACGGGCTGGGTGAGGATGTCCTTGCGGCAATGCTTGCGGACATTAGGAAAGCGGAAAAATTTATTTTCATGGAGTACTTTATCGTATCGGATGGAAAGGTGTGGAGCGATATTCTTGACGTTCTGACGGAAAAAGCAAAGGAGGGCGTCACAGTCAGGCTGTTGTTTGACGATTTCGGGACGCTTCGGATTAACACGCAGGCATTTCGCAGGGACATGAAAAACCGAGGGATTGAGATGAGTATTTTTAATCCCATTCACCGCGATGTGACAAGGATGACATTTAATTACAGGAACCACAAGAAAATAACGGTGATAGACGGAAACATTGCCTATACGGGCGGCTTTAACCTGGCGGATGAGTACGCAAATTACATCGAGCGCTTCGGACACTGGAAGGATTCAGGAATCCGGCTCTGCGGTGACGGCGCGTACAGCTTTACCTGTTTTTTCCTGGATATGTGGCGCATCGCAAATGGGGATGTGGAAATCAATGATGCGGATTATAAGCCCCAGATACACGTGGAGGAATCCGGATATGTGCAGCCGTTTATGGGAGGTCCTCACCGCAATCCCCATAATCCGATAGAAGGCGTCTATACCAGGATGATTAACAAGGCACGGGATTATGTCTATATTACGACGCCATACCTTGTCCTTGACCAGAGTATGCGTGATGACCTGATTAACGCTGCCGAGAGCGGCGTGGATGTGCGGATTATTGTACCGCGGATTTATGACAAGTGGTATGTTTACATGGTAAATGTCTCAAATTATGGAAAACTGATGGAGGGCGGCGTCCATATTTATGAGTACAAGCCTGGTTTCATCCATGCCAAGAATGTAATTGCGGATGATGAGTGTGCAATCTGCGGAACCATCAATACGGATTACAGGAGCTTTTATCTCCACTATGAATGCGGCGCATTTTTAAGCGAGGTGGATGCCGTCATGGACATGAAGGAGGATTTTAACAGGACGCTTGGCGCGTGCGAGGAGATGAAGCTGGAAAACTGGCAGAAACGTCCGGTCGGCAATAAAATCATGCAGGCTGCGCTCAAGGTTTTGTCACCGCTGCTGTAAACAATTTTGTCCATCTGCACGATATATATAGCAAATGAAATTATATCTGAGGGGGAATTGCGGATGGAAATCGGTCAGGTTGCGAAAATGACGAGACAGGAGCTGATGGAGTGTATCAGCAACAGGAAAAGTGAGATTGCCAAGAAGATTAAAAATGGGGAGACGGAGCCGACTTTTTCGATAGGGAGCGCGACTTTTACAGTGAAGGAGTGGAATAAACTGCTCGACAAGGTCGACAAAAATAATGAAGAGGTACGACTGGAGCAGGAGCGGCGCAAGGAGATGCTGGAAAAAGAGGCATTGGAAAAGAAAAAGGGAACGGACAGCCTGTATCTCGATATGCACAGTGAGAGCACAAAGCGTAACTATTATCTGGAAAAGTTAACCGGGACATACAAGACCTGTCCATATGACAATCTGGCAGAAAACGGCGTGATTTCTTATAAGGGCGTCGATTTTGTGTGTGACTATGAGAAAAATGCCATCTGCCTTGGCGATATGAGCAGCAGTAAGGATGTGCTGACAATTCCCCTTGAGGGCGGCGGCAGCCTGATGGTGAACAGGGATAACCTGGGTGACCTGGCGCAGGCAATCTCGATGTTTACGCCGGAGGACATCAACCGCATCATGCGTGCCATTGCGGACGACAACAGGGCGCAGTCGGCACAGAAGGAAATCGAGGATGATGAAAATAGCATCGGGGATGATGCCGAGGAGAAGCTGTTTGAGGATTTGGGTGAGGATGCCATGGGGGACATGGAATGATGAGCACAGCCACAATCTGAAAAATCATAATGATTGGACAAGCTATTGAAAACAATCGGACAAAAGTTACCGGATTGCCGGGAGAGAGTATGGGCGCAGTTGGAACGATAAGAAATATGGGGTGTGGCGGTTGCCATGCCCTATATTTTTGTAGAAAATGGTGAATGAAAGTGATATAATCAAATCTACAACTGGTATTTATCAATTAGCAGGCAAGCTGTTTTCTGGCTTAGAGGGGAATATCATATAGTGGAAAAGAAAATATTAGAGTGGGAGCCATATTTTTTATGTTTTTTGGTTTATTTCATTTACATAGAATATGGGGACTAGTAGATAAAAATTCTTATGCCGATTTTTGGATTGGTGTATTGGAAGGCAGGGGATTATTTTATTATATATTAATGGGCATACTGGCTGTACTCTGTATTGTAGGAATGGTTACATTTGTGCGAAACCAATATAACAACTACTGGTGGAGATGGATATATTTATTTGGTGGCATTTATGTGCTGTTCGATTTATTTGCGATTGCAATGGGATTAAAATTTTGGAACAAACTTTTAATGTGGATGTTTGATGTGAATTCGATGTATTGGAATTATGTATGGTTGTTTTTTATATTGCTTGGTAATTTTGCTTTTTGTTTGGGGGCTAAATTGCTGGTACAAAGAAACAGAACAACTGCAAGTGACAGGGAGGAATAAAAGGAAAATGGTCTGCAAAATAAGAAAATGGAAATTATCAGATGCAAAAGATTTGGCAACAGCCCTCTCCAATAGAAAGATACAAGATAATCTCCGGGACGGACTGCCCTATCCCTATACAGAGCAGGATGGATTAGATTATATTTCTTCGATGATTTCCGCCGATGAAAATGAAACTTTTGCTTTTGCGATTATAGTAGATGACAAGGCGGTGGGGAGCATAGGTGTTTTCAGACAGGAAAATATTCATAGGCAGACTGCCGAGCTGGGATATTATATTGCCGAGAAATACTGGGGTGAAGGTATAATGACCGAAGCAGTAACGCAAATTTGTGAATATGTTTTTGAAAAAAGTGATATTATCCGTATTTACGCGGAACCATTTGCATACAACAAAGCGTCTTGCAGAGTGCTTGAAAAGGCGGGATTCCAGTATGAGGGTACATTGAGGAGCAATGCTGTAAAAAATGGTAAAGTTATTGACATGAAGATGTATTCTCTGCTGAGAACGGAAAAATAACTTCGCATATATAGTGTATTTTGCAAGAACTTTCAAATATAATATGGACGTAGAAGTTCAGGCAAAAAAAATGGAAATCCTATGCTTGTAGGTAAGCCTACAAAAGGCTCTTATTATACGAATGGCAAGTCGTGTGTTCGATCTTTATATAGCAGGATATTTATTAGGAGAATCAAGAAATGAAAATTGAACTTTATGAAATAACCATAAAAGAAATAGCGGAAAAATATGTGGATAACCAAGAGGAAGGGGTTATTGGTTATAATGGGAAATTGAATATCCGTCCAAAATATCAGCGTGAATTTGTTTATGACGAAAAGAAAAGGAATGCCGTCATTGATACAATAATGAAAGGTTTTCCGTTAAATGTTATGTACTGGGTAAAAAATGATGATGGAACGTTTGAAATCTTAGACGGTCAGCAGAGGACAATTAGCGTTTGTCAATATGTTGCGGGCGATTTCTCCGTTAATAATTGAACATTTCATAACCTGACAGTAACGGAGCAACAACAGATTCTTGATTATCAGTGTATGATATATTTTTGTGAGGGAAATGATAAGGAAAAACTTGATTGGTTCAAGATTATCAATATTGCGGGGGAAAGGCTAACAGATCAGGAATTAAGAAACGCAGTTTATACTGGAACATGGCTGACGTCTGCAAAATGCATTTTCAGCAAAACTCAATGTGCAGCTTATAATTTGTCCGGCAAATATGTAATGGGTTCACCGATACGGCAAGAAATTTTGCAGACTGCCATTAGTTGGAAAAATAAAGGCAATATTGAAGAATATATGTCCGTACACCAGCATGATCCAAATGCGAATGAACTATGGACATATTTTCAGAATGTTATCAATTGGGTTATGTTGACATTTCCTAAATACCGCAAGGAAATGAAGGGTATTGATTGGGGTAAGTTGTATGATACATATGGTTCAAACCTATATGATACGAACGAATTAGAAAATTGTATTGCAGATTTAATGATGGATGATGATGTTACCAATAAGAAAGGTATTTATGAGTTTGTATTGTCAGGAGAAGAACGCTGCCTGAATATAAGGGCATTTATCGAAAGCCAAAAACGGAGAATATATGAGTATCAAAGGGGCATCTGTAATATGTGTCATAAGCACTTTGAATTTGAGAAAATGCGGGGAGACCATATTACACCTTGGAGCAAGGGAGGAAAGACGGTCGATGACAATTTGCAGATGTTGTGTGAAGATTGTAATAGAAAGAAGTTGAATATGTGATATGAAAAATAGCAAAATCAAGGAATTTGAAACAGTTTTGGAAAGCATTAAGATTCCATCTAATATGGGAATGGAACAGCAGACACAGTTAATGAGACCGATCAGTACCATTGTTGAGGATATGCTTCCATCACGATTATATCGTTTCCGTCAATGTTCAGAACGAAATTTTGATGCGTTTTATAAGAATCAGATTTGGGTGTCAAGAGGAAGCGATGTCAATGATGATTATGACACGTGCTTATATTATGACAGCAAGAAAATCAAAGAGTGGCTGCAGCCGTTACATGATGAGAAGTTCTATTTAAATATATTGAATCTAAAGAGTACGCAAAGCATTCCAAAACTAATAAAGGATTTATTGCCAGATCAAGAAATAGAGAAAAGGTTAAAAATAATTCAAGAATTATCGCAACAAGATATTGAGAAATTTGCTTTTGATTTTAAGAAATATATACAAGATAATTTGTCGAAAAAATTGAATGAGATAACTTCATTAATACAGCAGGGCGTGAAATTTGCTTGCTTTAGTGAGAATATTGGTTCTGCAATGATGTGGGGACATTATGCTGAAAATGGAACGGGATTTGCATTAGGTTACGATTTTAGAAATGGGAAGTTAAATAATTGTCCTGAGTGTCATCAATTAGGGAAAGAATGTTTTTATCCGATGTTATGCCATATATATCCTATAATATATAATAATAAAAGATATGATGCGACAGAATATGCACTATATATGTTCCGATATTGGTTGTTGTCTGACATTTTGTGTAAATGCGGATTTATCAATAATTCAAAATGGATAAATGAAGTAATGCCATGTCCGGATAATTCGATGTTATCAAAGATTGCCATACATAAATCATCAGAATGGAAACCCGAAAAGGAATGGCGATTATTTTGTTCAAATTATAGACAGGATTTTTTCTATGAGGCACATTCAGTTGTAAAGAAAAATTCGGTTGCTATTTATTTAGGGAGTAGAATTAACAGTATAAATGAAAAAATCCTTAAAGATATTGCTAGAGAAAAAGGGATTGAGTGCTATAAAATGGAGCTTAACAAATCGCAAGTTTATAAATTAAAGCCTGTCAAACAAAAATTGTAAAAGTTAAGTGGTAGAAAGTTTTCACTATAACATTTTATATAGCAAAAAATAAAATTTTGAATTGGCTACACACTGTGTAGCCAATTCAGAAAGGGATATAATGACAAAATTTGAATTAATTGATGGAGACGAAGAACGTCAATTTTATAAGGATGTGCGGGATATTTTAGAAAATGCCAGAAGCAATGCCTATATGGTGGCAAATGATATTATGACCTATGCGTATTGGAATGTTGGAAAACGTATTGTGGAGCAGGAGTTGAGAGGCTCGGCAAAAGCGAAGTATGGCTTATATATTATTAAAAGGCTGGCGCAGGAATTGTCTGATCAGTATGGCACAGGTTTTTCTATTGCAAACATAAAAAATTGCAGACAATTATATGTGACATTTCCGCAGGATTCTTTTGGCTATTCAATGATTGGGAAAGTACACTGGTCGCATCTTAGAACGATTATGCGATTAGAAAATGCCGAAGAACGAGATTTCTATTTGAAAGAAACTGCCACAGAGTGTTGGTCAGTCCGAGAATTAGAGCGTAACATAAAATCAGGCTATTATAAGCGGATTCTTTCAACGCAGTTTCCAGATAAAACAGGGCAGATTCCACAATTTGTGAAAGATCCTTATGTTTTGGAGTTTATGGGGATTAAAGATAATGGAAGAATTGTTGAAAAGAATGTAGAAAACGCTATTATTAGTCATTTACAGAAATTTTTGCTGGAAATGGGTAAAGGATTTTGTTTTGTGGACAGGCAGATGCATATTTGTACGGAAACGGCAGATTTTTATATAGATTTGGTATTCTACAATTATATTTTGAAATGTTTTGTGCTGATAGACTTGAAAACGCATAAACTGACACATCAGGATATAGGACAGATGGATATGTATATTCGTATGTTTGATGATTTGAAGAAGCAGGAAGATGATAATCCGACGATAGGCATTATTTTCTGTACGGATAAAGACGAAACGATAGTAAAATATTCTGTTTTGAATGAGAGTGAACAGATATTTGCGTCTAAGTATATGACAGTGTTGCCAACAGTGGAGGAACTTCAAGATGAATTAGAGCGTAATAAATTGATGTATAATGAAAATAAATTAGAGTAATTCGCTACACACTGTGTAGTGAATTGGAAAATTTAAATAGTGATAAGAAAAATAATAAGGGGATTCTAATGCCAAAAGATAATAGAAATTTTTTTGCAAAGAAAAAAGACTGGTCAGAAATAAAAGATACCTTGCTTGGTGCCTATCTGAAACCGTACTTTCAAAAAATCTTGACGACAAAACATCCTGTTTTTTATGTAGATTGTTTTTCAGGTAAAGGAAGATTTGACGATGGGAAACCGGGTTCGCCAATTATAGCTTTGAATGTTCGGAAAGAGTGCATGGCAAGTACAAAATCAGAAAATGCAAGTATCGATATGTGCTTTATTGATTTAAATTATGCGCTTGAACTTGAAAAGAATTTGAGAGACTATGGAGACTTTAGGTGGAAGCCTATTATTGTATCTGGAAAATATGAAGAAAAAATAATTAAGGTTCTTGAGAATAAAAGAAATTACAATGTGTTTCTGTATATTGATCCATATGGGATTCAGGCATTAGATTCTGAATTGTTTGATAGATTTTCAATGTTTGCTTTCGCATCATTTGAGATGCTGATAAATTTTAATTCTTTTGGATTTTTTAGAGAGGCTTGCAGGGTTTTAAAGGTAGATTATACGAAAGATGCCGCATTAACAGACCTTGATGATTTGATTGAATATTCTCCGATACAGGTTGATTCCAGTCAAAAGTCGGTTGAACTGCTCAATAAAATTGCAGATGGAACTTATTGGCAGGATATAGTTAATGATTTTAATGCAGGAAAAATTGATGGTTATCAGGCAGAGGAAAGGTTGTCAGCCTGTTATAAGCAACAGCTACAGAAAAGATACACATATGTTCTTGATATGCCAATACAGATAAAAAAGACAAATCATCCGAAGTATAGATTGATTCATGTATGTAATCATGAAGATGGATGTTTGTTGATGGCACAAAATATGTTGAAGAGGACAGATGAATTAGTGCTGAATATACAAAGAGAGGGACAGATGTCGATTTTCGATTTTATGTCTGATGTGAGTACCGATAGTTCGGGGAAACAGACAACTATCTATGATGTGAAAAAGAAGATGTGTTCCTATTTACAAAACTATAAAGGTGAAGTGCATTTGAATAAATTGCTGGCGGAATTTTATGGAAAATATGGTTTGATTGGCTATATTAATATGGTTAATGACGCTCTTAAAGAATTGGAAACGGATGGGTTTATACAGATTTGCAGGCAACCACAATTTACAGGAAAAACCAGACAACCATCAAGATTTATGGAAGAAAAGGGAGGACGTAGCGTTATAATTAGGAGACTGCAATCATGAAGAAAGTGGCTGGTTATATACAACGAAAGACAATGCTCTATGAAACGGGCGTGGAGTATGGTGATTATACTATGAATCATGTCCTGGGCTGTGCGCATGGCTGTAAATTTCCATGTTATGCTTTTTTGCAGAAAAAGCGATTCGGGAAAATTCAAACATATGAGCAATGGATTCAGCCTTATTTGGTGTCAAATACGTTACAACTTCTCCAACAGGAAATACCAAAATTAAAAGATAAGATTGAGTCCGTTCAATTGTGTTTTACGACAGATCCGTTTATGTATGAATATGATGAAATTGCACAAATGAGTTTAGATGCGATTCAGATGCTTAATCAAGCAGATATAAAATGTACAGTTTTGACAAAGGGTATACTTCCGATAGAACTTGCGAATTACTCTAGGGATAATGAATATGGTATTACACTGATTTCGTTAGATGAGGATTATAGAAAAAAGATGGAACCATATACAGCAACATATCAAGCAAGATTGGCGGCTATGAAAGCATTGCATGATGCTGGTTGTAAAACATGGGTAAGCATTGAGCCGTATCCAACACCAAATTTGATTGATCAGAAGTTGAGTGAATTATTAGAAGCAATATCATTTACAGATAAAATTATCTTTGGGCGGACTAATTACTGCAAGGAGGTATCTGCTTATAAGCAACATAAAAAGTTTTATAATGAGCAGGCAGAATATGTAATTGAGTTTTGTAAAAAGAGGAATATACTTTGTCATATTAAGGAAAAAACAATCACAATGGAATAGATGTGGAAAGGATGTGTAAGAGTAAATTTATGGAATTATAGTAGCATAAGACATTGCAGGACGAATGGTGTTTTGTTCTTCAAGTATGATTGAGAATAATACATAAAGAGAGGGTAAAGAAGTGTCTACGGAGAAAATAGATAGAGAAATACATCGTATAGATAATGCGATTTGCCGTCATATTGAAAATATTGAAAGAGATGATAGAGGAGAGGTGGCACAGGATGTTGTCACAGATTTGCGCCATTTTGTTGAGCATATAATGTTAAAAATATATGCAAACAATCAGGATATTGAAGATAATTATGAAAACCTTTGTAAAGGTATAAAATATGTCGAATCAAAAGGGCAATATAAAAGTATTGCGAGATTTCATGATTTCTTACAGATGGTGGTTTCGCACTATAAGCCGGACGAGGAAAATTCAGAGCGCCTAATGCTTAAATATTATAATTATTTGTATGAGATAAGAAAATTTCTTTTTGACAATTATAATTTTCCGGTTTTGCAAAATTTAGAAAAGTTTCCTTTAAATATAGATCCTAAGATGCAAGAGTATTATAATAAAATAGCAGAAGAAATTGAAAAATTTGGCATAATTGAAAATTGTACAAAGGGAAGCCGTTTTTATATTCAGAAGATAAAACCTTTTTTTGTAAAGGGAAGCCGCTATTTTGAGATTACATTCTGTGAAGCTACGGATAGGAATAATAAAACGGACCGTCTTATTGCGTTTACGAAAATTCCAATTATGAGTAACTATGCTTCAAGGATTCTGGTTGTTCCAACCGATATAGAAATAATGAATAAAAGAATGCCTATAAATGTAATTATAGGGTGGGAAGTGGCAATTCGTGACTGCGAATTTAAAAATTTTTGTGGTATTATAACAGGCACAAGAAATGATGCAGGGCATTCAGAAACGAGAAGTTTATGTCAATTTATGACAAGATATAGGATTAATCTTGTTGATATTGTTTGCATGTCTAAGAAAGAGTATGCAATATTAGAACAATCGATTAGAGATAAAGCACAAGTGACAGTTGTTTTAAATGCATTATCAGAATGCAGAAGAATAATAAATAATAATATGGCAGGAGAGAATATCCTGCGCTTATTGTTATACTCAATGAATAACAACATGATTAAGTCTCAATATTATAGTGTGAAGAGTCGATATTTTTCTTTATACTTAAAAAACGGATGTATTCCGTTTGATAAAATACCCTTTAATTTTTCTCCGATAGACCACACGGTTAGATATAGTGTATTATTGGATTGCATAACTTATAAGGATAAAATAGATCAATTGTTGGCGCGTCATATCAAGATAAATGCAGAAGTTAATGGAACATTATTTACACAGATTGGCGAGTTGGAGGGATATGGGGATGTAAATGCTTTAATAAAGCGATACAACAATAGGTTATACTTTGGACATAGACCTCAGAGCGAAATCAGAGTGCAAAATAATCACGCATTTATTTATAGTTATGTGGAGGATTGCAAATATATATTAGATAGACTTGTTCAATTATCTACAAATGGATTGCAGAATTATTCGATTGCGGTTTCTGCGTGGCTAGCGAATGAAAATACAGCATTTTATTGTGATGAAAAGAAAGATGTGTTAAAAGAATTATTTGCTCATTCTATGGTAGGGGTTTTGTATGGTGCTGCGGGTACAGGGAAATCAACCTTTATTAAATTAATGTCACAGTATTTTGCGGATAAAGACAAACTCTTTCTGGCACAGACAAATCCGGCAGTTGATAATTTAAAAAGAAAAGTGAATGTGGCAAATTGTGAATATTTAACCATTGCTAAGTTTATTTCAAATTCGAGGGTCAAAACAGAATATGATATTCTTATTATTGATGAATCCAGTACAGTAAGCAATGCTCATATGAGGAAGGTGCTGGAAAAGGCTTCATTTAAGTTACTTCTCCTTGTGGGAGATACATTTCAAATTGCATCAATTAGATTTGGAAATTGGTTCAGTATTGTGAAACAGTTCATTTCAAAAACATCTGTATATGAGTTATTGGCACCATTTAGAAGTGAAGATGAACGATTGCTTGAGCTTTGGGATCGTGTTAGGAATATGACAGATAATGTTAGTGAGTTGATTTCTCGCCCAGAGTATTCAAGGAGACTAGATGATTCTGTTTTTGTTAAAGTAGAAAAAGATGAAATAATTCTTTGTTTAAACTATGATGGTCTGTATGGTATTAATAATTTAAATAGGTTCTTGCAAGAGAGTAATGAGAATAAAGCTCACGAATGGGGATTACAACAATTTAAAGTCGGTGATCCAATTTTGTTTAATGAGTCTGAAAGATTTGCTCCAGTTATTTACAATAATATGAAGGGAGTAATTAGAGGTATAGAAACAACATTTGATTCGGCTATGGGGGAAATGATTATATTTGATGTGGAGTTAGATAAAATATTAGATGGTTTAGATGCATCCGGGAAAGATTTTGAAATAGTTGATGAATATGAGTGTGATAATACAGTAGTTCGCTTTTCGGTATATAAAAGACGAAGCGAAGATGATGACGATGACATTACGTCTAATACTATTGTTCCGTTTCAAGTTGCGTATGCGGTATCTATTCATAAAGCACAGGGATTGGAATTTGATTCAGTAAAGGTTGTTATAACTAATGAGGTAGATGAAAATATTAGTCATAATATTTTTTATACTGCAATTACAAGAGCAAGAAAACATTTGAAGATTTATTGGTCTCCAGAAGTTCAAGAGAAGATTCTTACATCAATACAGCCGAGAAATGATAATAAAGATATTGCATTATTGAAAAGGACTGTGCTTAATTAGAGATATTGATGCCGATGCAAGGTGTATTTGTTCTTTTTGCGATTTTACTCAAAGTGGATAAGGTGTGAAGAAGATATGAAAATCCATGTATGGGTACACTAGATTTGAAAACACATAAACAAGTAACAAAACCGTATCAAAATGATACGATTTATAGAGAAAATGCAATGAAAAACAGAACTTGCAGCAAACTTGAAAAAGAGTTCGAGTGATATCAATCATGCGCAGCTCGTAAATAATCTGAAATTTCCATTTAAAAAGTTTTTGGGGAGGATATGGTAAATGCAGAGTGATGTGTACAGGGTTATCAAAACTATTTTGTAATATTGGAATGAATGTATGGAACATAAAAAAATACCAAATGAAAGTAATTTTCATTTGGTATTTTTTTATGTTTTTCAGATGCTTTCTGGGAGGATGTGGCAAAAAATTAATTTTGCATATTAATTTTGCTTAAAAAAAAGTGCATATTATACAGATTACGAAAATTAGTACCAAATAAAACAAAAATAAAAGTGCACAATGCTGATTGTTTCGAAAAAGTTCGCTCATATATTGACTTTTTGCATGAAAATACGATAAGATAAATTATCTTTACAAAGGGGACATTCTTGGAAATGTCCTTTTGTAACAATGAGATAGAAAACGGTTTCCCATTAAGGCTGTTTTCTGCAAAAAGAAAGGAGAAAAAGTATGGATCAAAAAAAGAAATTCTGTAGGAAGAAACGCAGCATAGCAAATAGTATGTTAAGTCTGATACTGGTGTTTGCCATGGTCATTTCCAACGTACAGACTTCATCAGGCATGCTTTCGACTGTATGGGCAGCGGAAAGTGAAACACAAGAGTTTGATGGAGAAGCCGAAACCGGCAATGTGGACGAGGGTAATGACAGTGACGGTGAAGAATCCGGTGAGGTTCAGAAGAGCCTTGATTCAGAGGAGACAAATTATGAGGAAAGGAGTGAGGCGATAGCGGAATCCACGCAGACTGGTGATGGGTCGGAAGAAACCAGTGAGGGTGGAAATACCGAGACAACGACGTCTTCTACAGTAGAGACGGAGACAGCGGCAGAGACAGAAACAGCATCAGAGACAGAAACAGAAGCGACGGAAGAAGAGAGTAATGAATTTCTGGGCGATGAAGAAGAAAATCCTGTTGAGGAACAGGTAGAGGTAATATTGCATTTTAAAAACTCTCTTAATTGGGCTTCTGTCAAAGCATTTTATGCTAATCATAATGGAAGTGATTGGGCTGGAGGATTTGATGATATAACATGGCCAGGGATAGGACTTACACTTGGCGATGATGGATATTATACATTAAATGTGACAAAATCCAAAGAAAGTGGTTTTGCAGTTCTTTTTAATAATGATAACAATAAGAAGCAGACAGTAGATATTATTATTCCAAAAGAAGATTTTAAAGGTGATACGTATGAATGATGGATATGGCTGATAGATGGAGTGTCTACGTGGGATAATGATACTGAAAAATATTATGCGCAAGCGTCCATGTCAGAAAATACCAGTGTTGTCAGTCCTGAAATCGGTACCGATAAAAAAGTAACTTTTCGTTATCTAAATGTTTTAGCAAAAAATGTAAAAGTTGCAATTGGAACAAAGGGATTTGCTTCTGCTTCTGATGATTGGAAACAGTTTGATATGACTGTTGAAAATAATGTTTTTACTTATCAGACAACAGAGGCATTTACAGCTGGTGAATATCCATATAAGTTTATCGTTGATGGCAATTGGATTCGCGACCCAAATAATGAGTCCGTTACTAGCGACAATGATAAAAACAGTATATTTACAATTCCGGGTGATGATCCAAATAAAATTGTCAGCCCAGAAGTAAACGGAAGTACAGTAACATTCCGCTACAAAAACAGTGAAGTAGAAAACGTATATGTGCGTGGAGAGATGTCAAGCTGGTCAGTCGATGAAGCATACAAGATGACAAAGGATGCGGAAACAGGTGTCCATTCACTTGAAGTTGAACTGACACATGGTACATACCAATATAAGTTTTTCTACACAGACAGTGATGGAAAGGAACATTGGCTCCGCGACCCGAACAACAGTTTAAATAGCGGCGGTAACGACCCAAATAGTGTTGTCTACGTGCCAGGAACCGAGCAGTACGAATACACCATTCACTACTACAATCCCAATGCAGATGTTCCCACAACGGCAGAAGGGCCAGACTTACATATCTGGGACAAGTGCTCCCCGGAGGATGCGAATGGTGATTACAAGTTCGAAAAGATAACCACAGACGAAGATACGGAAAAAGGCAAAACATGGCTCACCATGACAATCTCACTGCCATATCCGCATATCAATTTAAATGCAAGGCCGGAAGGCAAATGGGTTGACGGCGTAAAGGAAAAAGAATGGACTTATGAAATTAAAAAAGGCAATAAGGCAGAGCTATGGCTCGTCTATAATGAAGGCCTGTATGGCGTAAATCCATATCTGAATTCATATAAATATACAGTGCATTATTACAATCCCGCTGCTCCTGACCAGGATGTCAGCACGCCGGATTTATATGTCTGGGAGGGAAAGACGGATAATCCAGGAAAACTGTATGCATTTACAGAGACACTTGAAGATACGGACAATGGTATCAATTGGCTGACCACAGAGGTTGATACCCCTTATGCAAAAATCGGTCTTTTTGGAAAACCAACTGCAGGTGACATTTGGACAGGTCAGGACGACAACCGTTTTTACCAGCTTAAAGGTGAAGCAGAGACGGCAGAACTCTGGTATATTCATGGAATAGGTGTCTATGAAGAAAAACCCATGATAAAACTGAATTCTGTAGATGCCTCCTTACAGCTGGAATCCATGGATTACACACAGAATAATGTGTTATCCCTTGTTCTCAACGGAAGCGAGCAATCTAAAGTCCTGATTAAGAGTGCGTCCGTGGATGCCTCCCAATTAGGAATCAGTGATAAGCTGACAATTGACCCGCAGCTGCTTGCGGTCACCCTGTCAGTAAGGGACAGCAATGATGCTGGAACATATGAGCTTCCCATCACAGTGGAGCCTGTTTCTGGTAAAAAGCTATCCGCAAAGGTATCTGTAACCGTCAAGGAAAAAACAGACAGCGATTTCGACTGGGACGAAGCTGTTATCTATTTCATGGTGACGGACCGTTTCTTTGACGGGGATAGCAGCAACAATGCTGCGAACGGCGAAAATACAGCCGGTGACAATCCAGGCTTGTATCACGGCGGCGATTTTAAAGGCGTTACAGAGAAATTAGATTACTTAAAGGATTTGGGTGTCAATACCATATGGATTACACCAATTGTAGAGAACGTAGCAGGCGTGACCGTCAGTGGGGATGGTTCGGATAAAGTTCCGTTTTATGCCGGCTATCATGGTTATTGGGCAAGTGACTTTGAAAAATTAAATCCCGCGCTTGGAACAGAAGCGGAATTTGAGACATTAATCAGTACTGCCCATGAAAAAGGCATGAAGGTCATGGTTGACGTGGTGGTAAACCATGCAGGATACGGCATGGAGGAAACCGACAAGTTTCCTGGTATGCTGAGGGACAAAGAGGACGTAGATGAAACCAACCATGAGCTTGGCGGATATCAGGCGGGACTTCCCGACTTCCTGACAGAGCTTCCCGAGGTCAGGGACAAGATTATTAAATGGCAGGTGAACTGGGCAAAGAAAGGCGTTGATTTCTTCCGCGTGGACACAGTCCAGCATGTTGACGATACGACCTGGAGGGCATTCAAGAATGAGCTGACCAAGGCAAATCCAAAGTTTAAGATGATTGGTGAGTACTTTGGTGCAGGCTACAATTCGGCAAATGGCAACAGGATTGGAAACGGACAGATGGATTCCCTGCTTGACTTCAATTTCAATGAATGGGCAACGGAGTTTGTAGGGGGCGGTATCAGTTCTGTTGAGGCAAAGCTGGCAGACAGAAATAAGGCACTGAACAATACCTATCTGACAGGTCAGTTTTTGAGCAGCCATGACGAGGATGGTTTTAAGCAGAATTTATTGAAGAACGACTGGTCTCCGGATGCAGCGGCAGCAGCTTCCTATGCAGCGGCTACATTGCAGATTACAGCAAAAGGACAGCCGGTCATCTATTATGGTGAAGAAATCGGCTTGACAGGTGCGAACAATTATCCGTACCAGAGCAACCGTTATGATTTTAACTGGGATGAATTAGATACACAGAAGACGAATGACGGCAGTATTTACAACCACTATAAGAAAATGCTTGCAATCCGCAGCGAGTACGCAGACGTGTTTGCAAAAGGCAGCAGGCAGTTTGTAAGCGGAACCAATGCGGACAAGTATGATGTTTTTTCAAGGAGCTATAACGGAACGACGCTCTATGTCGGAATCAATATTGATGCCAACACGGCAAAAACAGCCAAATTTAAAGTAAACAACAGCGGAATTACCGGATATAAAGATTTGTACAGCGACCAGGAATACACGGTTGCCGAAGACGGTACAATCGAGGTCAGCATTCCAGCGGCAAAGAATGGTGGTACCGTTGTACTTGTGGCAAGTTCCTTTGAGAAGGGACTGATTGCACCTGAGCTTACCATTGCAAAAGGAAGGGAGACAACACTTCCGGAAAAACTGACATATATGTCAGAAACTGGTGAAGAAACACCTGTAGCTGTAACATATTCCATGGATACAGTGGAAGGCGTGACGCTTGATGGTGCAAACCGCAAAATCACAGTGGCAGATACCTTTGCCGGAAATACAGTTGAACTGACGGCGACGGCAGGGGAAGACAGTATCAAGTTTACAGTAAAGGTCGTAGAAGACAAGAACCTGATTACACTGAGACTGCACTACCACAGACCTGACGGCAAGTATGAAGGGTGGAATGTATGGTCATGGAGAGAAGGCTCTGAAGGCCAGCAGTATGATTTTGCGACCGAAAATGATGAAAACGGAGGAAAGGTCGTAACATTTGAGCTGGAAGGCCGTTCTGCAAGCGTGCTGAACTATATTATCCGCAAGAGCACGGCAAGCGACCCATGGGGAGGCGGTAAGGATTTTCCAGAAGACTGTTACGTTGACCTCTCAGACGTGCTTTCCGGAACAGTGGATTATTATGTGGAATCGGGCACTTTCCCAGGAACCAGGGTGTTAGGAGACGATGTCCTCATTGGCGTCAAAATCCGCTCTGCAAAATATAACAGCACCACGAATGTAATTAAAGTAGTGACTGGTACACCGATTACAGGCGGCACGAACGGTATCTTTACCTTAAAGCGCGCTGATGGAACAGAGATTGAGATTACAGGCGTAAAGCTGACAAGCGCGGATAAAAACGAATACGAGATCAGTCTTGGAAGCGATTTGTCAGGCATGGAGGCAGTCACGAAAAAGTACTCCCTGTTCTATGACGGGTATGAGTATCCGGTAGCCATGCCAAGCCTTTATTCTTCTGATGCGTTTGAACAGGAGTATACCTATACAGGCGATGACCTTGGAGCGACATGGACCAGCAGCAAGACAACCTTTAAGGTATGGGCGCCCACGGCAGATAAGGTACAGGTCAATCTCTATCAGTCTGGTACAGAGGGTGCGGATGACCTGATAGAAACACTCGACATGACAAAGGGTGAAAAGGGTGTCTGGTCCGTACAAAAGGCAGGCGACTTAAACGGTGTTTATTATACCTATGGCGTCGAAGTGGACGGAACAACCTCAGAGGCATGTGACCCCTATGCAAGGACAACCGGCGTAAACGGAAACCGCGCGATGGTCATTAACCTGAATGCGACAAATCCTGCGGGATGGGCAAGTGACCGTGGTCCGAATGCAGGCATGAGATACACGGATTCCATTATTTACGAGCTTCATGTGAGGGATTTCTCCATTGACGAATCCTCAGGAATCCAGAACAAAGGAAAATTCCTTGGACTGACAGAGAAGGGAACAAAGAACACGACAGGGCAGACAACCGGTCTGGATTACCTGACCGATCTGGGTGTGACACATATCCATCTACTGCCTTCTTATGACTATGCGACAGTGGATGAGACAAAACTCGATACACCGCAGTATAACTGGGGTT
The DNA here is from genome assembly GCA_002490665.1 of Lachnospiraceae bacterium UBA7205. GTDB lineage: Bacteria > Bacillota > Clostridia > Lachnospirales > Lachnospiraceae > COE1. Next base: position 35,632 of record DKUL01000056.1, on the reverse strand, counting down.
ATGACCCGAAGAATTACAATGTGCCGGAGGGCTCTTATTCGACAGACCCATACAACGGCGCAGTCAGGGTCAAGGAAATGAAGCAGATGGTCAAGACCCTGCATGACAACAACATCAACGTGATTATGGACGTTGTTTACAATCACGTGTATAACGCGGACGAATTTAGCTTTAACAAGATTGTGCCGAAGTACTTCTCAAGGACAAATGATGACGGCAGTTATTCAAACGGTTCCGGCTGTGGCAACGACACGGCATCCGAGCGCTCCATGGTGAAGAAGTACATTGTGGACTCCGTAAATTACTGGGCGGACGAGTACCATATTGACGGATTCCGTTTTGACCTTGTAGGACTCCTCGATGTCGACACAATCAATGAGGTGGTAAATACAGTCCATGAGACACATCCGGATGTCGTATTCTACGGTGAAGGATGGACCATGAATACAACAGTCAGCAAGGATGATGTAATCATGGCAACGCAGTGGACTTCTGAGAAGACACCGAAATTTGCATATTTTAGCGACACAATCCGCAACTTATTAAAGGGTGACACATTCAGTCATGGGTCTACAGGATTTATTTCTGGCTTAACAGGACAGGAAGAACTGCTTGCAAAATGTTTTACCGCGACGACAGACTGGTGCAAGAGCCCGACGCAGACCGTGAACTATGCATCCTGCCATGACAATTATTCCCTGATGGATAAACTGGCTGTATCAAGACCGGATGCATCGTTTGAGGACCGGACGAGGATGAACAACCTCGCAGCGGCAATTTACATGACATCAGAGGGAATCCCATTAATCCACGCGGCAGAGGAGCTGCTCAGGGAAAAACTGGATGAGGACGGACAGCCGGTTGAAAACAGCTATAATTCATCGGATTTGGTCAACAGCATCAAGTGGAGCAACCTCGACAAAGAGGCATACCGCAATGTAAGGGATTACTACAAGGGACTGATTGCATTCCGCAAAAACCATGCGGCGCTTCGTCTCACGACAGCAGCGGAAGTAAAAGCCAATGTGAAATATAACTGGATTACAAACGAAACGGTGATGTTTGTCATCAACGGAAAAGACAGCATAGCAGATGAAGTCTCTGACGGAATCGTGGTAATCTTTAATGCCAATACGGAAGCAAAGGATGTTGACCTGTATAATGGCTACGGCGTTGCAGAAGGCGAGTGGAAAGTCTGCATCAATGACCAGAAGGCAGGCATCGAGACAATTGCTACGGTATCAGACGGCAAAGTGACAGTGGCGCCGATATCGGCAATGGTTCTTGTCAAGGGCGAGACCGTTGACACGGATTCCATTTACGGCGATAACGAGCAGCAGAAGATAGCATACCTGAGAAGCGAGCTGCAGAATTTAATTACGGCATATGAAAAGCTTGAGAAGGGCAGCTACACAGATGAGAGCTGGACAGTATTCACGGATGCACTGGAAGCGGCAAGACAGACCGTGGCAAATCAGGCAGCGACACTGGCTGAACTCACAGGAGCCAAGGAAAAGCTCGAGGCAGCTTACAATGGATTAAAGGTTCCAGAGGGCGTTGTGGACACTGGGAAGCTCAAGGCACTCGTTGCAAGATATCAGGAAATCAAGGCGCAGGGACAGGGAACATACACAGATGACAGCTGGAAGATATTTACGACAGCGCTGAAAGAGGCAGAGGACGTTCTGGCAAAAGAGAATGCGACACAGGACGAGGTTGACCAGTCATACAGCAGACTGGAGACAGCCTATAACGGATTGGCAGTATGGAAACCGACCATGGATTCCCTCAAGGCATTAATCGCGGAATACGAAAAGATGGAGCAGGGCAATTACACGGACGAGAGCTGGGCAGTCTTTACAAATGCACTGACAGCCGCAAAGGCAGTAGTGGCGAAGCCGGATGCGACATCAGAAGAAATTACGCAGGCAGAAAATACCTTAAGGGCAGCCTATAATGCGTTGAAAGTACCGGAAGGCGCGGTAGACAAAGGAAAGCTCGACCTTCTGGTGAAAACGTACAGAGACCTTCTGGCACAGGGACAGGGCAATTACACCAATAAGAGCTGGACAGCATTTGTGAATGCCTTGTCAGCAGCAGAAGCTCTTCTGGCAAGTGACACGGCGACACAGGAAGAAATTGACCTTGCCTATGAGAACCTCAAGGAAGCCCGCGAAGGACTGGTTGAAGCAACAGAACCGGAAATCCCGGAGGGACTCTGGACGAAGTGGGCAGACAATTCCGGACTGGAATTAGGCGAGGACGGAAAATACCACATCACCTACACAGGAAAGGCACTGAAACCGGCCATCCTGGTATTTGACGGACCGACACAGCTGAAGGAAAAGACAGATTACACCATCGCTTACAAGGACAACACAAATGCATCAACAGACGGAAAGGAAGCGACCGTCACAATCAAGGGCAAAGGAAATTATTCCGAGTTCTTTGAGGAGAAATTTGTCATTGACCAGGTGGACATGAACACGCTTGCAATTGACGACTTGTATGCGCTGGTAAAAGTCAGCGACAATCAGGTTCAGGGCACAGTGGCATTGAAGCCTGTCGTGAAATACAATGGCAAGACGCTCAAGCTGAATAAGGATTATACCGCTGCATTTGTAAATGCAGATGACGGCAAAACACCAGGTATTTATCCGGTAAGGGTGCAGGCGGTCAACACGAATTTCAAGGGCTATAAGGACATTGAAATGACGATTGCAGACAAGGCGACCGCAGTTGAAATGAGCAAGGTAAAGGTTTCAAAAATAGCTGCGCAGTCCTATGCATGGGATGAGACAACAAACCGCGGCAAGGTACAGACACCAGACTTTACTGTGTCATATAAGAATGAACCCCTGACAAAGGACGAGCAGTATATAGTCAGATATGATGGTGTCCACACAGAAGCTGGCCAGACAGCAACAATCGTCATCAAAGGAAAAGGCACAACGTTTGTCGGTGAAAAGAAGGTTACCTTCAAGATTACCGGTCAGGCGCTGAAGGCAAACATGGTAACAGTGGATGCGCCATCCCAGGGACTGGAGTACACAGGAGAAGCACTGAGACCCGAAGTGACAGTGAACCTCGACAAAAAGCCTTATGACCAGTATGAAGTGGAATACCAGAACAACACAAATGCCGGCAAGGCGACAGTGGTTGTGAAGGGTATCAACGGTTACACCGGAACAGTCAAGAAGACCTTTAAGATTACGCCATATGACATTGAGAAAACAGGCAGCCTGTTCACGTTTGGAAAAGAGAATGCCATTACGGATTTGATACCATACGCAAAGGGCGGCAGCAAGCTTTCTGATGAAGATATGGATGCGCGTTTTGTGACAAGTGCAGGTACCATTCTGAACCTGGCACAGGGCAGGGATTACACGCTTTCCTACAAGAATAACAAGAAAGTCGGTGTAGGCAGCGTGACAATTAAAGGCAAAGGCAATTATAAGGGAACGATTAAGGAATCACCTTTTACAATTAAGCCACAGAACCTTGAAAATCTCAAAGACAATATTACCGTAGGCGATATTATTGTAAAGAATGCAAAGAAGTACAATAGGGCGATACCTGTCATCACGGATCTGGATGGAAAGAAGCTGAAGAACAAGACGGATTTCACGGTTTCAGACGATTCTTATGTCATTATTGGTGAAAAAGACGAGGCTGGAAATCCTGTAGTCGGCGCCGCGGTCACCGTCACAGTGACAGCAGCAGAGGGCAGCAATTACGAGGGAAGCGTTTCCACAACATTCCGAGTGATTGACAACGACAAGAACATTTCCAAGGCGACCATCAAGGTAAATCCGCAGATATACACAGGAAGCCCTGTTGAGCTGAAAAAGGAAGACATTGCGGAGATTACGATGAAAATCAAAGGGGAAAAGGTTTCCCTGACCCCGGATGATTTTGAAATCACAGGATATACAAACAATGTCAAGAAAGGTACGGCAAAAGTGACCATTCACGGACTTCGTGAATATGGCGGAACAAAGACAGTAACCTTCAAGATTAATGCACAGCCGATGAACACCCGGTAATAAAGTAAAAATCGAGTAGGGAAGATTTATCTTCCCTACTCGTCTGTGCGCATAAAAAACCCCTAATGAAAATTGTTTTCATTAGGGGTTCTTTTAACCGATTACTTTTTTGACCGCCTCCAGGACTCGCTCTGCCTGAAATGGCTTTACGATAAAGTCCTTGGCGCCTGACTGGATAGCCTCAATAACCATCGCCTGCTGACCCATCGCGGAGCACATGATAACCGCCGCATTCGGGTCATTTCCCTTGATTGCCTTGAGTGCCTGGATACCGTCCATCTCGGGCATTGTGATGTCCATCAGTACAAGATCCGGCTTTGTTTCGTTGTATTTGTCCACGGCTATTTTACCGTTCTCTGCCTCCGCGGCAATCGTATAACCGTTTTTTGTCAATATGTCCTTAATCATCATTCTCATGAAAGCAGCATCATCGACAATTAAAATATTCTTACCCATTTTAGTTCCTCCTCTGGAATAATTTGTATATGGAATTTGCAAGATCAAAAGGGTACAACTGCATAATCGTACTATCAATCAGTTTTCCAATTTTCATTTTGAAATTAATTTTGACAAAAAGGTCATCCGGTATGTCATCCGGAAACTCGTATTCCTCGATGACAACCTGCTGTACGGTGGGAGGGGAGATGTCAATCTTTTTGTCAAACATCTTGCTCATCGCGGTGGCGGAACTTGCCGTCATCTGGTTCATTGCCTCGGAAACCGCACTGATATGCAGGGGAGAAATCTCACTTTTTGAATATTCCCCGGTTCCATTGTTTCCCATCATAAGGTCGGTGATAATTTTGGCGTCTTCATCCTTGAGAACAAGCATATTGGAACCAAACAGACCCTGCGTGTACTGGACTTTTACAAGTATGCAGGAACGTTCATAATCTTCTAAAATGTCGTTTCTATGTACAAGAGAAACACTTGGTGTCGTAATTTTAACAGGCTGTCCCAGCATCAGGTTCATGGCGGTTGCGGATGAACCAATAGAGATGTTTGAGATCTCACCAATTACGTCAGCCTCTTCTTTTGAAAATAAATCCATAGGCAGACTCCTTCTTTAAAGTTAAATGCATTCAATAATTCTATTCTACAAAATTTTTTGATATTTGTCTATATAATAAAATAAAAAAAGTACTGGGAATAATGAAAATAAGTGTTTACATCAGCCCATAAAATGTAGTATAAATTAAGTAAGTGTCAAAGGTGTTTCTTGGCTGGTGTAGTTGTGCAGTATAAGGTGATGCGCACAACCGCATAAGGAAATATACCGCTTTGCGGCTGCGGTTGGCGCGATACTCACGGCAGATTTCATCTGTCGTGAGTATAATATATTGAAAGGTTAGGGAAAAGGTGCATGATGAGTGAAAATGAATTGTTAAATGTCTTAAAAGAGCATGGTCAGGAGCATATTTATGAAGCATACGAAAAATTAGGCGATGCAGGAAAGCAAAAGCTTGCCGCCCAGGTTGAAAAGATTGACTGGTCAATTGTCTCCATGGCAGGCAATGGGGAGATTGCCCAGGAGAGAGGAAAACTCGAGCCACTGTCAGCGCTCGAAGTGTCTGAAATAGAGGCAGGCAGGACAAAATACGAGGAAACCGGCCTGAAGGCAATCCGGGCAGGCAAGGTGGGTGCGGTGCTCCTTGCAGGCGGGCAGGGAACGAGACTTGGCTCTGACGGGCCAAAGGGCAAATACAATATCGGAATCACAAAGGATATGTATATTTTTGAGCGCCTAATCAGGAATTTGCTCGACGTCACGGACAAGACGGGCTGTTTTGTGCCGCTCTATATTATGACAAGTGATAAAAATGACGCGGAGACCATTGCTTTCTTTGAGGAGAAAAATTACTTTGGATATCCAAAGGACTTTGTGAGGTTTTTCAGACAGGAGATGGCGCCGTCTGTTGATTTTAACGGAAAGCTGTACATGGAGTCGGAGGATTCCCTCTCGCTCTCGCCAAACGGAAATGGCGGCTGGTTCTATTCCATGTCGGTGACAGGCGTGTTAAACGATGTCAAGGCAAGGGGCGTCGAGTGGTTAAATATTTTTGCAGTCGACAACGTATTGCAGAGAATTGCAGACCCCGTGTTCGTCGGTGCAACACTGGATTCCGGCTGTGTCAGTGGCGCAAAGGTGGTCAGGAAGGCAGACCCGAACGAGAAAATCGGCGTGCTCTGTCTCGAGGATGGCAAGCCCTCCATCGTTGAGTACTATGAAATGACAGACGAAATTATCAACTCAAGGGATGAAAACGGGGAGCTTTCCTATAATTTCGGCGTGATTCTCAACTACCTGTTCCGCGTTGATAAGCTTGAGGAAATCCTGAATGAGAAAATGCCGGTGCATGTGGTTGAGAAAAAGATTCCCTATATCAATGAAAACGGAGTGCTTGTCAAGCCCGAGACACCAAACGGCTACAAGTTTGAGCTGCTGGTCCTCGACATGATTCATCTGCTGGACAACTGCCTGTCGTATGAGGTTGTGAGGGATTACGAGTTTGCGCCGATTAAGAACAAGACAGGCGTGGATTCGGTGGAGAGCGCGCAGGCGCTTCTGAAAAAGAACGGTGTGGCGTTATGATAAAAAATGTAATTTTTGACATTGGAAATGTCCTTGTGGATTTCCGCTGGCGCGCGCTGATGGAGGACTTGAAGCTTCCAAAAGAAACACAGGCTGTTTTTGAGAAAACTGTATTTGGCAGCCGGTGGTGGGCGGAGCTTGACCATGGTGTTTACGAGGAAGCCGAGATACTTGAAAAATTCCGCGCGGACAACAGGGAACACCTTGAGGAGTTTAACCTTGTGTGGGATAACCGTGACAAGCTAGTTGAGCCATATGCATATTCCGCGGAGTGGATTGCAGGGCTTAAGTCGCGCGGACTGAATGTGTATCTGCTGTCGAATTACCCAAGGGATGTGTTCACGCTCCATGCGGAGTGCGGCTGTTTTCCATTCCTTGACAAGGTTGACGGAAAAGTGGTTTCGGGATTTGTCAGGATGGTAAAGCCAAACGCGGACATATACGAGTATCTGTTAAAGGAATATGGTCTCAAGGAATCCGAGTGCGTATTTATTGACGACAGGGAGGAAAACGTGGATGCGGCGGAAGACCTTGGGATAAACGGAATTGTTTTTCGCGATTATGGGCAGGCTTGTGCGGAACTGGATAAATTGATAAAATAAAAAAGAGTTGTTTGATAGACAGCCAATGAATACGGTTTATGTGTGTTCATTGGCTGTCTATGCACATGGACGCTGATAGGTAAATTATCAGTACAGGGAGGAAAAAAGATGCGATTTGTTATACAGCGTGTCCGCGAAGCAAGCGTTTCCGTGGATGGCAAGGTGATTGGGCAGATTGGTCATGGGCTTTTGGTGTTTGTGGGTGTTTCGGACAGTGACAACAGACAGATAGCCGACAAAATGACGGACAAGATGACAAAGCTGCGTATTTTTGATGATGCGGATGGAAAGACAAATTTGTCCATATCGGATGTCGGCGGGGCGTTTCTGGTCATTTCCCAGTTTACACTGTACGCGGACTGCAGAAAGGGAAACAGGCCGTCCTTTACGCTTGCAGGAAAACCGGACATGGCAGAGGAATTATATGAATATATTATGGAAGCAATCCAGGAAAAAGGGTTTCCCATAGCGCGTGGGGAGTTTGGCGCGGACATGAAGGTGTCGATTTTGAATGACGGTCCGTTCACCATATTGCTGGATTCGGATGAAATTGTCGGAAAGGATGGTTGACAGATGTTTACGACGCGTTTTTCTGACTGGACATGGGGCACGGTTGTCGCCAGAATCATTTCATCCCTGATTCTCGGCGTCGTGATTGGGATAGACAGGGGCGTGAAGCGGCGCGGCGGTGGTGCGCGGACGATGATAACAGTGTGCCTTGGCGCGACCATGGTCATGCTGCTGGAGCAGTATCTTGAGGAGCTTTATCCGGAACGGCTGGATATATCGAGAATTGCGGCCCAGGTCATCAGTGGGGTCGGGTTCCTCGGAGCCGGTTCCATACTGGTTTCAGGCCATCAGATTAAGGGGCTGACTTCCGCGGCAAGTATATGGACCTGCGCGTGCATCGGTCTTGCGGTTGGTATCGGATTTCTGGACGGCGCGGCGATTCTGACAGTGGTCTGGCTCGCAGGTGTCCACATGATACCGTTTATTGAGGACAGGGTTTACCGGTATTCGCGGTATTTATCATTGTATATCGAAGTCGAGGATGGCAAGGCAATTACCAGTGTCTCAAGGCATCTGAAGGAAACTGGATGTTTTGTGGACAGCTTTTATGTGGACAAGCCTAAGGCGAAAGGACAGCATTTCCAGGTTGTGGCAACTTTCCGAATTCCCCGGAAAATAAGCAGGGAAACATATATGCATGCCTTGCAGGAATTAAAAGGGGTGGAATCGGTCAGTGAGATTTAGAAAAGTGTAGGAGATGAATATGTGATGGAAGAAATGAATCATGGATATTTTGAGGAGGCGCTGTCCAACTTTACAAAGGATTTTGCATATGGAGGTGCCATCAGGCATCTGGTCGACCATGGGTATACGGTGGACAGGATTATCAAGGAATTTCATTATCCGATTTCAAGGGAAAGCATCGAAAAGATAGTCAATCAATATTTAACGGACAAGGATAAAAAAGGAAATAACAATGGCACTGACAAAACTTCAAAAACTGGAATTAAATAAGAGGGTGGACAGGATATTCCATGCGCCCGCAAATGCGGCGGTGAGGGGACATGAACCGGAAATTGCCTTTGTGGCGAATCTGTCAGGTGACCTGGAAGCGGTTCATGGTTCCATAAAGGATGCCGTGTCCTCCCTGAAACAGCACGACAGGATGTTTCAGAACATGCGGAGCAATATGGTCTACTGGGGAAGATGCGGCATATGCTCAAAGGTGACACCAATGTCATTTATATTGATGGGAAGGGCATTTTCAGAAAGTGACGGCATGGGGGATATTGTGGATGAAAATGTGGATAACACTGCGGATTTGGATCGTCTTTGTGCATATCTGAAGCTGTACCATGCGCGGTGCAGATGTGTTCTTATATTTATGGACTGCAGCTATGAGGAGCTGGAAGGGCGGAAATTTGGCATTACGGACAGGGAGAAGGTGATACAGAACCTGAATCCGTTTTTGAAATACCGGCTGCTCATCCTTACAAGGGATAAAATGGTAACCGGGACAGAATTGATGATTAAGGTGGTGGACATGGATGGACAAGAATAGACAGGCTTCAAAAAACGAATACCCGACAGACGTGCTTATCCGGCGGTTTCTGCCGTATTTTAAGCCATACCGCAGGACCTTGTGCGCAGATTTATTCTGTGCGGCACTCACGACGGTCTGTGAGATTGTGCTTCCGCTGATTATCCGGCAGATTACAAACACGGCGCTGGAGGATGTGGCGCTTTTGACGGCGCGCATGGTAATTGGTCTGGCGCTTGTTTACTTTGTGCTGCGCATTATAGACGCGCTGGCAAATTACTACATGGCGGACACAGGGCATGTGATGGGGGCAAGGATAGAGACGGACATGCGGCGCGCAGCATATGCGCATTTGCAGCAGCTGTCCAATACATATTTTAACAATACAAAGGTCGGTCAGATTATGGGCAGGATTACGAATGACCTGTTTGAAGTGACGGAGTTTGCGCATCACTGTCCGGAGGAATTTTTTATTGCGGCAATCAAGATTGTGATTTCGTTCATGATTCTGGGACGGATTCATCTGCCGCTCACACTGATGATTTTTGTGTTTGTACCGATTATGACGGTGGTGTGCAGGAGCATCAACAAAAAGATGCGCAGGACATTCAGCGAGCAGAGAAACCAGATTGGTGAGCTGAATGCAAAGATAGAGGACAGCCTGCTCGGGCAGAAGGTGGTAAAGGCATTTACGAACGAGGCGCTTGAGTCGGAGAAGTTCGAAGAGGGCAATCAGGCATTTTTGAAAATAAAGACGCGCTCGTACATGCTGATGGGAATATTCAGTACCTCCACAAGGGTTTTTGACGGGCTTATGTATCTTACAATTATTATTGGCGGCGGTTTTTTCCTGATGGACGGAAAAATCCTTCCCGGCGACATGGTGGCGTATGTGATGTATGTCTCCACACTGATTGCCACGATTCGAAGGATTATCGAGTTTGCCGAACAGTTTCAGCGGGGCATTACGGGAATCGAGCGTTTTTTGCAGATTATGGACGCGGATATTGAAATTTTTGATGACGAAGATGCCGTGGATATTGTCAGTCCAAAGGGAGAAATCGTATTTGACAATGTCAGCTTTGAATACCCGGATGACCATAACAGGGTGTTTGCGAACCTGAACCTGCGCATACATGCAGGGGAAAAGCTTGCCATCGTCGGCCCGTCGGGCGGGGGAAAAACGACACTTTGCAACCTGATACCAAGGTTCTATGATGTGTCGTGCGGCGAGATAACACTGGACGGCAGGAACATTAAGAAACTGACATTGAGAAGCCTCAGGCAGAGCATCGGTGTCGTGCAGCAGGAGGTATACCTTTTTTCCGGAACTGTCTATGACAATATTGCCTACGGAAAACCGGGCGCATCCTATGAGGAAGTAATGGAAGCCGCAAAACGCGCCGGGGCGGATGAGTTCATCCAGAATCTCAAGGATAAATATGACACATATGTCGGTGAACGCGGGGTAAAGCTTTCCGGCGGGCAGAAACAGCGGATTAGCATTGCCAGGGTATTTTTGAAAAATCCGCCGATACTGATACTGGACGAGGCGACCTCCGCCCTTGACAATGAAAGTGAGTACGCGGTTGCAAAATCGCTCAACGAGCTGGCAAAGGGGCGCACGACACTCACAATTGCCCACAGGCTTTCCAGTATCAGGAATTCTGACAGGATACTGGTATTGACGGACGAGGGAATTGTGGAAGAAGGAAACCATGAGGAACTGATGGCGCTTGGCGGCATTTACCATCATTTTTACAGGATGGCAAATGAAATAAAATAACCGAAAAATTCGGCGTTTTTCATTCCTATTTGAGCCGCCAAAGGCGGCATGGAGGATTAATATGGCAGAATTGGAAAAAGGGACACAGGAAGAAAAAGAAATGAATCAGGATGAAGCGGCAGAAAATGAAGTGGAAAATGAGGGCGGGGAGACGAATGCTTTTGACATTACGGAAAAATTTAAGCGGCAGCAGCCCCAGCCCCAGGTAAAGCAGAAAGAACTTGTCGGTGTGACGGACAAAAAGGTTGAGACGAAGCGTCTTTTGATTTTTATGGGGTTATGCTTCGGCGTTGCGTGGCTCACGGAGTTTTTCAGCATTATTCCGATGTACCGCAGCGGGAATGCCGAAGCCGTACAGGAGGCGGCAAATATGGTTTCCCAGCTGATGCTCACACCGGCGCTGTCCGTGGTGGTGGCAAGGATAGCGACGCGGGAGGGGCTTGCAAAGTCCGGGCTGCAGTTTAACTTTATGGAGCATAAACTCTTGTTTCTGGCTGGCTGGTTTGGCATGACCGCGCTGACATTTTTGGGCGCAGTGATTTATTTTCTTGTTTTCAGGGACAATTTTGACCCGCAGATGGGCAATTTCATGACGGTCTACAGTGCGAGTATGGCGGATAAAAATGTTCAGACGGACAATATAGATATTATGGCGGTCTACCGGACAGATTTGCTGATTAAGGTATTTACGGCAGCAGTGCTTGACATCATCAACAGCTTTGGTGAAGAATGGGGATTCCGTGCATATCTGCTTCCCAAGCTTTACAGAAGGCTTGGCGCGGTTCCATCCATGGTTCTGTGCGGTTTTGCATCCGGTCTCTGGTATGCGCCGCTTGTTGCCGTCGGTTATTACTATGGAAGCGCAAATGCAGGATTCCCGGTCGTGAATATTCTGGCAATGTGCATCTTTGGCACTGTGACAGGAATTATCTACTCATATCTCTGCCTGCGGACGGGAAGCGTATTCCCATCGGTATTTGCGCACAGCACAGTCAATGTCATGATGTCACAGGCGACACTGCTTACGTTTGACGGTGGCAATTACTTTGTGGGTCCTGCGCCCACGGGAATTTTGTCCGGGCTTCCGTTTATCGTTGTGGCAGCGCTCTGCCTTGTATCCATGAAAAAGCATCCGGTAGAAGTTCGTGACAAAACCGAGTAGTGGAATGACCTTCTCCACTACTCGAGCACCGGGCATTCGTCAGCCTGCTGACATGGAAAAGACCACCAGCATTGGAACCGGTGGTCTTTTCCTTTATGCGCAGACCCGCATATGGAAGTTTGCTGTTTCACGGCATGCGGGTCGCGCGACGAGTAGGGGAAGATGGCTCTTCCCTACTCGATGTTTATGACAGAGGGTATTTTCTTGTCTGTATGTAGGATGTGGTTGATGAGCCAGCCAAGCAAAAATTCAAGCAGCTCTTGTAGATTTTCCTGCGGGTTCTCTTCAAGCTGGTTCGGGTCGATGTTGCTGAGTTTGTCTATAAATGCTTCATGTGCCCGCTTTTGTGCATCCAGGCCTTCATAGTGAATGCTTTCCATGTATTCTTCCTCGTCGGTGAAATGTTCCTTTGTGTATTCTTTTAGCTCGTTCAGGATATCCATAATATTGTCAAAACCGGAGAGGTTATCGAATGACTTGACGAGCCGGTTTGCCTTGTCGACAATCCGGAAAAGCTCCTTGTGCTCAATGTCGACAAGCTCGATGCCAGTAAGGTACTCGTCCGTAAATTCGCAGGGATTTTCACGAACCATCCACTCCTCAAGCGGCGGGAGCTTTCCAATAAGGATGTCGCTGCTCAGGATATGGCGGTAAAGCCATTTTGCGAGGAATTTCACGAGTTCGGTAAGCACGTTCTGCTGTTCCCTTTCGTCATCAATGTTTACAAACTCAAATTCACGCACTTTGTCGCGGAAGAAATCATGCTGTGCGCGCTGCCGTATGAGTTCTGGGTCGCGAATCTGCATCATGTATGCCTCCTCGTGTGCAAAATGCGTCTCCGCGTACTGGTCAAGCTCCTCAATAATATTTTTTAATTCCTGGTAATAGTCGCTGTGATAGTCTGTGCTTGCAAGAATATAAGCCTTGGAGAGGAGCGCAAAAAGATTTCTGTGCTCGTCGTCTATGGTATCTATACCTGTGATACAGTCATCCGTAAATTCAAATGTCATGTCATTACCATCCTTTCCTGTTTGTTATAACAATCTTAAATTTCTTTGTCCATTATACCACAATTTTTTGTGCTGTGTTATATCTTTTATATTTTAATTTTCGTCCATTTTCCCGCCTTGAACCGAATGGATGCAAACAGGAACCGCGATATCTGGTCGGCAAGGATTCCGAGCCAGATTCCGGGGATGCCCCATGCAAACACGATACCGCACAGGTAGGAGAAGAGTGTCCGGATGACCGTGACGCTGACAGTCGAGGCAAGCGCGGTGTATGTCGTGTCGCCCGCGCCGCGCAGACACCCCATATAGATGACCTGGGAAACCTGGAACAGCACAATAAAAATGACGACATGGATAATCTGTACACCGTAGGCAACAATATTGTCCTCCTCAAAAAATAGCCTGTAAAGCGCTTCTCCGCCCAGAAAGTAAATGACTGCCAGCGAGATGGAAATGCACATTCCGATGCGCCTGCAGACCCTTCCGTACTCCTTTGCCTTTTCGGGTGAGCCTTCCCCAAGGCTGCGTCCAATCAGTGCGACTGCGGCAACCTGCATACCGTCGCCGAAAGAGAAGGTCAGCCCCAGAATATTCATGCCGACCTGGTGCGCTGCCATTGCTGCCGTTCCAAGTCCTGCCGCCATCATCGCAGTGGACATGAAGCCAATCCGCATCAGCACCTGTTCGATGAATACGGAATATCCCACTTTGACAATCCGCGTTAGTGAGACAATGGAAAATTGTATTTTCTGCTGAATGATGTAGGGCAGGCTTACAAAATTGTCTTTTTTCAGTAGGGAACACACACTCATGATGCATGCAACGACTGTGCCAAACACGGTGGCGATGGCAGCGCCGTAAATGCCGAGTGCGGGAAAACCAAGGTGCCCATTGATAAGCAGATAATTACCAATGACATTCACGACATTTGAGGTGATGTTTGTCCGCATGGCAATAATTGTATTTCCGGCGCCTCTTTGCGCCGCATTGATGCCCATGGAAATCACGTTAAAAATCATTCCGCCCATGATAATGCGAAAATAAATGACAGCTGTGTCATGTGTGTCCTCGGCTGAACCGCAAAAGTGGATAATCTGGTTGGCAAATACCACACACAGGGTAGACACAACCGCGATGGCTGCAAAAATAAAAAAGACTGCTGTCAGTAAGATGCGGTTTGCCTCGTCCTTCTTTTTTTCACCGCGCCTTCGCGCAACAAGCGCAGACACAGCGACATTCACTGCAATGAAAACGGAAAGTCCCATGAATTTGGGTTGTGTGGTCAGACCGACTGCCGCCACCGCGTAGGAGCCCATGGTGCTCACCATCAGCGAATCAATCATGCCGGCAAGCGAGACAAAAAAAGACTCGCACACCGCAGGCCATGCCATATGCAGCGTATCCTTTATAATGGCATTGCTTACAGTGTTATTGAAGTCTCCGGTTTTGCTGTTCCGTATCCTATTCATAAAAATTCATCTTCTTTCAAAGGGCAGTAATGTTGTTTATGATTCCATTTTAAACGCTTTGCCATATTTCTGCAACATGAATTGTGCGGCGATTTGCAAATGGATTGACAGCATATGTTAAAAGTGGGTAGCATCAAAAATGATGTTGACACCAAAATCCATGCGCCGATTCAGCGGCATATTTCTTCTGCATGAGACTTCATAATAAAAACAGATGACACAGTTTTTTGTTTGTGTCATCTGTTTAACGTGAACATATGTTAGATACTTTATTGACAATATATGCTGGAAAATGCAAGATGTTGTTGTTGCCCCCTCCCACTGGGAACCGAAAGGAGGGGAAAACATTGGATTTTAACACATTCACTTGTCAGAAAAAGTTTAGCATATACATTCTTGAATTACAAGATTCTTTGTAAGACAAATTTTTTCGGAAAAACCGGATTGCCGGATTTTTGTACGGTAACAAGCCTGAGTAATAAGCCAGCTCTGAATGGAATAGAAAACCCCAAGTGTTCGCAGCCCTTGGGGTTTTCGCTTGAAATGAGCCAATGCATGACTCTATATCCTTTGCCTATGGCAATTATAGTATATGCATTTTCAAATCGCAAAATTCTTGTATGACAAATTTCTTCAGGTTCCGGAGACATTCCACAAAATGTATGACAGATTCTATGCAAAATCCGGTTATCTGTTCCGATGCATCTTTTAGGCACCTTAACTTTTATTAATAAGGGTGTCCAAAATCCCCGATTTGTATGACAAAATAAAAACACTATCCCCAAAGCCTACGCTTCAAAAATAGTGCCTTCGTACACCGCCAGGGGCTCGAGCCCTGGACTCTGATTAAGGGTTATGGTGTCTAGGGGATGTGCCAGAACATATACGCAGGCAGCTGTCTTATGTTTGTATGACAGATTTTTCAGGGAAATTTGTCATGAAATTTGTCATACAAAGAATCTTGCAATTTGAAAATGCAAATGCTATAATTGCCATAGGCAAAAACTAGTATTGCAATTCTGACATTGCAAACGATCCCCCAAGGGCTGGTAACACTTGGGGGGTCTATTCCATTTGGAGCTGGCGGAATTATTGTCAGTTTATGCTGATTTTAGGAACCAGGTGTGATATTATCATGTTAATCATCAATTTCAAAAGGGTATGGGACAGTGGAATGCAAGTGCTGTAAGCTGTTTTATGCCCTTTGTTATTTGTAAGACAAAAAACCGGCAATCCATTTTTCCTGAAGGAAATTTGTCATACAAAGAATCTTGCAATCTGAAAATGCATATGCTATACTAGCATCATAAATGATGTAGCTATCCATTGTGGTAACTAATGAAACCCCCAAGTGTTTGCGGCCCTTGGGGGTTTCTGACTACTTTTGGTTGTCAAGCCTTTTGAGGTTGCCCTCTTTTAACGTATGCTGTCAATCCATTTGCAAAGGTAATAAACTAAGATGCCAGCGGTGACAGACACTAAAAATGATGTAAAACTATCCATTGCTTCACCTCCTTCCTGAAGCCAGTATAAGAGGGGCAACAACAAGATTTTACATTTTCTGACACATAATGTCAACAAAGTATCTAACATATGTTCACGTAAAGCAAATGACACAGGCGGAAACCTGTGTCATCTGTTTTTATGCGCAGCCCCATGCAGAGGAAGTATGCCGCTAAGGTGGCGCATGGGGCGCGCGGCGAGTAGGGAAAGTCTTCCCTGCTTGATTGCACACGGAAAAGGGGCGGCGCAACTACTGCATCTTCCACCTGATGCTGGACTGCGGGCTGCGGTCACAGGAAGTCCGTCACCTGAAGCCCGGGGACATTGACCAGGACAGGAACATCATACATATCCTGAACAGCAAGGGATGCAAGAGCAGGATCACGCCGGTGCCCGACTTCCTGGTAAGGGAGATTGACGGTTACACGAAACTCTACGGACACACCTCCGGATACCTCTTTGCGTCCCTGCGTTCCGGAAAACCGCTGACCGCAAATGCGCTGAAGCAGGTTTTCACAAAACTCAAGAGGGAATCCGGAATCGAAAGGCTGCATGCGCACCTGCTCCGGCACACGTTTGCGACGAGCTACCTCATCGGGGGCGGCAACCTGGAATTCCTGCGCGTGTTCATGGGGCACGGCGATTACAACGTGACCAGGATTTACAGCCAGCTTGCGGCGGAGAGCAAGATGCTGGGCATCGACGTCTACCGCCTGGACCCGGTATTCTTCAGGAAGGGGTACTGACCATGACAAAAGCGGAACTGGAAAAACAGTATGAAGACAGGGAGAAGGATGACTATTATTATTACGTGCACTCCATGCTCGGGACGGAGGAGGACGCCAGGAATGCATACGACGAAAACGGGACATTCCGCTGCATCCATTGGACGGAATGCCTCTACTGCCCTGCATTCTGCCCGCAGTGCTTCGAGTAAAAAATCCGGATTCCGGACACCCTAACCAAAAATCAGGGTGTCCAAGTCCTGATTTGTATGACAAAATAAGACGGCAGCACACCATGCTTCAGCGAACCTGTATGACAAAATCCCCCGGACAAAATAAAAACACCATCCCCAAAGCCTACGCTTCAAAAATAGTGCCTTCGTGCACCGCCAGGGGCTCGAACCCTGGACACCCTGATTAAGAGTCAGGTGCTCTACCAACTGAGCTAGCGGTGCATATCATTTATTGATACCGGTTGTTTACCGAACAATAGATACTATACCACTTAACAAATAAAGTGTCAACACCTTTTTAAAAATTTTTTAAAAAAAGTGTAAAAAAAGAATTATTTGTGGTAGAATGAATCAAAAAGAAAGGAACGGACACAACCCATGATATTTGAAACACATGCCCACTATGATGACGAAGCGTTTGATCCGGACAGGGAGGAGCTTTTGTCTGCCATGCCCGATAGCGGAATAGGGACGATTATCAATGTCGGCGCCAGTATCAATAGTACCCAGGCTGGCATCAGGCTGGCAGAAAAATATGATTTTGTTTACGCGGCAGCAGGCGTGCACCCAAGCGAGACGGCAGAATTGAATGAAGAAAATTTCAAATGGCTGGAAGAACAGTGTAATAATAAAAAGGTTGTTGCCATAGGCGAAATCGGTCTTGACTATTACTGGGACGAGCCGGAACATGAGATACAGAAATTCTGGTTTCAGCGGCAGCTTGCGCTTGCGCATAAAATCAGTAAGCCCGTCATTATCCATTCAAGGGATGCGGCGAAAGATACATTTGACATCCTTGCGGCAAACAATGCAGGAGCAGTTGGCGGGGTCATCCACTGTTTTTCCTACGGCGCGGATTTTGCACTGCGCTATGTGGAGATGGGCCTGTATATTGGCGTAGGCGGTGTGGTGACGTTTAAAAATGGAAGGAAGATGAAAGAGGTTGTGGAGGCAGTTCCCATAGAAAAAATTCTTCTTGAGACAGACAGTCCCTACCTTGCTCCCGAGCCCAATAGGGGAAAACGAAACACATCGCTCAACATTCCCTTTATTGCACAAAAAATCGCAGAGATAAAAGGACTGGATTATGACGAAGTCGTGCGCATAACAGAAGAAAATGCAAGATGCATGTACCGGATTTGACAATCATTCTTAAATAGGAAAGGATAATGTATGGCATATCTTGGAAACCCCAGAAATACAATAGCAGTTCTTCAGAAATACGGTTTTCATTTTCAAAAAAAATATGGACAAAACTTTCTGATAGATTCCAATATTCTTGACAAAATCATCCGCGCGGCAGATGTGGACCAGGATGACTGTGTACTTGAAATCGGACCGGGAATCGGAACGATGACACAGTATTTGTGCGAACACGCGCGAGAAGTAGTCGCAGTGGAAATTGATAAAAAACTGATACCGATTCTCGAGCAGGACACACTTTCCGCCTATAAAAATGTTACCATTATCAATGAAGACATTTTAAAAGTCGACATTAATGCAATTGTTCAGGAAAAAAATAACAAAAAACCGATAAAGGTCGTGGCAAACCTTCCTTATTATATTACGACGCCGATTATCATGGGGCTTTTTGAAAGCCACGTTCCGCTGGAAAGCATCACCATCATGGTACAGAAGGAGGTTGCGGAACGGATGCAGGTAGGTCCGGGCACCAAGGATTACGGCGCATTGTCGCTGGCAGTGCAGTATTATGCGAAGCCGGAAGTCATGCTGACTGTGCCCGCAGGCTGCTTCATGCCGCGCCCGAATGTTGACAGCAGTGTCATAAAATTGACGCGTTATGAGAAACCATGCGTGTCAGTTTCCGACGAAAAATGGATGTTTGACATTATCAGGGCATCATTTAACCAGCGCAGGAAAACACTGGTAAACGGACTGGGCAATGCGCCGGAGCTGAACCTGACAAAGGAAAATATCCTGTCCGCGCTTGAAAAAATGGGACTCTCGCCTACCGTGCGCGGGGAGGCGCTCACACTGGAACAGTTTGCGTTGCTCGCGGACGTACTCCGCTGACAGCAGAATGATGTTTCGTAACAGTTCAGCCTTTGGCTTCCTGTTACAAGCATCAAGCCATGCAAAACCACTTCGTAGGTGTCAAAGCCACTACACTGTTTCACGTGGCTTGTAAGCCATAATTTGCAGCAAGTGCAAAGTTCTGGGCTGAACTGTTACGATTTTTTCACATAAAAACAGAAAAAATGTACGGATATCCACAATATTAAGGGTTGTAAAAGTTGACATGTGGATATCTGTATGCTAAACTGACTGTGGGAGTGGATAATTAATGTCATGTGTGTCATTTTGCCATGCGCAAAGGTATTGTAGACACGGATTTATTATTTTGCCCAAATTACACGCTTTTGACTCAGGTAAATGACAAGGGGCAGTGGCGTCAGAGGTGATAGGACTTGGATAAATACGAGTATAAAGTTCGTTCAGAAGAAATATCGAACTTAATCGATAAGGAAAAATATGCAGAAGCTGTGAAAATAGCCGACACGATTGACTGGAGAAGGGTCAAGAGCGCGGGAATGCTTTTAAAAATTGCAGCATTGTACAGAATCAACAGACGAAACGAGGACAGCAGGGACTTATTAATGCTGGCTTACGAACGTTATCCTACAAACCGTTCGGTTGTGTATTCCCTATGTGAGTTATCAATTGAATTAGATGATGTAGTGGCAGCGATAGAATATTATAAACAGTTTGCAAAGCTGGCGCCCAAGGATAATGGTGTCTATACGCTCCGTTACCGTATTTTGGAAGCGCAGGAGGCAAGCCTTGAGGAACGCATTGAGATTCTTGAGGAGCTGAAAAAAAGAGATTACCAGGAAGAGTGGGCTTATGAGCTTGCTTATCTGTATCACAGGGTAGGGCTGTCAACAAAATGTGTCGAGGAGTGTGACGATATCATACTCTGGTTCGGTGACGGTTCTTACGTGATGAAAGCGATGGAGCTGAAAGCGCTCCATGTGCCCCTTACTGAGGTGCAGCAGAAAAAATACGAGAACATGCTCGCATTTTCGGAAGGCAGTTATGCTGACAGCAATAATCAGGACGAGGATTATCAGAATCAGGAATATCAGGATGAAGCATATGAGACGGACTATAACCAGCAGTCGGGTTATGCACAGCAGCCATATGGAAATGAATCCTATGACCAGTCTGGCTATCCGGAAGAACAGTATGACCAGTCAGGTTATGCAGAACAATCATATGAAAATGAATCCTATGACCAGGCTGCTTACACAGAAGAATCCTATGGGAATGAGCCGTATGGTCAGACTGGTTACACAGAGGAAACCTATGGAAATGAGTTCTATGGTCAGACCGGCTATGCAGAGGAAACCTATGGAAACGAATCGTATGACCAGACCGGTTATTCGGAGGAAACCTATGGAAATGAATCGTATGACCAGACCGGTTATGTCGATGACGGATATGGAAATTTAAGCTATGTGAACAGCCCATATCAGGACAATAGTTACACTGGTGAATTTTATGTGGAGCAGACCTATGATGAGAATGGGAATCCGATAGACTTTACGAATTATGAAAATAACAGTGCGCCGCAGGAGGTACTCACGGATGACAGATATGTGCCGGATGACTATACTCGTGCGGATGCTTATGCGAACGGCAGCCACAATAATGTTTCTTACGCACAGCAAAGTAATGCGCCGGCGTCTATGGGTGCGGGCGATATGAGTCAGTACAATACGATTAATCTCCAAAAAGTAGTTGCGGAGAGTATGAAGGAACTTTTTGCAGATGATGATGACGTGTTTGCAGAGGACAGGGGAAAATACAATTCTGCCGAGGACTTAGGCAGCACGATGGGTGATACCCGTATTTTTGCCAATACCAACTATAGTGAGGCAGCAAAAGGGAAGTCGGGCAATGCAGAAAGTGAAGCAGAAAAGCCTGAACAAAATTTGTCCGCCCGGGTGGAAACAGCCGGACAAACGGATGTGGAGCAGTCCGGGAATGGGACAAAACCGCAGGATACAGATGTTTCAGAAGCAAAAAAACCGGAATCTTCGGATGTGGATGCATCAAAAGCAGAGCCGGTAAAAGCAACAGACGATGAACAAGACGCTTTGGAACCAGAGGGAACAGAGCCATACTCGCAGACAGGGAAAATTGCCCAGATGGTGACAAGCGTGTCAGAAGCGGCACCGGAACCACACACAGGGGCAATCAAAAAAGTGCTGATACCCGGAGAAGATGCGCGCCTTATCAAGGCAGAGTCCGATATGGATGAGCTGCGTGACATCACGGAAAAAACAGTGGTGGAAGAGCAGAACCGGATGGAAGATAATGATGAAAACGTATACCGTGAACAGGAAATGACAGACATGGAGTTGACAGACGGCATATTGCCAAATCAGGGAACAGGCTCGATGAATCTTGATGACGTGCTGGTTGAGTGGGAGCGCATGAAGCAGGACAATGCCAAAAAGCATCAGGAGGAAATCAAGCAGCATATATTGACACAGACGGGAAAAATCTTTGCGAACTTTGACAACTCCATCAAAAGCGGAATTTTGGGAGAGCTTGAGCGCGAAGAAGCCGCGGCACAGAAAAGAAACAGCAATAAGTTCCTGGAGGCGGATGATACAGGCGACATTCCACAAAATGAAGCCCGTCCGGCATCGGAGGATGACTTTGAGGTGACATACATAACGAGTGATGCGCCAGCTGGGAAAGCAGAAAAAATAGAGGAAGCAGAGCCGGAAAAAACGGAAGCAGACGCGAAAGAGGAATATCTTTCAGAGCTTGAACGCGTTGTAGCGCAGGAGCTTGGCGGCATGACAAATGACATTCCGCACGAGACTGTCAGCCAGGCAGTCGATGGAAGCCAGACGGCTGATGCCTTTTCGGAAGAAGACACGCCGGGACAGCGCACTGCAGAACCGGACATGCCAGAAAACAATCCGTCCGCGGAAGCATATTATACGGAGGAAGATGCATATATCAGTAATGGACAAACCGGGGAGGAAGACGCGTCATATTATGAGGACGGTGCATATACGCCGGAAAGTGGTTCGGAAGATGCGCCATACTATGAAGATGACACCTACATACCGGAAGATGGCGTAGAAAATATGCCATATTATGAGGATAATACGTATGCGCCGGAAAGCGGTTCGGAAGACACGTCATATTATGAGGACGATGCATACACGCCGGAAGATAGTCCGGAAGATGCACCATACTATGAAGACGACACTTATATACAGGAGGATAATCCGGAAAATGAACCGTATTATGGAGAATCTGCGTATACACCGGAAAGCAGTCCGGAGAGTCCAGCGTATTATGAAGATGGTACATTCGTACCGGAAGGCAGTCCGGAAAGTGAGAAAAACGATGAAGAAGCTGCATATACGCAGAAAATAGAAACGGATAACACTGATTTTCGCACCATGAATCCGGCAGATTATGAGAAGGACACAGATGAACAGGATGCCGGGGAAAATGAATCGGATAGTATTGAGTATTATACGGACGAGGAGCACGCGGAAGATATAGGCGGGACACCGGACAGTATCCGTGATGCACAACAAAATCAGTATGACCACAGGGAGCTTGACCCCGAGGATGCGGAAAGCATTGCCGAGATGGCAAAAGAGGATGCGTTAAAGACGCAGGAAATCAAGATGAATACGGCTGACCTAAGCACGCTTTCCGAAAAAATAGTGGCGACAACCAAAAAGGAGGCAAAAGGTGCAAAGCGCGAGGAGGTGCGCGAATTTACACCGGAGGAGCAGACATTGTTTGAAAACTTTGCCGTCACCAAAAAAATTAAAAAACAGATTGTTTTTGCTCTTGATAACATAACGCTTGCCGCGTATACTGGTAATATCATCATTACAGGCGATGCGGGGCTTGATACCATCCGGATGGCGAAAAACCTCGTGAAGGAGTATCAGGCATCGGATGCCAACTTCTCCGGAAAGCTTGCCAAGATTACCGGGGAAAAATTCAATCAAAGAAATGTAAAAGATGTATTTGAGAAATTGAATAATGGTGGTATTATAATAGAGAAGGCAAACGGTATGAGTGAGGAAAAGCTCTACGAGATGGCTTTAAACCTGAACCAGGAGAATCTCGGAATCGTTGTCATCATGGAGGACACGAAAAAAGAGATTACGAAGCTTTTGGAGAAGCAGGCGATGATTGCGGACTATTTCAACATCAGGATTGACCTGATGGAGATGGACAACAATGCACTCGTCGCGTATGCCAAAAACTATGCCTTGGCTTTGGAATATTCCATTGATGAGTTAGGTACACTCGCCCTTTACACCAGAATAGCTAACATGCAGAGCGGAAACCATGTAGTGACAAAGGATGAGGTAAGGGACATCATAGATGAGGCAATTTGGAAATCCAAAAAATCAAAAATCAAAAATTTTGTTGACGTACTATTCGCGAGAAGGTATGACAACGAGGACATGATTGTCCTCAAGGAACGTGATTTTATGTAGGGGGTGCCCTACAACAGAATGGGGGATTTTTATGAACAATCAAGACACAACTGTATTTATCTCTGATGCCGACCAGTATGTATTCGGACAGGGTACGCATTACGAGATATACAAAAAGTTAGGTGCGCATTTCTGTAAAAAAGGAAAAACAGACGGTGTGTTTTTTGCAGTGTGGGCGCCGAATGCAAGGGAAGTATTTGTAATCGGTGAGTTCAATGGCTGGAATGAGGGCGCGACACCTATGGAACGTCTCGGCGAGGGTGGAATATTTGCCACTTTTGTGGAAGGCGTGGTGGAAGGGCAGATGTACAAGTATATGCTGGTGCTTCCGGACGGCAGAAGACTGTACAAGGCAGACCCTTACGCAAATTACGCGGAGATGCGTCCGGGCACGGCATCAAGGGTATATGACCTGAACCACTTCAAATGGTCGGACAAGAAGTGGATGACAGACCGCGACAAAAAGGATATGAACAAGGAGCCGATGTCAATCTACGAGTGCCATATCGGTTCATGGATGAAGCATCCGGACGGAACTGCCGAGGGATTCTACAATTACCGTGAGTTTGCGGACAGGATTGTGGAATATCTGAAAGAAATGCCGTACACACACGTTGAGCTTATGGGTATCGCGGAGTTCCCATTTGACGGTTCGTGGGGGTATCAGGTAACCGGATACTATGCACCGACATCCAGATATGGAAATCCCGATGACTTCAGATACTTAATTGATCTGCTGCATAAAAATGACATTGGTGTCATTCTTGACTGGGTGCCTGCACATTTCCCAAGGGATGCGCATGGTCTCTGTGAGTTTGACGGCACATGTCTGTACGAGCATCCGGACACCAGGCTTGGCGAGCATCCGGACTGGGGCACGAAGATTTTTAACTACAGCAAAAATGAGATTCGCAATTTCCTGATTGCCAATGCACTGTTCTGGATTCGTGAGTTCCATATAGACGGTCTCAGGGTGGACGCTGTGGCTTCCATGCTTTACCTTGACTACGGTAAGCGGGACGGCCAGTGGGTGGCAAACAAGTACGGCGGAAACGAGAACCTTGATGCGATTGAATTTTTCAAGCACCTCAATTCCGTCATTCACGGCGCGCATCCCGGTGTCATGACGATTGCCGAGGAGTCCACGGCATGGCCGAAGGTAACAGCCAATCCGGAGGACGGAGGACTTGGATTCTCCTTCAAGTGGAATATGGGATGGATGCATGATTACTGTGAATACATGAAGCTTGACCCATATTTCAGAAAAGACAACCACTATAAGCTGACGTTTGCGATGAGCTACAACAATGCCGAGAATTATATCCTGCCGCTGTCGCATGACGAGGTCGTGCACCTGAAGTGCTCCATGGTTAATAAGATGCCTGGATATGAGATTGACAAGTATGCGAACCTCAGGAATCTCTACACCTTTATGTTTGGACATGAGGGAAAGAAACTGCTCTTTATGGGACAGGAGTTTGCACAGGAGCGTGAGTGGAGTGAGGAGCGGGAGCTTGACTGGGGACTGCTGCAGAACCCTCTGAATAAAGGAATGCATGATTACATGAGCGAGCTGCTCACCCTTTACAAGAACAGCCCTTGTCTCTATGAGATTGACAATGACTGGCTCGGATTTGAGTGGATGAATGCGGATGACACAGAGCGCAGCATTTACAGCTTTGTCAGGAGAAACAAGAGCGGAAAACAGCACATGCTTTTCATCATCAATATGACACCGGTTGAATATCCGAAGTTCAAGGTAGGCGTGCCGATGAATACACAGTATAAGCTGTTACTCAATTCCGACGACACGAAATTTGGCGGCAATGGGAACAAGATTCCCAAGGTCATTAAGGCGAAGAAAGGCTTGTGCGATAAGCGGGATTATCATATTGCATTTTCACTTCCGCCACTTACGGCAGCAGTGTTTACATTTTAATCGTATAGCTAGATAGCACCTTCATAATAGACAAAAAGAAACAGGGATATGGCAGATATACCATATCCCTGTTTTGATGATAAAAATAGTCAGTACATAATCCCGAACATTGCCACAATGCCAATTATCATTCCAGTCAGCAGTACCATTATGACATATGCCATCGTGCGTTCCCTCTTTGATACCGTTTTCCCTGCACCGCGTTTTAAGTCCTCTTCCATAAAGCGGGATGTGAGAACCGCATTGCGCGTGGGATCCCGAAATGAATTAAAGCCACCCCACATAGTCCTGCCTCCTTTCCGATTGAAACATGATATTGCGTTACGTTATTGGTTATTCTTTTATGCGGTCCACTTCTGTTAAATTAATACCGGAAGAAGTTAATATCACTTTCAAGTCAATATAGCGTTTTTTCATTGCCTTATAAACTTCAGAATCTTTATCAGCCAGAAGCATCCAGTCCTGTACTCTGGAAAAGTCTTCTATATTTCTCTGTATCATTTCTTTTTCAGCCATGAAATCACCCTTTCCTTTAAAATCATTGTAATAGTTATCGCTATATCTATTTACATTATATTAGGAAAACGCTGAAAAGTAAAGTTAAATCCGCGTGCTCCACTGCGAGCAGTCCCATACATCGGTGGCGAGTCCGTCATAAAATTCAGGTTCATGGCAGACCATCAGGATGCTTCCTTTGTAGTCTGTCAGGGCACGTTTTAGTTCTGCTTTCGCATCGACATCGAGATGGTTGGTCGGCTCGTCGAGCAGCAGGATATTTGTGGGCTTGTTAATCAGCTTGCACAGCCGGACTTTCGCCTGCTCGCCGCCGCTTAGTACCTTTACCTTGCTCTCAATGTGCTTGGTCGTAAGCCCGCATTTTGCGAGTGCCGAGCGCACTTCATACTGTGTCAGCGAGGGAAACTCGTTCCAGATTTCCTCAATACAGGTCGTGCTGACGGACTGGTCCATCTCTTGCTCAAAATACCCGATTTCCAGGTAATCGCCAAGCTCCACGCCGCCGTTTAACGGACGGATTAGTCCCAGGATGCTTTTCAGGAGCGTTGTTTTTCCGATACCGTTTGCGCCAGTAAGGACAATCTTCTGCCCGCGTTCCATGGAGATGTCAAGCGGCTTCGACAGCGCTTCGTCATAGCCGATGACAAGGCTCTTTGCCGTAAAAATATATCTTCCGCTTGTGCGCGCTTCCTTAAAGTGAAATTCCGGCTTTGGCTTTTCTGCGGCAAGTTCAATGACATCCATTTTGTCAAGCTTTTTCTGGCGTGACATTGCCATGTTCCTTGTAGCCACGCGCGCCTTGTTGCGCGCCACAAAATCTTTTAAGTCTGCAATTTCTTTCTGCTGTCTGTTGTAAGCAGCTTCCAGCTGTGATTTTTTCATGGCATAGACTTCCTGAAATTTGTCATAGTCCCCGACATAGCGCGTCAGCTCGGCATTGTCCATGTGATAGATGATATTGATGACGCTGTTCAGAAAAGGAATGTCGTGCGAAATCAGGATAAACGCATTTTCATAATCCTGAAGATAGCGCTTCAGCCATTCAATGTGGTTGGCGTCGAGATAGTTTGTCGGCTCGTCGAGCAGCAGGATATCGGGTTTTTCCAGCAGCAGCTTTCCGAGCAGGATTTTTGTCCGCTGCCCGCCGCTTAAGTCCGTGACATCCGTGTCAAGTCCGACCTCCATAATGCCAAGCGCCCTTGCAATCTCCTCGACCTTTGCGTCAATCATGTAAAAGTCATGCTGGTCAAGTAGCTCCTGTATCGTGCCAAGCTCTTCCATATAGGCTTCGAGTTCCGTTTCCGATGCCTCGCCCATTTTATCACAGATTTCATTCATGCGGCTTTCCATTTCATATAGGAAATCAAAGGCAGAGGAAAGCACATCCTTTACGGACATCCCTTTCTCGAGAACTGTGTGCTGGTCAAGGTAACCCACACGCACATTTTTCGACCATTCGACCTTGCCCTCGTCCGGCATCAGCTTGCCGGTGATAATATTCATAAAAGTGGATTTTCCCTCACCGTTGGCGCCAACCAGACCGATATGCTCGCCCTTTAACAGACGAAAGGACACATTCGAAAAGATTGTCCGGTCGCCAAATCCGTGGGATAAGTTTTCAACGTTTAAAATACTCATGATATTCCTCCAAATCATTACAAAATTACTGTTGTATCAAGAATTCAGGCAAAGATAATGTCTGCCGACATTATATCATATCAAAAAATTTTCGGCAAAATTTTTTAAAAAAGTGTAACCATATGTACCGATGAGTTGTACTATTAATGAAAGATCTTTTCAAACAATCAACAAAAGGAGCACTCATGAGACAGTCCGTACAGGAACTGGCGGCGTTGTACCAGGGAAGCCTTTTTGCTGCGGCATTTAACATGTGCAAAAATACGCAGGATGCAGAGGATGTGGTTCAGGAGACGTTTGTCCAGTATTATACAACAAAAAAAGAATTTGAGAGTGAGCAGCATGTCCGCGCGTGGCTGATGCGGGTTGCCGTCAACAAGGCGAAGAACGTGAACCGCACGTTCTGGCGGCGCAACAAGGTTTCCATTGAGGAGTACATGGAGACGCTGACATTTGAGACGCCGGAGGCGGAAACCCTTTTCGAGACCGTGATGCAGCTTCCGGAAAAATACCGCATTGTCATTCATCTGTATTATTATGAAGATTATGCTGTCAGTGAGATTGCGGATATCCTGAAGCTGAGCGAGAGTAACGTGAAAACCAGGCTGTCGCGCGGGCGTGGCATGCTCAGGAAGGCATTGAAGGAGGATTGGAATGATGACAAATAAGGAACGTTACAAACAGGCTTTTTCAGCAGTTCAGTCCTCCCGGCAGTTATGTTTGGAGGTAGAAGAAATGGCAAGGATTGAAAAAAAGCACAAAAAAAATATGGCAGTTGCGGCGGCAGTTGCATGCGCACTGGTAATCGGTGTTCCCGGAACCGTGTATGCGGCGGACATCGGCGGCATTCAGGAGAAAATTACCATGTGGCTGTATGGCAGGCAGATGGAAGTGGAAGTGACAGAAAATGGAAGCGGCGGCTACCAGTTTACGTATGACCGCGGCGATGGGGAGGAGGAAATAATGGGCTATGGCGGCGTCAGCATTGACGAGGATGGCAGCATGACATGGATTTCCGCAGACGAGCTTGCGGAGCATATCAATGAGTCCGTGAGTGTCGACGAGGACGAGGATGGCAGGGTATGGGTATATTACCATGACCAGAAAATGGACATTACCGATTTATTTGACGAAAACGGCGTTTACGGATTTAATCTGGAAAAGGGTGACCGGACAGTTTATGTGGAAGTCACGAAGAATGCCGATGGCACCTATTCCTTCACCCAGACGGATGAAGAGAGTCCCACATCCAGTACGAAGGTGACGACAACAACAATGTATTTTGAAGGCGGAAAATAGCAGGAGGTAGGGGAAAAGCTTTTCCCCTACTCGGTTCAGGCGTTTTTCCTGATGGCGGAAAACAGCAGAATTCCTGCCACTGCGCCGAAGAATAAGTACGCCTGTATCATGGATATGAAGTTGTATGTCTCCCCGGTCCATATGGTGAAAAAGTCCCTGCTAAAGTAGGTGACTGGCAGGAGCTTTGCAGCTGCCTGTAAAATGGGTGCCATATTTTCATACGAGATGCCCATCATCCCGCCAAGCATCATGCATGCAAAATAGACCATCATCGTGATGCAGTACGTGACACTGAACCGCTTGGCGAGCGCGGCGATTGCGTGCCCGATTGCAAAACAAATGGCGCTGAAACACGCGATGCAGATGACATAAAGGAGAAACCCTGAGAACACTGGCGCTTCCAGATCCATGAAAAGGATGCCTGTCAGGAAATAGAGTGCAAATGCCACTGACAGAAAGATGAGTTCGGAGAGTGCCCGGTTGCAGATGGTCACATAATTTTTGATTCCGAACAACTGTAGTCTCTCCGGGATTCCTTTTTCCAGTTCCTGTGCGTGTAAGACGGCATACCCCATCAGGACTGTCGCCATCGGAATCAGGGCGCCGATACCCAGAAAGATAGATGTGGAAACATTTTTTACCATGGCGGTGTCCGTCATTTCAGAGACGGCAGTCCGTGTGATGAACACTGCCATAAACAGCGGCATTCCAATTCCAAATATGTGGACAAATGGGTTTCCTGTAATATTGCGCAGCTCGTAAAGCATCATACGCCATGTAATGATTTTTTTCTTGTTCACATTCATAATTCACATTCCTTTCCCTGACGTTCCAAAAAAGCTTTTTTGGCATTGGCATAAATCATCTCAATGTCTGTGCTGCTTCTGGTGTAATTTTTATTGTGCGCGAGCAGCAGCGCGGTGAGCTCCTTTTCTTTTTCCTCCGTCTCACAGGGCAGCGCAATCAGGTGTGCCGGGGAGGCAAGCTTTTCATAGGAGCAGAAAAGCTGCTCATTTTCCACGGAATTGTTCAGTACGATGACCGCCCTGCCGCAGTATTTGCGGAAAAGGTCTTCTTTTTGCCCATAGTCGATGACATGCCCCTTGTCCAGAATCAGCAGCTTGTCGGCAAGCTGCTCAAGCTCCTCATAATAATGGGAGACGATGCACAGGCTGGAATCCCTGTCTCGGTACCAGGATGTGAGTTTTTCCACAAGCTTCTGCCTTGCCTCGAAATCAAGCCCGGAAGTCACTTCGTCGTAAAAGGTCAGCGGGGCATCCTGCATCATCACCATGATGATTGTAAACCGCTGTCTTTGCCCGCCCGAGAGCCTGCTGTATTTCTTGCGCAGGCAGTCCCCGAAATCGAAATAGTCGATTAAGTCGCGCAGCTTCTGGCTGCGGGAAATTTTTGTCTGTAATATGGCTTCCATAATGTATTTTGTCGGCATGGCATCCGTGTATTCGTTAAACTGCATGTGTGTGGCAATCTGTTCCATTTGCAGTCTGGTGTGGATGCTTCCCTCATAGTGCACAAGCCCCAGGATACTTTTTATCAGGGTACTCTTTCCTGCGCCGTTGGAGCCAATGATGCCGACCCTGTCACCCTCCTCAATTATGATGGGTGATTCAATCTGTAGTGCGGTGTCCTTTCCGTAGCGCACGGTCAGATTTTCAATTGATAGCAGTGCGGATTGTTCCATAATTTTCCTTCCTTTCTTAGGAATTGTTCGGCTCCTTAGTTCACCGATAAAGATATCATAACAGAATGGGATAAATTTCCCATAAAGTCTGTCTATTGGTTAAAATACAGCACTGTCATGACACAGTTGCTGCCATTGCTAATCGTAATTTTCATTCCGATTTTTCTGGCGTAGTATGCGGCGATATACATGCCAAGACCGTGACAGGCAGCTCCGCTGTCTGCCTTGTGATGGCTTCCGCTGACAAACGGCTCAAAAATATGGGGCAGGATATCTTCCTCAA
Source organism: Lachnospiraceae bacterium UBA7205 (assembly GCA_002490665.1). Taxonomy (GTDB): domain Bacteria; phylum Bacillota; class Clostridia; order Lachnospirales; family Lachnospiraceae; genus COE1. Next base: position 4,561 of record DKUL01000056.1, on the reverse strand, counting down.
CCTGGACGCCGAAGTTTTCTATCTGGATTTTATCGGGTGTCAGCACAATTTCTACCAGTCCGCCGCAGGGCGTGTAGCTTACCACATTTGACAATATATTTTCTAAAATATGGGCAAGCAGTGTCTCGTCCGTTTCAATGACAACAGTGTCATTTTCCGTGACGGATAATTGAAGCTGTCTGTCCGCGATGGCAACGCGGTAAGCGGAAAGCTGGTTTTCCAGCACTGTGCGCACTTCCAGCTTCTGCGGGTATAGCGTTTCGCCGCAGTGGTTTAAGTATAAAATGTCCTCCACCATTTTTTTCATCGACAAAAGCTGTTCTTTTACCCTGGGCAGATAGGTCTGCGTGTCCTGATATTTTCCAACCTTGTTTGCCATGCCGTCCACCAGCAGCAGTGCGGCTGAAATCGGCGTTTTGAGCTGATGGGAGGAAGCTTTTAACAGTACCTCCTGACGCTTGTTTTCCTCCGCAAGCGCCTGATTTTTTTCCTCAAGCGCCTCATAGCCCGCCTGAACGGTGTGGTACAGCGATTCAATTGCGGCAGCGAGGATGCCGATTTCGTCCTTTCGCATTGTCAATTTCCTATCCATGGGAATGACTTGAAAATGACGGCTGTTTTTCATCTGCTGTGTGTGCTGTACGAGACGCACCACTGGCGACACGATTCCTCTTGAATAAACCTGCGAGAACAGGAGCACCAGCAGAAAAATGACGGCTGCGAGCATTGGCAGGCTTTGGAACACGATGGGTCGGATTTCGTTCATGTCCGGTGTCACGACCGGAAGAAAGGTCAGTATCAGGCTCCCGTCTGTTTTCTGTGCCGCAATGTAGTTGATGTACTGGTTGTTCTCATCTCGCACCCCCATCTCAAACACCGCATATTTATCGGAAACCGGATGAACCTTCCAGTACTCTCCGCTGTACACGGTGTCGGCATCTTGCTGCTCCAGTACCTGAACCTGAATGGGCGAGGGGATGTTTTCCACCGACAATTTCTGAAAAACGGATTCCCATTCTTCCTGTTTTTCGGCAAACAGTTCCCTGACAGTGCCTGTGTCAGCGCTGCCTTCATAATAGGCTTTCAAGACACGGCGCAGTTCCGTAAACAGTTCCTTTAGCTGTTCGTCCACCACAGATACCTTAATGGAAAAAAATTTGGCATTGAGATAAATGCTGTCCTCCGTGTCCGGTATCTTTACAGAAAAACAGGCTGTCGGATTTTTCACCTGTACGCTGTCGTAATTTCCATCCCTTACATAGGACTGGTGCTGTTCCCGGACTGATTTGAGGTTCTGTTCCATCTGATAGTCCACATAAAGGGAGGGGAGCATATACCCGAAATAACCGACGAGAAACAGAAGCATGATGCCTGCCAGTATCATACTGTAAAAAAGGTTTTTATTCCCCAGCGTTTGTCTTATTTTCATATTGCTCCATTTCCTCCTTGTCAAACTGGTAGCCCACGCCGATTACCGTGCGGATGCATGGAACAGGAAGCTTTTTGCGGAGATTTTTGACATGTGCGTCAATAATCCGGTCGTTTCCGATATAGTCCTCGTTGAAAATCCGCAGGATGAGCTGTTCCCTTGTAAACACGCGGTCTGGCTCCTTGAAAAGCGCCTGCAGCAGCAGATACTCGCTCAGGGTAAGCGGCAGCTTCCGGGTTCCGTAATAGGCACAGTAGGCTTCTTCCTTCAGGTAAAGACCTTTCTGCTGTCCGTCTTTTTCGTGCGTGTCCTTTTCCGTCTGTTTTTTGGTGGTGCGCCGGAGGATGGTTTCCATGCGCTTTAACAAAATAATCGGCGATACTGGTTTTATGACATAGTCGTCCGCGTAGAGGTTGAATGCCTTTACCTGTGTCTTCTCGTCCTCCAATGCCGTCAGCATGATGGCTGCCGTCCCACCGCAGTGCTGCTGGATATAGTCGAGCACCGCAAAACCGTCCACGCCCGGCACCATGATGTCGAGCACTGCGATGTCATATGTATCTGCCTGCAAGCGTCCAATCGCGTCGTCACCGCGTTCCACGGCTGTCACGTCGTATCCGGAAACCAGCATATATTCAGTCAATACCTCCCGGATGGTGGGTTCGTCCTCAAGAAAGAGGACTTTGTAGGGTGATGGGTTCATCGTAAGCCTCCAATATGGTTGTTTGATATTTTTGCGTACATTTGCGTCCAAGTGAAAAATGCCAGCAAGCTGACGGACGCTCCGCGGGTAGGGAAGAAAGCTTCCCTACTGGATTAATATAGCACACTGGTATGAATTTAACATGAAGATTTTGAATGATTTCCATGTATCATCTTGTTATTTTTCTACAGTTCCTTATTAAAGTAGTGGAAATTTTGTTACTGGAACGGAGTGAACAGTAGCGAAATTCTGGGCGCAGGGGTGTATGAAAATCCTGTTTTATTGACAAGGACAAAATATTGCTCTATTATATAAAATGACTTTTGAAAATGGACAGACGGCTGTTGTCTGCTTTACTGCATAGAGGAGAATACAAATGAAAAACAACAAGAAATATTTACTGACGGAAGTTGCCTTGGTTTTATTCCATGTCTTTATCAGCCTGATTATTTTCCTGATACCGCTTTGTGTCAATGAGATGATGAATGGGCGGATTGCGTTTACATCCGAGGTGATAGTTTTTATTATTGCCCTGATGTTCCTGGAAATCATTTTGCAGCTTGTTTACACGGTGATGGAGCAGCACCTGATGAAAAACTACAAGATTAGCATGTCAAAGGAAATTTACCACAAAATATTCTCGATGAAGTACAGCGCGCTTATCCAGTATGGGGCGACATATCTCGTAGAGCGCGCGGATTCCGCGGTTTTTACGTTTTCGAACCTTTCCATCCGGTCGGTTCCCGTGCTGGTTTCGGAGTCTGTTATTATCGTGCTGATTCTGGGCTATTCCTTATCAATCAATGTGGTCATGTTTCTTTTGATGGCTTTTATCCTTGTCCTGAATGTTGCCGGGTTCTATTTCCTCAACAAGAGCCTGTTAAAAAAGACGGCGGAAATGCAGCGGATTATTCCAAAGGAGCGCAAGGACATTTATCAGGTCGCGGAGCAGATAGACTTTATCAAGCAGAATGACGACAACAGCAGGCTTGACCGTATTCTGGAGGAGCATCTTAAAACCATCGAGGTCTTCACGATGAAGGTCAATACGTTTGCGGGGGAGATGAGCAGGCTGATCAGTTTTTTTAATATGTTTGCGCAGAATATTATCCTCATTTTCCTATTTTATCTGTTCCTGCAGGGAAGGACGGAGCTGAACGGCATTTTCACTGTTTCCATTCTGCTGTCCTATTTTATGCCTGCCATTATGAATGTTGTGTCAGTCAACCTCGATTTGCGAGAAATAAAGGCTTCGAGGGATTATCTAAGGCTTCTGGAGGAAAATCAGGAGAGCAGCGGTGACACCGTAATTGACAGGATTGACGAGGTTCGGATTGACATGGACAGGCTGCTGACCGTGGAGGGCGAGATGCTGGCTGGCGGGATTCACATGACGGCAAGGAAAGGGGATGTTATCGGCATTGTCGGGGAGTCCGGCTGTGGAAAGACAACACTGATGAAAAGCGTCTTAAAATTCTGGGAACAAAATCACGGTGTATACATCAACAATATTCCGCTTGAACAGCTTGACAATGCGTCATACCGACGCCGGATTTCCTTTTACTCGCAAAATGTGCCGATTATCACTGGTTCACTCTACGACAGCCTGATTTTTGGCAGACCGGACATCGGGCGGGAGGCATATGAAAAGCTGGATTTTCTGAACAAGTTTCAAAAGGACGGAAGCATTGCGGGAATGGAAATACTGGAAAACGGAAACAACCTGTCCGGCGGTGACAAGCAGAGGATTGCCCTGGCAAGGCTGTATACGGAGGAGGCGGATGTCCTTGTCCTGGATGAGCCGACCAGCTCGCTGGACGAGAATACGGAGGAACAGATTCTGGGAATGATATTAAGGCAGAGGGACAAAATTGTCTTCCTGATTACGCACCGCAAGGATAACCTGAAATACTGCAACAAGGTTTATCAGTTTGCGGACAAGGGTGTGCGGGAATTGTAAAATTATGCCGGCGGTTTCAAATATTGACCGCCGGCATAATTTTTTATGCACATGGGCATTCAGATGAAATCTGTCAGCATGCTGACGGATGCCCGGCGCGCGAGTAGTGGGGAAGAACATTCCCCTGCTCGAATGCATATGGGCATCCAAATGATGTAGGACGGATTTTGCGGACATTCAAAATAAAAAGAATGTGGAGGTAACAAGACAATGGTAAAATCATTATTTGAGGAACTGGGCGGCAAATACGAGCGGCAAGGAGATTATTTAATACCGTGTTTGACTTTACCCGCCGAAGAAGAATAGCCAATAGGCACATGGGGACAGCGGCATCTGGACTATCTGAAGCAGAACCGCAAGGTTACATACACCAATCTGCTCGCAAACGGTAGGCTGAATACATACCTTGCCGAAATCGACAGGCAGGCGCAGGAACGCTTTGAAAGGCTCATAGAGGGCATGAAACAGG